>NZ_NCII01000005.1 GCF_002256775.1 Novosphingobium sp. 17-62-19 | reverse complement strand
CCGTCTGATTTTGCGGTCATGGCGGAATTGGTAGACGCGCAACGTTGAGGTCGTTGTGGGCGAAAGCCCGTGGAAGTTCGAGTCTTCTTGACCGCACCATCACCCCTTGAAAATGTGATCTTCGCCTTCGGGCACCCGGTTTTCCGGGCCTTTTGGCGTTTGTTGATGCCTTCCACGTCGCGAGTTGGAAAGATGATACCTGTGCAGGCATTGCTGCACGCGCGGAACATATACGGTTTGCCTTGGACCGCCTGCTTGGTCGGTCCGATCTTACTGACGGCGCGATTGTCACCGGCGCTATGCGCTTGATGGACGCGGTTCATGCCGCGCGGAATATTGTCTTTTCGAACGACGGGGTAGACTTCAGTGTCCGATCGTCGATGGAATTGCTTTATGTCGACTGCATGGTACCAATAGTCGAAGAGCGAGCTGAACGAGTAGCACGACATGCCTGCGAACGAAAGTGGCCTAAATGGCAGACCCGCTTTGCCGGCTATCTCAAAGAAGGCGTCTCTGCGCGTCGGCGGCTACCGCTTGAAGAAACAGAGCTGCTCGGTCTCCCTTCTGGGGCGAAAAGGCGCATTGCAAAGACTGCGTCGGTAACTCGTTAGTGTTATGAATCCCGGGATTCCGGGTACAGCATACTCAATTTCGGTGATGGTGCTTTGAACTGAATCAAGGGAATACGACATCGTGATCGTCGCGCGTGGAGGCCCGGGTTGTCCGCATGGCAACACCCTTCATCACGCCACAGCCATCAGACTCGCATTCCCCCCCGCAGCCGTCGTGTTGATCGAGAGCGAGACTTCCGCCAGCAGCATGGCATCGTCGTCCGCCGGGGTCAGCAGCGGGACGATTGCGCCGTCCAGCGCGGCCAGCGCTTGCTGGAAGGCGAGGGTGAAGGGTTCGTCGCCGTCTACCAAGGCGCGGGCGTAGGGGCCTTTGGTTTGCCAGCCGGGATCGGCCACGATGGGCGTGCCGCCAAGGCGGGTTACGCGGGCTTCGAGGGCGGCGAGGCGGGTGGTGTTTTGGGCGGCGACGAGGACTTTGCCGATGGGGCGCAGGGCGTGGATGTTGCGTTCGCCCACGGGGCCGGTGAGTTCGCGCTCTCCCAGTGTCAGTGCGGGGGGGGCGGGGGCGGAGGCGACGAGGCGGCGCAAGTAGAGCGGGCCGCCTGCCTTGGGTCCGGTGCCTGAGAGGCCGTGGCCGCCGAAGGGTTGCACGCCGACGACTGCGCCAATGACGTTGCGGTTGACGTAGATGTTGCCCGCATGGGCGCGTGCGGTGACGCGGGCGACGGTTTCATCGAGCCGGGTGTGGAGGCCGAAGGTGAGGCCATAGCCCCAGGCGTTGATGCTATCGACCAGCGCGTCCATGTCCTTGCGGGCAAAACGGATCACGTGGAGGACCGGGCCGAAGACTTCGCGGGTGAGCTGTGCGGGGGAGGCCAGTTCGATGATGGTGGGGGCTACGAAGGTGCCCTGTGCCGTCGCGTCGTTGAGCGGCAGGCGGTGGACGGGGCAGCCTAGCGCTTCCATCCGGGCGATGTGGGCTTCGATGCCGTCACGCGCCTCTGCGGTGATGACTGGGCCGATGTCGGATGCGAGCTTGTCTGTCGGGCCGACCGAGAGTTCGGCCAGCGCGCCGCGCAGCATGGCGAGGACGTGATCGGCGACGTCTTCCTGCAAGCACAGCACGCGCAGGGCCGAGCAGCGCTGCCCGGCGCTGTCGAAGGCCGAGGCGATGACATCGGCGACGACCTGTTCGGCCAGTGCCGAGCTATCGACGATCATCGCGTTCTGGCCGCCGGTTTCAGCGATTAGGGGGATCGGGCGGCCCGTTGGCGAGAGGCGGCTGGCCAACTGGCGCTGAATCAGGCGGCCGACTTCGGTGGAGCCGGTGAACAGCACGGCGGCGGTCTGCGGCGCGGCTACGAGCGCGGCTCCGACTGTGCCGTCTCCCGGCAGGAGGATCAGCGCGTCATCAGGAACGCCCGCTTCGTGCAGCACGCGCACGGCTTCGGCGGCGATCAGCGGGGTTTCCTCGGCCGGTTTGGCCAGCACAGTGTTGCCCGCCATCAGCGCGGCGGCGATCTGTCCGGTGAAGATGGCCAGCGGGAAGTTCCACGGGCTGATGCAGACGGCAACGCCGAGCGGCGCGGCTCCGGCGAGTGTGGCGTCTTGCGCGGCGTAATAGCGCAGGAAGTCCACTGCTTCGCGCACTTCGGCGATGGCGTTGGCGGCGGACTTGCCCGCTTCTCGCACCAGCAGCGCGATCAATTCGGGCATGGCGGATTGCAGCCGGTCGGCGGCGCGTTCCAGCACGACGGCGCGTGCGGCAGGCGGGGTGGCAGGCCAGCGTGACGCGGCGGCGAGGCGGGAGGCTTCGGGCACGGCGGAGGGCAGCGCTTCGCGCACAGTGCCTACGCGGTCAGCGTGGTTGGCGGGGTTCAGGACCGGGCGAGGGTTGGCGCTGGGCAGGTCTGCTCCCGGTGTGGCGTGGCGCGGCTGGCGTGAGACAGCCGTGAAGCGTTCCGCCAGAAGGGCAAGCGTGGCTTCGTCTGCCAGATCAAGCCCGGCGCTGTTGCGGCGATCGGGGTAGAGCGCGCGGGGCAGCGCGATCAGCGGGTGGGGCGCGCCGGGATCGGCGGCACCGGCAACTTCTGCCACGGGATCGGCAATGATGGCGTCCACCGCCACTTCCGGGTTGGCGATGCGGTTGACGAACGAGGAGTTCGCGCCGTTTTCCAGCAGGCGGCGCACCAGATAGGCGAGCAGCGTTTCGTGCGTGCCGACGGGGGCGTAGATGCGGCAGGGGCGGTTCAGCTTTCCGGGGCCGACGACTTCGTCATAGAGCGGCTCGCCCATGCCGTGGAGGCACTGGAATTCATAATCGCCGCTGTGGAAATCAGGGCCGAGCATGGCATCGGCCATGCACTTGATCGTGGCAAGTGTCTGCGCATTGTGCGTGGCGAATTGCGGGAAGACCACGGCGTTTGCGGCCAGCAGGCGGCGGGCGCAGGCGAGGTAGGCAAGATCGGTGTGGACCTTGCGGGTATAGACCGGGAAATCGGCCTGCCCGTCCACTTGCGCGCGCTTGATCTCGGCGTCCCAGTAGGCGCCTTTGACAAGGCGGACCATGATGCGGCGGCCGGTGCGGCGGGCGAGATCGACGATCCAGTCGATCACGAAGGGGCAGCGCTTGCCATAGGCCTGGACCACGAAGCCGAGGCCGTTCCAGCCCGCGAGTTCGGGATCACTGGCGAGGGCTTGGAGCAGATCAAGCGAGAGTTCGAGCCGCTCAGCCTCTTCGGCATCGATGTTGAGGCCGATGTCATAGCGCAGGGCGAGCGTCGCCAGCGCTTTCACGCGGGGGAGCAGCTCGGCCATGACGCGAGCCTGCTGGGCGCGGGCATAGCGGGGGTGCAGGGCGGAAAGCTTGATCGAGATGCCGGGGCCATCGTGGGTGCCGCGCCCGGCGGACGCTGTGCCGATGGCGTGGATGGCGGCTTCATAGTCGGCGTAGTAGCGGGCGGCGTCTTTTGCGGTCATCGCCGCTTCGCCCAGCATGTCGTAGCTGTAGCGGAAGCCGCGTTCCTCCAGCGGGCGGGCACGCTTCAGCGCCTCGGCGATGGTCTCGCCGGTGACGAACTGTTCGCCCATCATGCGCATGGCGAGGTCTACGCCGCGCCGGATGACGGGTTCGCCTGCGCGGGCGAGCAGGCGGGTGAGGGCCGAGCCGAGGCCCTTGTCATCCACACTCGACGTAAGCTTGCCGGTGACGACGAGGCCCCAGGTGGCGGCGTTGACGAAGAGCGAGCGGTCCGCGCCGAGGTGGGCGAGCCAGTCTCCGCCGGAGATCTTGTCACGGATCAGGTCATCGCGCGTGTCGTTGTCGGGGATGCGCAGCAGGGCTTCGGCAAGGCACATCAGCGCGACGCCTTCCTGCGTGGACAGGGCATATTCCTGCACCAGTTGATCCACGCCATTGCCGCGTGGCTTGGCGCGCAGGGTTTCGACCAGCGAACGGGCGAGGGCCTGGGCCGAGGCGCGGACGGCTTCGGGCAGGGTGGCTTCGGGAAGCAGCGCGGCCATGCAATCGCGTTCGGGACGGCGCGTGGCGGCGGTGATCGCGGCGCGCAGGGCTTCGGGCGAGGCGGCAAGGGCAGGGGCGAACTGCGAGAAGGGGGCGTGGATCGTCATGCGCGCAGAATATCATGCGCGGGTTTGGCGTTCTGCCTTATGCGATGGCATTTTGTGGGCGGATTGCCTATATTTGAGATTCAATCATCCATGGAGGCTGCTTGTGAGCGCCACTGAAAGGCAACTTGACCAATTCGACCGCAAGATCATCGACCTGCTGGTGCGTGACGGGCGCATGGCGGTGACGGACCTTGCCGAGAAGGTGGGCCTGTCCAAAACGCCGTGTCAGGTGCGGCTGAAGCGACTGATCGACGATGGCGTGATCAAGGGCTTTCGCGCGGTGGTGGACATGGCGCGGCTGGGGCTTGAGCATGTGGCCTTTACCGAAGTGAAGCTGTCCGACACGCGCGAGCAGCCGCTGGCCGAGTTCAACCGGGGCGTGCTGGCCATCCCGGAGATCGAGGAAGCGCACATGATCGCGGGCAATTTCGACTATCTGCTGAAAGTGCGCACCGCCGACATCCGCCGCTTCCGCATGGTGCTGGGCGAGAAGATTTCGACGCTGCCGCATGTTTCGAACACCAGCACGTTCGTGGTGATGGAGCCGGTGAAGGAGCAGGCGGTCAGGTCTTGATCCGCATTCCGTTCAGGAACAAAGCCACGCAATTGCGGGCATGTTGCGCCAGCGCGGGTGGATCGAAGCCTTCATCGACGCGGTAGAGCTTGCGGCTGACCATGCCTGCCAGCGCGAGGTCGAAGAACGCAAGCGCATCGCGCGCCGGGTTGGTGCAGGCAAGCAGGCCGGATGCGGTCCAACGCTCAAGCTGGCCTGCGAGCAGGGTGTTGAGCGGATCGACCGCATGTTCGCGGTAGGTCTGGCCCACTTCGGGGAAGAGGTGTCCTTCGGCAATCGCCATGCGACCGACGAAAATGCTCTCGTCGGTGAGAATCCATGCGAGCGCTCGCTGGGCGAATTGTTCAAGCCACGCTTGGGGCTGGGATGCATCGGCATCGGCCATGTCCACCGCATCGCGCCAGCGCTCGGCAATGCGTGCGACTACACCTTCGAACAGGGCGCGCTTGGTGGGGAAGTGGCGGAACATCGTGGGCTTTGATCCGCCGAACCGTTCGAGAATGCGATTGGTGCTGGCGGCGGCAAAGCCTTCAGCCATGAATTCGGCCTGCGCGGCATCGAGGATGCGCCCACGCACGACGGCGGGATTGCGGCTGACGGGGCTTTTCAAAATGGCCATTTCAGATATAAAGACACCAACTGGTTTATTTGATTCGACATCAGGGGAGAATGCCGATGAGTGTCTACGTTCGCAATGGCTGGTATATGGCGTGTTGGACCCATGAAGTGCCGGACGGCGGATTTCTGGCCCGCCGCCTGCTCGACAAGCCGTGGGTGATCTGGCGCAAGGCCGATGGCACGCCTGTCATGATGGCAGACCGCTGCGCCCACCGCTTCGTGCCGCTCAGCCGAGGCGCGCGCGATGGTGACATGATGCGCTGCGCCTATCACGGGCTGGCATTTGATGGCAGCGGGGCGTGCGCGCACAATCCGTTTACAGGGCAGCCGCTTGATCTGGCGCGCGTGGAAGTTCTGCCCGTGGTTGAACGACATACCGGGCTGTGGTTCTGGCCGGGCGATGCCGACAAGGCCGATCCTTCGCTGATCCCCGATTTCAGCTTTCTCGACTCCGACCGTCCCCTGCATCGCGGCCATATCCGTATGGATGCAAGCTATGAACTGGTGACGGACAACCTGATGGACCTGAGCCATGCCGAATTCATTCACCGCGACAGCTTCGGGGTGAACGGGTCGCTGCTGACCTGCGGTCAGCACGAGGTGGTTCAGGAAGAGAGCGGAGCGATCTGGAACAACTGGACAATGCCCGATTCCGATCCGCCCGCATGGGCCGTGCCGATGCTGCCCGAAGGAGCGAAAACGGACCAGTGGTTGCATATGCGGTGGAATGCACCGTCAAGCCTTGCGCTGTTCATCGGCCTGGCAAAGTCGGGCACGGACCGGAAGGACATGGTGGTGCCACCGATGGCTGATCCGCACATTCTCGTGCCGGAAACGGGCACTTCCACGCACTACTTCTACACCCATGAACCCACGCCCGAATCGTTTGCCTTGCTTGAGAAGGCCTTCCTTGAGGAGGATCACCCCATGCTTCATGCGCAGCAGCAGGCGATGGGTGAGGCGGACTTCTGGGACTTGAAGCCTGTGATCCTGCCGTCCGATGCAGGCGCAATCCGGGTACGGCGTCGGATGATGCAGTTGCGCCGTGCCGAAGAGGGTGCATCAGCATAAGAACAACGAAGGGCGCGGATGGGATCCGCGCCCTCCTTGTTTGTCGGCCCATTCCAGAACGGTCAGACGGTGCCCGGCGCTGGCAGGCGCGGGGCAACGATGAACCATGTGGCCACTGCGATACCAATTCCCAGAAGTCCCGCGATCAGGAACGCGCCCTGCATGGTCCCGCTCGATGTGCGGGCCACACTCACCAGCAGCGGCGATACGAACTGGCCCAGGAAGAAGGCCGAAGTCCACACGCCCATGCCGCGTCCGCGGTGTTCGAACGGCAGATAGCCTTGCGCCCAGGCGATCAGCGTCGGCACCGCCATGCCCGCGCCAGTCTGCTGCAGGGCCATGCCCGCAACCATCAGCTTCCAGTCCGACGCTATG
Source organism: Novosphingobium sp. 17-62-19 (assembly GCF_002256775.1). Classification (GTDB taxonomy): domain Bacteria; phylum Pseudomonadota; class Alphaproteobacteria; order Sphingomonadales; family Sphingomonadaceae; genus Novosphingobium. The sequence continues at coordinate 53,241 of NZ_NCII01000005.1, read as the reverse complement.
CCGATCACAGCAAGCCCCGATCCCAGCAGGGTGAGGAATATGGTGAGCTGCGCACGTGGCCCGAAGCGGCCGGTGAACCAGAAGATTGCCGCACCCACGATCACGAACAGGCTGGGGATCGTGGTCAGGCGGCCGATCTCGGCAGGATCCGAAACGCCCAGTTCCTGCCAGACAATACCGCCGTTGATGATGAACACATAGTAGAGCGCACCGCCGAACAGGGTGACGAGGCCGAAGGTAAGGACGCCTGACCACGGGAACGGCGTGCTGGCCTCTGCCCCGATGCCGAGCATCTTGCGTGCTGTATCGTCGTTCTCCGGCTCATAAATGAAAGCCAGCATTGCAAAGAAGGCAAGGAACCCGACGCCGTAGATCAGGAACACGGTGTTCCAGCTCATCGCGGCAAGATAGCCCGACGTGAAGATGACCGCGCTGCCGAAGAACGGGCCGATGAATCCTTGCAGCGCCAACCATTTGCGGCGGCCAATCTCGTCCCAGTAGTCCCCTATCAGGGTGTTGGCGGTGGTCAGGATCGCCGCCTCTGCCACGCCGAGCAGCAGGCGCGAGGCGTAGATGTGATTGAGATCATCAAGGAACATCGGGGCCATGCCGACAAAGCCGTAGAGCCCGGTGGAAAGCAGCAACAGGCGGCGGCGACCAAACTTATCGACCATCAGCCCGGCAAACAGCGCGAGGATGGCGACGGTCAGTCCGGGGGCCGAGACCATTGCCGGCACTTTGGTCTGCGCCGAGGGATCGGCGGAGAAGTGCGCGATCATCGCAGGCACTGCCGGGAACATCGACACAATCGCGATGATCGGCAGGAAGCCGGTGACGACGATAGTTAGCCCTTGGGCGAGTCCCGGCTGCCGATAGGCCTTGGGTGCGATGGACATTTGCTCTCCCGGTCAGCGCCGTTGGGGCGCTTTATTAGAACCTCTGTTCTTAAACGGTATCGTTTCGAGGTCTGTTCGAGTCAAGCGAAAGCGCAGAATGGCGTGTTATCAATTCCATGGATGGCGCCGCATAAAAAATACTTGGTTTGTGAATTGTTAGACCGGCCCTAATCCTGATGCGGAGACGCCTTTGTGCCGTGCGGCGGCACACCATCGGGATCGGATGCATAGCTACCATTATGAAAAAGCTTGAAGTTCTTGTCATCGGAGCAGGCATTGGTGGCCTTTCGGCAGCTATTGCGCTGAGCCGAAAGGGCCATTCGGTCACCGCGATCGAGCGTGATCCGTCATGGTCGGTCTATGGCGTGGGGATCATCCAGCAGTCCAATGTGATCCGGGCGATGGATCAATTGGGTATGCTCGACAGCTTCCTCGACGCAGCCTGCGGCTTTGATGCGGTGGAGATATTCACGCCCGATGGCACCAAAGTGGCACGCGTGCCCACGCCGCGTCTGGTTGAAGGGCGTCCCGCCAACGTGGGCATCGGACGGCGCGCGTTGCAAAAGGTGCTTGGCGACAGCGCCAAGGGGCTGGGCACGGAATTGCGGCTGGGGGTGACCGCCGAAACAATCGAGGACGATGGGGCCAAGGTCCACGTTACGTTCTCCGACGGATCAACCGGCATTTATGACGCGGTGATCGGGGCGGACGGTGTCTATTCCCAGACCCGCGCGATGGTCTTGCCCGAAGCGGAGAAGCCCGAATTCACCGGGCAGGCGGTGTGGCGTTACAACTTCCCGCGTGCCGAAGGTCTGGACGCGTTGCAGGTGTACAACGGGCCGACGGGTGTGGGCCTTGTGCCGATGAGCGAGGAAGTGATGTACATGTATGTCACTACGCCAGAGCCGGACAACCCGCGCTACCCAACGCAGGGTATTGCTGCTGCGATGCGCGCGAAACTTGCCAATTGCTCACCCCAGATCCGCGAACTGGGCGAACAGATCACCGATGATGATGGCGTGGTTTACCGCCCGCTTGAAGGCATGTTGATCCGGGGGGCTTGGAGCAAGGGCCGTGTGGGTCTGCTGGGCGATGCCGTCCATGCCACCACGCCGCATCTGGGGCAGGGTGCGGGCATGGCAATCGAGGACGCGATCGTGCTGGCCGAAGAACTGGAGCGGCACGATGATGTTGAAGCCGCGCTGCTGGCCTATCGCGAACGCCGGTTCGAGCGCTGCCGCTACATCGTGGAGAGCAGCCTTGCCATCTGCCACGGCCAGTTGGGCAAAGGCCCGCCGGTCGACAATCACAAGGCCACTGCGGAAATGTTCGCAGTCGTCGCGCAACCTATCTGATTTTTCGAGGACGAAACTTATGAGCCGCGTTACCGAAATCCGCTATGTCGGGTATGGCGTGAAGGAATTTGACGCCGAGAAGGCGTTCTATGCCGATGTCTGGGGTTTGGAGCCTGCTGGCGAAACGGCCACCGAGGCCTGGTTCAAGGCGCAGGGCCATGACGAGCACCACGTTGTGCAATTGCGCAAGGCCGACGAAAGCCGCGTCGATGTGATCGCACTTGCTGCTGACAGCCGCGCAGATGTAGATGCTCTGCGCGCCAAGGTTGAGGCTGCGGGATGCCGCATTGCCAGCGAACCGGCGGAACTGACCTCGCCCGGCGGCGGTTATGGCTTCCGCTTCTTCTCGCCCGATGGCCTGCTTCTCGAAATTTCCAGCGACGTGGCCAAGGGTGCGAAGCGGGAACTGGCGCGCTGGGAAGGTGTGCCGGTCAAGATCAGCCACATCGTGCTGCACAGCCCCGATCATCAGGCGCTGGTGAAGTTCTTCACCGAGGTGCTGGGCATGAAAATTTCGGATTGGCTGGGTGATTTCATGTGCTTCCTGCGCTGCAATTCGGCACACCACCGCATTGCCATCCTGCCCGGGCCGCCGTGCCTGAACCACGTGGCCTATGACATGTTGAGCGTGGACGACATGATGCGGGGTATTCACCGCCTGAAGCTGAAGGGCATGGACATTGGTTGGGGGCCGGGCCGGCACACCGCTGGCAACAACACTTTCAGCTATTTCGTCACGCCGGGCGGCTTTACCGTGGAATATACCTCGGAGCTGGAAGAGGTCGATTTCGAAACGCACGAGCACAAAGTCCACGTGCCTGCGCCGATGGTCATGGACCAGTGGGGCATCGGCACCGGCGGGCCGCAGACATTGCCACACGCCGCGCCCAATCCCGGCCTGTTCCAGACAGTAGAGGCCTGATCCATGGCGCTGTACGAACCGTTTCCGAACTACATCTGGAACCTGTCGGTCTCGATCGCGATGGAAAGCGGCGGGCGGATCGGCGAAATCGTCGACATGTGCCAGCCGATCATCGAAGCGGCGGCCAGCGGCGGCGATGCCGGAACGCCGCAGTTCATGAAGCAGTGGGCCGCCTATGGCGACAAGCTGATCGAACTGGCGGCTGAGGACGAGGCCAAGGGCCGCATGTTCTCTGCCTCGGACAAGCTGGAGCGTGCCTCGCTCTATCTGCTGGTGGCAGAGCGGATGCAGGGCCACGGTGCGCCCGGCCGCAAGGAGACTTACGCCAAGGCGCTGGACGCTTTTGCGAAGTCGACCAAGCTGGGCAAGATCGACCGCGAGCGGGTGGAAATACCCCTCGAAAACGGCACGATGCCTGCGCTCTATACCCGCGCGCAAGGGCCGGGGCCGCATCCGGTGGTGGTCTATTGCAACGGTCTCGATAGCTGCAAGGAACTGCTCTATTGGAGCCGTCTGCCCGAAGCGCTGGCGCGGCGCGGCATTTCCACGCTCTGCGTCGATCAGCCCGGTTCGGGTGAGACATTGCGCCTGCAGGGCCTGCCGGTCGATCCGCATTCCGAAAACTGGGCAAGCAAGGCGGTGGACTGGCTGGAAACGCAGCCCGACGCAGACCCCAAGCGCATCGGCATGACCGGCATCTCGCTCGGCGGCCATTTCGCTCCGCGCGCAGTGGCCTATGAGCCGCGCTTTGCCAGCGGCGCGGTTTGGGGTGCCAACCACAATTGGCGCGAGGTGCAGGACAAGCGCCTGAATCGCGAGGGCGAAAATCCCGTGCCGCACTATTGGGCGCACGTGATGTGGGCATTCGGCGCAAAGGACATGGACGAGTTTCTGGCCAAGAGCACCGACATGAACCTCAACGGGCACATGGACCGAATCAAGGTGCCGTTCCTTGTTACCCATGGTGCCACCGACCGCCAGATCAGCGTCAGCTATGCCGATGATCTCTATGACCAGTTGGTCAATGCGCCGCGCCGTGAGAAGGTGATCTTCACTGCCCGCGAGGGCGGCGTCGAACACGTCGGCGCAGACAACATGTCCTATGGCCGTGACTGCATTGCCGACTGGTTTGCCGAGACACTGGGGGGAGTGACCGCATGAGCCGCCGTTTCGTCGATCTTTCGATCTACCTTGAAAACGACGTCATCACCGATCCGCCGTTCCTGCGTCCAAAGATCGAATACCAGAAGCATGGCGAGACTATGCCGGAACTGGGGTTCTTCTTCCCCGGCGTGAAGGCAGAGGACACGCCCGACAGCGCTGGCTTTGCGGCGGTCGAAAACGTCACGCTGACCACGCACAACGGCACGCATCTGGACGCCCCGTGGCACTTCCACCCAACCATGAATGGCGGCGAGCCGTCCATGACGATCGATGAAGTGCCGCTGGAATGGTGCTTTCAGCCCGGTGTGAAGCTGGATTTCCGCCACTTTGCCGATGGCTATGTGGTCACCGCGCAGGACGTGGAGGATGAACTCAAGCGCATCGGGCATGAGTTGAAGCCGCTGGAGATCGTGCTGGTGAACACCGCAGCGGGCAAGGCGGTGGGCAATCCCGACTATGTCAGCATCGGTTGCGGCATGGGATATGAAGCGACGATGTATCTCACCTCACGCGGGGTGCGTGTGACCGGCACCGATGCCTGGAGCTGGGATGCGCCGTTCGTCCACACGGCTGAAAAGGTGAAGGAAACCGGGGATACCTCGCTGATCTGGGAAGGGCACAAGGCCGGGCGCGACATCGGCTATTGCCATCTGGAAAAGCTGCACAATCTGGAAGTGCTCCCGCCCCATGGCTTCACGGTGAGCTGCTTCCCGCACAAGATCAGGGGTGCATCGGCCGGGTGGACGCGCGCGGTGGCAATCTTTGAGGATTGAGGTTGCGAAGTCCTCCCCGTCTGTGCTTCGCAAAAATGGGGAGGATTGTGCGGGGCTTAACGGAAGTCTTTGGCTTTGAAGCCCTGCGAAAAGGCGATGGCGAGGCTCTGCTGATCCAGCCTGTGCAGCATGGGCAATCGGCCAAGGCGCCTTACTTCACCCATCGCGCAGATCGTAGCTTCGCTGTCCTCATTAGCATCGCCGATGAAGGCCACGCCATGAATCGGCACCCCACGTGAGCGCAGCGCCTCCAGCGTGAGCAACGAATGGTTGATCGTGCCAAGGGCGGTGCGCGCGACCACAATCACCGGCAGGTTCCACCATGCAAAGATATCGGCATACGTGGTGCTGCGCGTGACCGGGACGAGCGCACCGCCTGCACCTTCGATCACCAGCGGGCGTTGCGGTGGCAAGGCTAGGTTTGCAAGGTCAATCAATACGCCATCCAGCTCGGCAGCGCGGTGGGGCGAGCATGGTGTGTTGAAGCGATAGGCTTCGGGCAGCACGTGGTCGGCAGGAACGCCCGAAAGTGCGGCCACGTGATCGCGGTCCGCGCCGTCGTCCAGCCCGGCCTGCACCGGCTTCCAGTAATGTGCGTTGAGCGCGCCCGTCAGCGCGGCAGAGAACACTGTCTTGCCAATGCCGGTATCGGTGCCGGTAACGACGAAAGCGGTCATGTCAGCGCGTGTTCCAGTGCCGCGCTGAGAGCGTCAACGTCTTGGCGCGTGGCGTTGAGCGTGAGCGAGATGCGCAAGCGGCTGGTGCCCTGCGGCACGGTGGGCGGACGGATGCCGCGCACGTCGAAACCTTTGCCTTGAAGCGCGGCGGCGACGGCCATCGTGCGCGCATCTTCGTGCAGGATCAGCGGCAGGATCTGCGACCCAGTGGCCTGTGCGCCGTGCGGTGCGAGTGTGCGTTCGGCGTGGGCAACAAGAGCTTGGAGCGCGTCGCGGCGGTGGGGTTCGTCCGCCAGTATGCGCAGAGCTCCGCGCACTGCCGCGCAAACCAAGGGGGAGGGGGCGGTGGAGAAGATGAACGGGCGACCGCGATTGACGAGGAAATCACGCACGACGCGCGGGGCGAGGACCAGCGCGCCTTCGCAGCCCAGCGCCTTGCCGCATGTGCGCAGGACGATGGTGTCCGGGCGGCCGTCAAGTTCGGCGGCAAGGCCGCGTCCGTCAGGGCCGAACACGCCGGTGGCGTGGGCCTCGTCGATCAGCATGATCGCGTCGTGGCGTTCGGCGACACGGGCCATCTCGGCCACCGGGGCCATGTCGCCGTCCATCGAATAGAGCGTTTCGAAGGCCAGCCAGACGCGCCCCATGTTGCCCTTGGCGCGCCATTCGCGTGCCGCATCGTCAAAGCTCTGCGCGTCGTTGTGTGCCGCGCTGACCGCAGTGGCGCGGGTGAGGCGAAGGCCTTCGTGCATCGAGGCGTGGACCAGTTCGTCGTACACGATCAGATCCCCGCGTTGGGGCAGGGTGGACAGGAGCGCTACGTTGGCGGCGTAGCCTGCCGAGAAGAACAGCGCGGATTCGCTGCCGAAAAAGCGCGCTGCTTCATCTTCCAACAGTTCGTGTTCGGGATCGTTGCCGCGCAGCAGCCGCGAGCCGCCGGAACCGAGCGGCACGCCGCGCCCGATGGCGTCCTGCACCGCAGCAGCAAGGCGCGGGCTGGAGGACATGGCGAGGTAATCGTTCGAGGCGAAATCCACGCCGCGCCGGGGGGCAAGGCTGCGCAAGCGCGCCTTTTCGCCCAGTGCTGCAAGGTCAGCCGTGTGGGCCGACCACAGGTTGCCTGTGAGGGTGGTCGTCTCGGCCATTATGCCGCGCAGCCGCCCGAACAGCCTCCGACCGCCTTCATGGCACGCATGGGCTCTTCGCCTTCCATCGGCTTGAGGCCAAGGCGCGCGAACATCGCAGCATCGGCATCATCGCCCGCATTGGCGGCGGTGAGCAGCTTGTCGCCGGTGAAGATCGAGTTCGCCCCGGCCATGAAGCACATCGCCTGCGTGGCTTCCGACATCGACTCGCGGCCCGCCGAGAGGCGCACCATCGACAGCGGCATCGTGATTCGCGCAACGGCGATGGTGCGAACGAATTCGATGTCATCGATCTTGGCCAGCGGCGTGTCGGCCAGCATGTTGCCCAGCACGGTGCCCTTTACCGGCACAAGCGCATTGACCGGCACGCTTTCAGGGTGCTGCTCCAATGTGGCCAGCGCGTGGACGAAGCCGACGCGATCCGCGCGGGTTTCACCCATGCCCACGATCCCGCCGGAGCAGACGTTGATTCCGGCAGCGCGCACGTTGTCGAGCGTGTTCAGGCGGTCCGCAAAGGTGCGCGTGGTGATCACTTCCTCATAGCGTTCGGGCGAGGTGTCGATGTTGTGGTTGTAGTAGTCGAGGCCGGCTTCGGCGAGCTGCGCGGCCTGGCCGGGCGTCAGCATCCCTAGCGTCATGCAGGTTTCCATGCCCATTTCGCGCACGCCTTTGATCATGGCGATCACGGCCGGCATGTCGCGCTCCTTGGGGTTGCGCCAAGCGGCGCCCATGCAGAAGCGTTTGGAGCCGTTGTCCTTGGCCTGCGCGGCGGATTGCAGCACTTTTTGCACTTCCATCAGCTTGGTCGCTTCGATCCCGCTGTCAGCCTTGACCGATTGCGAGCAGTATCCGCAGTCCTCGGGGCAGCCGCCGGTTTTGATCGAGAGCAGCGTGCACAGTTGCACTTCGCCTGCGCGGTGGTGCGTGCGGTGGACTTGCGCGGCGCGGAACAGCAGTTCGGTGAACGGCAAGTCAAACAGCGCGGCGATTTCCTCGCGCGTCCAGTCAGTACGGACGCCTGCGGAGGCAGTCTCTTCGCGCTGGCGGAGCAGTGTGTCTTGCACGGCGATTGTCCTTCGGAATCTGTTTGACCGGGCGCCCTTAACCCAAATCTGGCATATATGCTCAAGTGAATTCGCAAAGCTGCAAAGCCAGACTTTGCATTTCACTCGGTGCAACCAGCTTTTGCATCGCCAATCGGTGGGCGGTTGACAGGCCCGGCAGCAAGGCGTTGATAGAGACGCCCTATCAGCTGAGCGACTTTGCCGATGCATCTGAGACAACTGCGCTATTTCGTCGCCATTGCTCGGCTGCGGCATTTTGCCAATGCGGCGGCGGAATGCGGGGTTTCGCAGCCGACGCTTTCGGCTGGGCTGTCCGCGCTGGAGCAGGAAGTGGGACATCGGCTGGTAGAGCGCGACCGCCGTTTTGTGGGGCTGACCGCGCAGGGCGAGGCGATGCTGCCTTGGGCGGAACAGATTCTGGGGGCGGTGGCGAGCATGACCAGTTCGGTGGCGGCGCGCTCGGCGCAGGTCACCGGCGAATTTTCCCTCGCAGCGATTCCGGCGGCGCTGCCTTTGGCGGGCGTGTTTGGCGAGGCGTTGCTTGAGCGGCATCCGGGCCTGACGCTGTCGGTGCGATCGGCCACATCACGAGAGATCGAGCGCGCGCTCAACGCCTTTGAATGCGATGCAGGATTGACCTATCTCGACCACGAGCCACCGGGAAACGTGCTTTCGGTAGCCCTTCATGCCGAACGCTATCTTTTCGTGACCCGCGCCGACGGCGAGTCTGGCGCGCTAGCAGAAGTTGGGTGGGAAGAGGCGGCGCGGCAGCCGCTGTGCCTGCTGCATCAGGGGATGCAGTTCCGGCGTATTCTGGATGCGCGGATGCGCGCACGCGGGCTGGCGATTACTCCGCGCGTGGTGGCAGACAGTTACGTGACGCTGTTCGATCTGGTGCGTTCGGGCGGATTCTGCACGATCGTGCCGGACACTTACGCAAGCCTGCTGGCGGGGCTGAACTGGGCGAAGTTCGTGCCCTTGGACGAGAGTGACGAGCCGCGCCGGATCGGGCTGGTAGTGGTAAACCGCGTGCCGTTAAGCCCGATGGCCGCAGCAGCACTGTCGGTAGGGCGGAGCCTGGCGCAAGTATGATAGGTAAATCCTATCAAACTTAGGCAATTTCGATTTGACCTTCATTGGCTTTCGGGGAAGGCAGATGGCACCATGGAACGATTGCAAGAGATCATCGCCGCACATGCCGGACGTGAAGGTCCGCTCCTGCCCATCCTGCACGATGTGCAGGCCGCATTTGGCCATGTTTCCGAGGACGCCGTGCGCGCTATTGCGCTGGCGCTGAACCTCAGCCGGGCCGAAGTGCATGGCGTGGTCAGCTTCTACCACGATTTCCACGCCGAACCGGAAGCAAGGCCGGTGTTGAAGCTTTGCCGGGCCGAGGCGTGTCAGGCGCGGGGCGTTGAGGCGCTGGCGGCTGGACTGGCAGAGAATCACCGGGTGAAAGTCGAGGCGGTCTATTGCCTTGGCCTGTGTTCGGTCGGCCCCAATGCAATGGTCGGCAGCAAGGTTCATGCGCGGTTGGATGCTGTGAAGCTCGGTGCGCTGGTGGAGGCGCTGGCATGACTGTGGTGCGGATTTCGGACGACGCGCTGGCGCTGGCCTGCGGTGCGGACGAGGTGGCAGCGGCCTTTGTGGCGGCGGGTTGCACGGTGGAGCGCGTGTCCTCGTGGGGGATGCATTGGCTTGAACCGCTGGCTGAACTTGATGGGCACGGTTTCGGCCCGCTGGAGCCTTTAGACGTTGCGGCGGTACTGGACGGAACCAGCGCCAAGGCCATCGGCAGAATTGAAGACCACCCCTTCATCGCCAAACAACAGCGGTTCACCTTTGTCCGTGCAGGCAAGACGCGGCCTTTGAGCCTTGATGACTATGCCGAGCACGGTGGCTGGAATGGTCTGGCCAAGGCGCGCGCAATCGGGCCAGAGGCTACCATCGCGCAAGTCACCGAGTCCGGTCTGCGCGGACGCGGCGGGGCGGGGTTCCCGGCGGGGATCAAGTGGACCACCGTGGCCAAGGCTGCGGGCACCCAAAAATACATAGTCTGCAATGCCGATGAGGGTGACAGCGCGACCTTTGCCGACCGCATGGTGATGGAGGGCGATCCCTTCATGCTGATTGAGGGCATGGCGATTGCTGCGCTGGCGGTGGGCGCGCACCGGGGCTACGTCTATATCCGCAGCGAATATCCGCACGCGATTGCCAAGATGGAAGCAGCGGTGCGGGCGAGCGCGCATCTGATTGCGCCGTTCGAACTTGAAGTGCGCGTGGGCGCAGGCGCTTATGTGTGTGGCGAGGAAACCTCGCTACTCAACAGCCTTGAGGGCAAACGTGGTGAAGTGCGCGCCAAGCCGCCATTGCCCGCGCTTGAAGGGCTGTTCGGCAAACCGACCGTGGTCAACAACGTACTGACGCTGGCCGCCGTGCCGTGGATCATGGCCAATGGCGCGGCGGCCTATGCGGCGGTGGGGTTCGGGCGGTCCAAGGGCACCATGCCGATCCAGCTTGCTGGCAACATCAAGCACGGCGGGCTGTTCGAAGTGGGCTTTGGCGTGACGCTGGGCGAACTGGTGATGACCGTGGGTGGCGGTACGGCATCGGGCCGCCCGGTGCGCGCGGTGCAGGTGGGCGGACCGTTGGGAGCCTATCACACGCCCGCCGAGTTCCATCTGCCGTTCGAGTATGAGACTTTTGCTGCCAACGATGGCCTGATCGGCCACGCTGGCCTGACCGTGTTTGACGATACGGTGGACATGAGCGCGCAGGCGCGATTTGCGATGGAATTCTGCGCTGTGGAATCCTGCGGCAAATGCACCCCTTGCCGCATCGGCTCCACCCGCGGGGTGGAACTGATCGACCGTATCCGGGCAAAGGTCGGACGTAAGCCCGATCGGGTCGAGGCGCTTCCCCAGATGCACAATGCGCGCAAGGTCGAACGTTCGCTGGCCGAAGAGATCACGCTGCTTGAAGACTTGTGCGAGACCATGAAGTTCGGCTCGCTCTGCGCGCTGGGCGGCTTCACGCCCTATCCGGTGCTGTCGGCGCTGCGGAACTTTCCTGAGGATTTCGGGGCGTGAGGGCGTTTGGCATCCTTCGACAGGCTCAGGATGAGCGGATGTTGGTTGAGATCGCCATTCCAACCCCGCTCATGCTGAGCTTGTCGAAGCATGGCCGCGCAAGGGCGCGGCAACAGTGATCCTCGGCGCGGTCCTTGCCGGTGGCAAATCCACCCGCTTCGGTAGCGACAAGGCGCTGGCCGAGCTTGGCGGGCGCACACTGCTGGTGCGTGCGGTGGAAGCACTGGAGGCCCATTGCGATGCCGTAGTCGTCATCGGACGCGAAACTGCACCTGCCCCGACCATGCCCGATTGGCCGCGCGCCGATATGGGACCATTGGGCGGGATCGCCGCAGCGCTCCACCATGCGCGCGATGCGGGTTACACGCATGTGCTGACCTGTTCGGTCGATAGCGTCGGGCTGGGAAGCGATCTGGTTGCGCAGTTGCAGCCTGCGCCCGCTTATTGCGAGAGTCAGCCGGTGATCGGTCTGTGGCCTGCCGGTGCTTCGGCCACGCTGGATGCCATGCTGACCAGTGAAGGCCGCCATTCGATGCTGGCCTTTGCGCAGAGCATCGGCGCACGCGCGGTGCAATTTTCGGAAAATCCTGCTAATATCAATACACCGGCAGACCTTGAGTCTGCGGAGAGGCGATCACATGGGCTATGAACGTCAGGCTGATTTCGGCACCCCGGAGGTCCGTTCGGACACGCAGGTAACCTGCTCCATCGACGGGCGCGAAGTTACCGTCCCTGCTGGCACCACCGTCATGCGCGCCGCCGCACTGACCGGTGGATCGATCCCCAAGCTCTGCGCGACCGACAACCTCAAGCAGTTCGGATCCTGCCGTCTGTGCCTTGTCGAGATTGACGGGATGCGCGGCACGCCCGCAAGCTGCACCACTCCGGTGACTGAGGGAATGCAGGTCAACACCCAGACGCCCAAGCTGCAGAAGCTGCGCAAGGGCGTGATGGAACTCTATATCTCCGATCACCCGCTCGATTGCCTGACCTGCAGCGCCAACAACGATTGCGAGTTGCAGGATCAGGCCGCCGCCGTGGGCCTGCGCGATGTGCGCTATGGCTATGAGGGCGAGAACCATCTGGGCGAGATGCCCGATATCTCGAACCCTTATTTCGACTTCGACCCCAGCAAGTGCATCGTCTGTTCGCGCTGCGTGCGTGCTTGCGATGAAGTGCAGGGCACGCTGGCGCTGACCATCGACGGGCGCGGGTTTGACTCGAAGGTTTCTGCGGGCCTCACTTCGGACAGTTTCCTGTCGTCCGAATGCGTTTCGTGCGGGGCTTGCGTGCAGGCCTGCCCGACCGCCACCTTGCAGGAAAAGGCGGTCAAGGACATCGGCAAGCCCGAACGCTCGGTCATCACCACTTGCGCCTATTGCGGCGTGGGCTGCACGTTCCGGGCCGAGATGCGCGGCGAACAGGTGGTGCGCATGGTGCCGTGGAAGGACGGCAAGGCCAATCGCGGGCATTCGTGCGTCAAGGGCCGCTTCGCATGGGGCTATGCCCAGCATCAGGAACGCGTGCTTTCGCCGATGATCCGCGAAAGCATCGACCAGCCTTGGCGCGAGGTTTCGTGGGAAGAGGCGCTGTCGTACACCGCGAGTGAGATCAACCGCATCCGCGACAAGTATGGCCGCAATGCGCTTGGCGGGATTGTGTCGAGCCGCTGCACCAATGAGGAGGGCTTCCTTGTCCAGAAGCTGATCCGGGCAGGCTTCGGCACCAACAATGTCGATACTTGTGCGCGGGTGTGCCATTCGCCCACTGGCTATGGCTTGAAGACCACCTTCGGCACTTCGGCGGGCACGCAGGACTTTGACAGCGTCGAAGACAGCGACGTGATGCTGGTGATCGGGGCGAACCCGACCGATGGGCACCCCGTCTTCGCCAGCCGGATGAAGCGGCGGCTTCGGCAGGGTGCAAAGCTGATCGTGATCGATCCGCGTCGCACCGATCTGGTGCGCAGCCCGCATATCGAGGCGGATTTCCATCTGCCGCTACGCCCCGGCACCAATGTGGCGATCCTGACCGCGTTGGCCCACGTGATCGTGACCGAGGGGCTGGCGGATGAGGCCTTCATCCGCGAACGGTGTGACTGGGACGAGTACCAGCACTGGGCCGAATTCGTTTCGGCAGAGCGCAACAGCCCGGAATTCCTCAGCCCAGTTATTGGTGTCGACGCCGAGGCCATCCGTGGTGCTGCGCGTCTCTTCGCCACGGGCGGAAACGGTGCCATCTATTACGGCCTAGGCGTGACCGAGCATTCGCAGGGTTCGTCGACCGTCATGTCCATTGCCAATCTGGCGATGGTGACGGGCAATATCGGGCGGCGCGGTGTGGGCGTGAACCCCTTGCGCGGGCAGAACAATGTGCAGGGTGCCTGCGATATGGGCAGCTTCCCGCACGAACTTTCCGGCTACCGCCACGTATCGGACGCGGCGACGCGCGCATTGTTCGAAACGGAATGGGGCGTGCCCATCGATCCCGAGCCGGGCCTGCGCATCCCGAACATGCTGGATGCCGCCACCGATGGCGAATTCAAGGCGATCTACATCCAGGGCGAGGACATTCTGCAGTCCGACCCGGATACCAAGCACGTCATGGCGGGCCTTGCCGCGATGGAATGCGTGATCGTCCACGACCTGTTCCTGAACGAAACCGCGAACTACGCGCACGTGTTCCTGCCGGGATCGACCTTCCTTGAGAAGAACGGAACGTTCACCAATGCCGAGCGCCGCATTCAGCCGGTGCGCAAGGTGATGGAGCCGTTGAACGGCTATGAGGATTGGGAGGTCACGCAGGAACTGGCCCGCGCCGTGGGGCTGGACTGGAACTACACCCACCCGAGCGAGATCATGGACGAGATCGCGCGCCTGACGCCCACTTTCGCCGGGGTGAACTACAAGCGGCTCGATGCCGAGGGGTCCTTGCAGTGGCCAGTGAATGACAAGGCGCCCGACGGATCGCCCATCATGCACATCGACGGTTTCGTGCGCGGCAAGGGCAAGTTTGTCGTGACAGACTACGTTCCGACCGACGAACGCACCGGCCCACGCTTCCCGCTGCTGCTGACCACGGGCCGCATCCTCAGCCAGTACAACGTCGGCGCGCAGACGCGGCGCACGGCAAACGTGGTTTGGCATGAGGAAGACTTGCTGGAAATCCACCCGACCGATGCCGAGAACCGGGGCCTGAAATCGGGCGATTGGGTGAAGCTTGCCAGCCGATCAGGCGAGACGACCTTGCGCGCGACGGTGACCGACCGCGTCGCACCGGGCGTGGTCTACACCACGTTCCACCACCCCGCCACGCAGGCCAATGTCGTGACCACCGACTATTCGGACTGGGCCACGAACTGTCCCGAATACAAGGTGACGGCCGTGCAGATCACGCCCAGCAACGGGCCGAGCGAATGGCAAGCGGACTACGAGGCACAGGCCACACGCTCACGCCGAATTGCCGGTTCCGCGATGGAACCTGCCGAATGAGCGGGCAGACGGCAGAAAAGCTGGCCTATATGGCCAACCAGATCGCCCGGAACATGGTGCACGATGAAGCGCCGGTGGCTTCGGTGGCCGATCACATCGTGGCCTTCTGGACGCCGCGTATGATCGACACTCTTCTGGCTGAAGGCGCAGGCGCGCTTGAACCAGTGGCGGCAGAGGCGGTGGCACGCATTGCCGCAGGTCGCATCCCCCCGCCACAGACGCGCGCAACCGATCCTGCGGTTCATGGCTCCGATGCCGGTTGAGGGCGCACGTCCCTTCCAGTTTCAGGAGCACTTTGCCGATGGTCGCCCTGCGCAGGACATAACGCGTGCGCTGGCCGAAGAAGCGCCGGTCGCCATCGAGATCAACGGGTTGGGCTACGCCGTCATGATGGCAACGCCCACAGATCTGCAAGACTATGCGCTGGGGTTTTGCCTTTCCGAACAGCTGATTGCGTCGGTCGACGAGTTCATGTCCGCCGATGCCGCACCGGTAGAGGCAGGCGGCTGGATGCTGCGGGTGCAACTGGCCGCATCGGGCGCAGGTCCGCTGCTGGAACGCGCGCGGTTGCGGCTGTCCGAGGGCAGTTGCGGGCTATGCGGGATCGAGAGCCTTGAGCAGGTGATGCGGCCTTTGTTGCCCGTCACGGCGAAGCTGGAGGTTTCGCCTGCCGCGCTGTTTCGGGCGGTAGAGGCGCTGGGCGATCAGCAGGTACTGGGACAGGCCACGCGCGCGGCCCATGCGGCGGCGCTCTGCGCGCCCGATGGTACGATCCTGCTGGTGCGCGAGGACGTGGGGCGGCACAATGCTTTCGACAAGCTGCTGGGTGCTGCCGCGCGGGCAGGCCTTGATCCAACCAAACACTTTGTTCTGCTGACTGCGCGGTGCAGCTTCGAACTGGTGCAGAAGGCGGTGATCGCAGGCGTTCCGTTGCTGGCGACGGTTTCCGCCGCATCGACCTTGGCGGTGGAGCAGGCGGCGGCGCACGGGTTGCGGTTGGTGAGCCTTACGCGGCGGGACAGCCTGCTGGAGTCCTGATCCGTCCGGGCTAGACCATTCCGCTGAAGCCGATGGCCGCAAATCTGCGCTATGTGGAGGCTGTGGACGAGGGACTATCCGATTCGCAGCGCTTCACCGACCAGACCGGGTCAGGTCGCAACCGCATGGCCGCGACTGCGCTGGCGGTGGTGCTGCATCTGATGGTGCTGTGGGGCGTGGTGCATGGCTTCGGTGGCGTCCCGGTGCTGCCATTCGGCGCGGAAGAGCGCTATACCGTGCAAACCTTTGACGTGCCGCTGGAAAAGCCGACGCCTACACCCAGCCCGACTACGCCCGAACCGGCAGGGGCATCGGGCGAGGAAGGGAAGAAGGCCGTCGCCAAGCCGGTCGTGGCAAAGGCCCGCGTTCCGGCAAAGAAAATGCCTGCGCCCCCAGTCGCCTCCACCGGCAATGCCCAGCAATCGGGCGCGGCGGCACAAGGTCAGGGCACAGGCGGGGGCGGAGAAGGCCAAGGCACAGGCAGTGGGGTAAGTGGCAACGGGTCGGGCGGCGGGTTGACTCGCAAGGCCGAAAAGATCGCAGGCGATATCCGCTCCACCCGCGATTATCCCGCCGCAAGCCGCGATGCGCGGATCGGCAAGCGGGTCGTGATTTTGCTGACGGTGGGCATCGATGGCCGCGTATCCGCCTGCAAGATCTGGCGGGCGAGCGGAGTGTCAGAAGCGGATGCCGTAACTTGCAAGCTGGCGCGCGAGCGGTTCCGTTTTCGCCCCGCCACCGATGCCGCTGGCAATCCGGTGGTTTCCGACTATGGGTGGGAGCAGCGCTGGTTTGCGCCGTGAGTAATCGGGAAATGTTGTTGTTTAACAACGTATTGTTCTGAATCTGCGGCAGATCGTACAATAAATTCGACTGCTTGTTGCAAAGTGTTGCAACCGGGCGGGGCCATCAGCGTTTGGTCAGTGACGGTCAAGGGTTTTGCCATTGCGGCAAAGCCCGCCATTTTGGAAGACCACTGTCCATGATTGCCAGCAACGATACGTCCGGCTTTGCCAGCGCGCTTCCCGGTGATGTTCTTTCCTTCCGTAGCCACACCCGTGCAAAGGGCGTGCGCCGCATTGCGCTGATCGGCGGCTTTCAGCCCCGCAAATGTGGCATCGCAACCTTCACAACGGACATCTATGTGCATTTAGGTGCATCTAGGTGCAGTTTGGAAATCGACATGCACGTGATCGACGATGGGCGGTCCGGGCTGGTTTATGAAGGTGTCCGCAGCGTCATCTCTGCCGACCGCGTGGAAGATTATCGGGCTGCGGCCCGCACCATTAACGACGACGCAGTCGATGCTATCTGGCTCCAGCACGAATACGGGATTTTCGGCGGAGAGGCCGGGGCGATGGTGCTTGAACTGGTGGACCGCGTGGCCGCGCCGCTGATCGTGACATTGCATACCGTGCTGGCCGAGCCATCGTTGCAACAACGTAACGTTTTGGATCATCTTTTGCGCCGGGCATCGCGGGTGATGGTGATGTCGCAACATTCGGCATGGCTGCTGCAGGAGGTTCATCAGGTCGATCCGAACCGGATCGCGGTGATCCCGCATGGGGCGCCTGATCGTCCGTTCGGGCGCGGCGAGGAATTCAAGGCGCGGGCAGGCCTTGCCGGACGCAAGGTGATGATGACGTTCGGCCTGCTTGGCCCTGGCAAAGGGCTGGAGACGGTGATCGAGGCGCTTCCTGCGATTGTCGAGCGGCACCCCGATGCGCTCTACCGTATCGTAGGCGCAACCCACCCCAACCTGCTGGCCAGTGAGGGAGAGCGCTACCGCGAAAGCTTGGCCGGCCTTGCCGAAAAGCTGGGGGTGGCCGCGCATTTGGAATGGGACAATCGCTTTTTGGACAATGACGAACTGCTGGGCCAGTTGGAAGCCTGCGACGTTTACCTGACCCCGTACCAAAATTTGCAGCAATCGACATCGGGCACGCTGAGCTATGCCGTGGCGCTGGGCAAGGCGGTGGTATCCACGCCCTATGTCCACGCGCGCGAATTGCTGGGCGATGGTATCGGCATTCTGGTGGAACCGCACAGCGCGGATCAGATCGCCCATGCGGTGACCGGCTTGTTCGATGACCCCGCCGGCTTGCACGCGATGCAGTGGCGGGCGTGGGAAAAGGGGCGCGAGACGATCTGGCCCCGCTTTGCCGCCGCCACGCAGGCTTTGGTGGAAAGCGTGGTGGCACGACCGGTGCGGCCCGTGCCCTTGCTGGCAACGCCGGGGTTTGCAGGCGTGGCGGCAATGTCGGACGCGACCGGCATGTTGCAGCACGCGATCGGCACCATTCCTGATCGGCGGCACGGCTATTGTCTTGACGACAATGTGCGCGCTTTGATGCTGATGGGCGCGGCCGATGCGGTTCCGCTGGCAGAGCGGCAACGCTGGGCGACGGTCTATGCCGCATTCATCCAGTACGCATGGAACCCGGACGTGCGGGCGTTTCGCAACTTCATGAATTATGATCGTACCTGGTGCGAAAGCATTGGTTCGCAAGACAGCAACGGCCGGACGATCTGGGCGCTGGGGTGCGCGATGAACAATGCGCCGGATGATGGCCTTCGCGCGTGGGCTGCGCAGTGGTTCGACATTGCGCTGCCATCGGTTGCAGCGCTGACATCACCACGCACCATCGCCTTTGTGATGCTCGGCTGTGTTGAGGCACTCCGCGCCAACCCGGCGCAGGAAGGCGCGCGCATGGCGCTGGCGTTGGGTGGTGCAGAACTTTGCCGGTTGTACGCTGCATCGCGCAAGCCGGACTGGTGCTGGTTCGAGACCGGCCTTGGGTATGACAATGCACGCATACCGCAGGCACTGATTGCAGGCGGCACCCTGATTGGGAACGATGAATGGCTGAAATACGGGCTGGAAAGCCTTGAATTTCTCGCCAGCAAACAACGTTCGGCGCAAGGACACTTTCGCCCGGTCGGCTCCGATACATTCGGCAAGCGCGATGAAGCCATGCCGTTCGATCAGCAGCCGATCGAGGCCTGGGCCGCAGTAGAAGCGAGTGGCACGGCCTGGAAGGCGACGGGTGATGAGGCGTGGCTGCGTCATGCCGAAATGGCCTATCGCTGGTTTCTGGGCAGCAATGACCGTGGTGTGGTGCTGGCCGATTTCGTTAGCGGCAGGTGCCGGGACGGGGTTACCCCACAGGGTGTGAATCTGAATTGTGGCGCGGAATCGATTCTTGCATTCCAGCTTGCCCACTATGCCCTGCGCGATTTGCGTCAGCAGACGGGTGCAAGACACGTGCAGGGAAATGTGGTGCCGGAAGGCAGCATGGTAAAAGGCGGAGAGGCTGGCATGGCGGACGTTCTGAACACAAAGGGTGCGCACAAACTTGCGGGTGCTTGATCAGAGATTGCACGCCGACCCTTCGCGGGTCGTGTTGCGCCCGTTTCATCTTGGCTGGCAGGGCATGGGTGGTGACCGTGCCCGCGCCGCCAAGTTGGTGGCGGACATCATAGCTTTGTCTGAAGAGCAGGCAGCCAACGAGTATGCGGAAGTGCTTCGGGACTTTGCCGAACGCCACTGGCAGACCGAAAAGCTGTTCGAGGAACGGTATGCCGAGATTGAGGCTATGCTGGCCTTGCACGATTCACCGATTTCGCCCGCACGCAAGCGGCTGATTGGTGCCTATTTCTGCCATGAATACACTTACGCTGCTGCGGCTTTGATGAATCCCAGCATCGTGCCGCACCCTGACCAGTCGGGGATGAACGATGGCGCGGTGCGGTTTGTGATGAGTTTGCGGGCCGTGGGTGAGGGGCACATCAGCTCGATTGTGTTCCGGGAAGGCATTGCCAAGCCTGACGGAACGTTCGACCTGTGGCCGCAAAGCCACTTTGCCACATCGATGCTGCCTGATGACAGCGGCGAAGCCTGCCGGGCGGGGGACTGCGCGGTAACGGTGCATCGCCATGCTGACAGCAGCCTGACCAACAGCGTGATCTTTCCCATCACCGAAAGGCAGGCGGGCGGACTCGAAGATCTGCGCCTGGTGCGATTCGATCATGGCGGCGGCGATTATGAATGGATCGGCACCTATACGGCATATTCAGGGTCTGCGATCCGTTCGGAGTTGTTGCGCACCCGTGATTTCCGGCAGTTCGTGCTTGAACCTATCGAGGGGCGCGCCGGACGGAACAAGGGCATGGCGCTGTTTCCGCAGAAGATTGATGGGCGTTATTGCATGGTCGGACGGCAGGATGGCAAGAATCTGTACCTGCTGCGATCCGACGATCTTGAGCGGTGGGACGATGAAGGCGTCCTGCTGATGGAGCCTGAGTTTCCGTGGGAATTCGTGCAGATCGGCAATTGCGGCAGCCCGATCCTGACCGATGAAGGCTGGTTGATGTTCACGCACGGGGTGGGCGCGATGCGGCGTTACGCGCTGGGATGCGCGCTGCTGGATCGTGACGATCCTTCGAAAGTTATCGCACGCTCGCGCAAGCCGATTCTTACGGCCACCGATGCGGACCGTTTTGGCTATGTCCCGAACGTAGTCTATACCTGCGGCGCCCTTATGGTGGGTCAGCAATTGCTTGTGCCCTATGGAATATCGGACAGCGCAGTGGGATTTGCCAATCAATCCGTTTCGGAGTTGCTGGCATTGATGGAGGAATTCGCCTAGGGCTATCAGGAACTGTGCACATGCAGCATATTCATCGACGTCCGTCACAGAAACTCTTACGTGGGCTGTAAATGATCGACATTGTTCCTGTTGTACTGTGTGGGGGAAGCGGAACCCGGCTTTGGCCCCGATCACGGAAGCAAAAGCCCAAGCCGTTCCTGCCGCTGGTGGGCGACACCACGCTGTTTACCGCGACAGTGCTGCGCTGCACGCGTGACCATGGCTTCGCCGCGCCGATGGTGGTGACGGGACTTGCGCATTTGCAGCATGTCGAAGAGCAACTGCCCGACTGTGACAACACGCGCATCATTGTCGAGCCGGAGGGCCGCAATACGGCGGCAGCCATCGCGCTTGCCGCCCTGTCGCTGCCTGAAGATTCGGTGATGCTGGTGTGTCCGAGCGACCACCACATCGGCGATTGCGATTCATTTCGCGCCGCAGCGAAGACGGCGGCATCATTGGCTGCAGAAGGCTGGCTGGTGTCTTTCGGAATTGTTCCGACCGCGCCCGAAACAGGCTTCGGGTATTTGAAGCAGGGTGAAGCAATCGCCGGGGCGGGCGCGTTCCGGGTCGAGCGTTTTGTCGAGAAGCCCGATTTGCGCCGTGCGATGGAGTTCCTTGCGAGTGGGGACTATGCGTGGAACGGCGGGATCTTTGCATTCCGCGTTGGCACGTTCCTTGAAGAACTGGGCCGCCACAGGCCGCAGATCCTGGATGCGGTGCGGGCTTCGGTAGCCGCCGGGAAGGCCGATGGGCAGCGCTTCCATCCCGATGCCTCAACGTTTGCCGCCGTGCCGAGCGAATCGGTGGACTACGCGGTAATGGAAAACACCGATCGTGCGGCGATGGTCCCGGCGGTGATGGCGTGGTCCGACATCGGCAACTGGCAGGCATTGCACGAGGCGCTGGCTTGTGACGAGGCAGGCAATGCCGTGAACGGCACAGCCGAGTTGAAGGACTGCACGAACGTGCTGGTGATAAGCGACGGCCCGCGCGTTTCAGTGGTGGGCGCTTCGGACCTTATCGTAGTAGTGGATGGCAACGAAGTGCTGGTCTGCACCCCTGCGGGGGCGCAGAACGTTGGCAAGCTGGCAGGAGCCGCCAACCAGTGAGGCTGCTGGGTACGAAGATCGTTGAAAAGCCTTGGGGCAAGGACGTTCTCCCGCCCCAATTTGACGTGCCCGAAGGCAAGCGCATCGGCGAAGTGTGGTTCGAGCCGCCGCCGAAATTGCCCGATATTCTCATCAAGTACATCTTCACTAGAGAAAAGCTTTCGGTGCAGGTGCATCCCAATGATGTGCAGGCCAAGGATCTGGGCGAAAGTGACCGGGGCAAGGAAGAGTGCTGGCTGGTGATCAACGCTGAGCCGGGCGCTGTTCTTGGTATCGGCTTCAAGCAACCGGTCGATGCAGAAACCATGCGCGTTGCTGCGCTGAACGGCAGCATAGAGGCATTGATGGAGTGGTACCCGGTACAGCCGGGGGACTTCTTTTATATCCCGGCAGGAACTGTCCACGCGATTGGCGCAGGCGTCAGCCTTATCGAGATCCAGCAAAACAGCGACATAACCTATCGGTTGTACGACTATGGCCGCGGGCGTGAACTGCATCTGGACAAGGGGTTGCAAGTGGCGCGAGGCGAGTTGCACGATCCCGCGTTGCGGCGAAAGGTCAGTTTGGACCGGTCATTGCAACTGGTAAATGGCCCCTATTTCAAGGTCGAATACAC
This sequence comes from Novosphingobium sp. 17-62-19, assembly GCF_002256775.1. GTDB lineage: Bacteria > Pseudomonadota > Alphaproteobacteria > Sphingomonadales > Sphingomonadaceae > Novosphingobium. The sequence goes on along the minus strand of NZ_NCII01000005.1, from coordinate 31,250 downwards.
GGTGGCCGAACCAGCCCAAGTCACCACCGTAGTTCTTGATGCGCCAACGCTGGTCGTGCCGGTTGCCTGCAATGCAGTGGTACGCGATCAGGTTATCAAGCCGGGGCAGTGCGCCATGGCCGAAGCGGGCGGAGAACTGCGCCTTGAGCCACCTTCGGGCACCTGCCTGCTTGTGCAGGGGATGCCGGCATAGGTCAGTTTTGCAGGGTCTGCACCGCTGCCGTCACGGTCACCAATGGCGTAAACAACTGGCTGACGAGTTGCAGCAACTTGCCAGGCTGGTTCGCCGATGCATTGCCGATGTAAAGGACATCCTGATCCTGCATGGAAAAGCGTTGAGCGAGCAGATAGGAACCTGCTGTCATCATATTGACGTGATAGACAACCGGGGTGTCGGTGCCAGCATCGTCCTTCACGTAACGGAAAAGGAAAACGGCGGCGGGATCGCCCGTTCCAGCGCTGACCCCCCCGGCTGATGCAATCGCTTCTGCCAGCGATACGGTTGAGCGCGAGAAGCCGAATTGCTCCACCTTTCCGGGCGCGCCCAGTACGGAATAAGACTGCGGTGAGTGGATGAGCATGAAACGATCACCGGGATAGGCCGGCACGTCAAAATCAGGATTGTCGATCAGCGCATTGAAGCGGATATCTACAGTCCGGCTTTGCCGAATGACCCGCACGATAAGATCGCGTGCATTGCCGCGATAGCCCCCGGCAAGGGCGACAACGTCTGACAGCGTCTCATGATTGGTCTGCAACACCAGTCTGCCAGGACGGTTAACTTCTCCGCTGACAATAACTGAATTGGTAATCGACTCGCTGAGCGTGACAAGCACTTTGGGGTTTTGAGACAGGCCACGCAGGGCACGCTGGATCTGCCCTTCCACTTCACCGACGGTGCGGCCCAGAACGCGCAGCTTTCCGCCGTAAGGGATGGTGATGTCGCCATTGTCATCGACGCGGCTTGGCGGGAGCTTTTGCACCTGCACGCCGGGGTTTACGCCGACCATCGCGTTTTCGGCTCCACCACCACCAGACGAGAACAGGGTGACCCCGGCTTCGTAGATGCTGATGTCCAGTACGTCGCCCGGCCCGACCATATCGGTTGGCGGCGGCGCAAGGTCGGGCAGGTTGCCAGTCGCTGCCGCAAGTCGTGCGGCGGGCACTTCGTCGAGCGAACTGACTTCGATTACCTTGATCGGAAGCTTTCCGTCGGGGATGCGCAGGCTTTGCTCAATCTGCTTGCCTGTCGGACCGCTGGTCGGAAGGGAAGCGCACCCGGCAAGCCCTGCAAGCAGGAAAACGTTGGCAATGTACTTCATCTGCATTGCAGGGGCACTCAGTTGGCGACACCAGATATGTCGGGTGCCGGTAGCATCATCTTCGCGTGTGCTGCAATAGCGGTGCGGCGAGGTCACGTGCAACTTCGCGCTTTCCGAACACGATGAAGTTGCTAACGACTGTCGCACAATGATCCAGACGAAGGGACGGCAAAGGTTGCCACGGGCGATGAACGGTTTTTGGTTGAAGGCCATCGCTCACCTGAACGCGGTCGGCCGGGAGCCTTATGCCTGGCTCGCAGCACTATGGTCGTTTATTCTGGGTAAGCGTTTGCGTGCCAGGACACGATTTGACGCGCTTCTGGGCGCAACGCCACAGGCCTACCGCCTGTGGTTGCTGGATGAGCCCGTCCCGCCTGTGGATCTGTCCGCTTCGGTTCCGGTAGTGGTGCTGGTCGAGGCAGGTGAGGGTGACAAGGAAACCTTGCGGTGTGCGACAGGGCAAGGGGTGCCTGCATTCGCGATTCGTGACGGAGCGTTCGACGATGCGGTTGATTGCATCGACTGGAGCGGGCGACCCTGGTTTATGCTGTTGTCCGCAGGAGATCATCTGCATGACAATGCTATTGCGGCCTATCGCGATGCAGCAAGCAAGACCGGCGCAGCTGTCATATACGCTGATGATGATCTGATAGACCGGCGAGGAAGGCGCCATTCGCCGCACTTCAAGCCTTCGTGGAATGCCGAACTCCATCATCATTTCGATTATCTTGCAGGTGCCTGCATGGTGCGCATCAATGCCGATGATCTGGCGCAAGCCATCAGTTCCAATGGGGCAGGCTCTGGTTGGGCGGCAGCATTGCTGGCCGCGGCTTTGGCTTCAGACGGCCCGCCGCCGGTGCGGATTCCCCATGTCTTGCACCACCGGCGAAAGCGCGAAGACCCCGTTGTGCCCCACAAGCTGGAAAGCTTGTCGGCGCCGCTGCCGAAAGTCACGGTCATTGTGCCGACACGGAACCGGCTGGACCTCCTGAGCACCTGCATAGGCGGGCTGGAACGAACAGAGTACCCGGATTTCGAGGTTATCATTGTTGATAACGGTAGTGATGATCCGGCGACATTGGCATGGCTTGCGAACCTCGATAACCGTCGGTTTCGCGTCCTGCGTGACGATGGTGCCTTCAACTTCTCGCGCCTTAACAACCGCGCTGCGCAGATTGCGGGCGGAGACGTGCTGTGCCTGCTCAACAATGACATTGAAATTGTCGATACGGGCTGGCTTACGGCGATGGTGCAGCAGGCTTTGCGTCCCGAGGTTGGCGCAGTTGGTGCGCAGTTACTCTATCCCGATGGGCGCATCCAGCACGCGGGTGTCGTGTTGGGCATTTGCGGCGGTGCTGCTCATGCACATCGATTTTTGTGGCCGGATGATACGGGCTATTTTCGGCGACACGCATTGCCGCAGTTTGTTTCGGCTGTGACGGCAGCCTGCCTTGTCGTGCGGCGATCGTGCTTCGAGGCTGTGGGCGGCCTGGACGAGGAACGGTTTGCCGTTGCCTTCAATGACGTCGATTTCTGTATGCGGTTGAACGCGCGCGGATGGCAATCGCTGTACGAACCGCGCGCTATGCTGATTCACCATGAATCGGTATCGCGCGGGTTTGATCGCGATCCAGTGGGTGTGGCCCGCTTTGCCGCAGAACTGGAGGCGCTTAAGAAGCTATGGGGCACAGGCGATTTCACAAAGGACGTTGATCCTTTCCATCATCCCCAATTAAGCCGGTACAGCGAGCTGTTTGCCGTGCGCGCCGGGGGTGATTGAAGATCATGCGGCTTACCCTCCCCAATGTCACATTGTGCGCCGTTACTTCGATCAACGTCGCCGCCACGGTGCAGGCGCTGACAACGTCAATGGCCTATGCAGACTTCGGCGCGGTGAAGCTGTTCACCGATGTCCGGTTGCGACCTGATGATGACAGGATCGAAATCGTGCCGATCGACCGGCTAACATCGTCGAAGGCCTACTCCGCGTTTCTTTTGGCAGCCCTGCCGGACCATATCGAAACGTCCCACTGTCTTGTGACGCAATGGGATGGCCACGTAATCAGTGCAGAAAACTGGCGGCCTGCGTTTCTGGACTATGACTATGTCGGTGCAAGCTGGCCACAGTTCAGCGATGGACACGATGTGGGCAATGGCGGCTTTTCGCTGCGCAGCCGCCGCTTGATGGACTTGTGCCGCGACAAGGCGTTTAATGCGCATCACCCCGAAGATGTGGCGATCTGCCGCACCAATCGCCCGTGGCTGGAAAGCATAGGAATGTGCTTTGCTCCGAAGGCCATCGCAGACCAATTTGCGGCTGAGCGCACGAGCGATCCGGGCGCCTGTTTTGGCTATCACGGTGTGTGGAATATGCCCCGCGCGATCGGGATGGATGCGTTCTGGAGCGTGTATCAGAGCCTCGATGATCGAGGGACGATCTGGCACGATTTCGGCGCGATCCTGCGCGATACGGTGCGGCACCCTGCCGGTTTCAACCGAGCGGCGCGGATGCTTTTAGACCGCATCCGTCGCCGTTGATTCGTATGAAGCAAAGCGCCGGGTTGCCAACGCGCGAGATGTGCTGCCGCAAAATCGCTGGACCTGCCGCACTCACCGCTCCCTCCGCTAGATTTGCGTTTTCGTGCTGTGCAGCGGCAAGTTAGATAACTTTTTTGACGAGGCTGGAATGGGCCTCCAGAGCCGTCATGCAACAACAGTTCGGTTGACAATCCACGTTGCCGCGCTAAGCGAAATCACTAATTTTGGTTAGTGTGATCTGCGACACGGTTCATTGTTCTTCGACAAGACGCTTCGTTTCAATTGGATAGGGAGTTCGAGTCGAATATGAACCAGTATCAGCTATGCTCGGGCCAGTAACTATGGCAAATGTCATCTGCCATAGATCGTATTTTGTTGAGGCGAATGGTCAATTCTACGGCTTGTGATGTCAACGTCAGCTCTGGTTCTATGGAGGCCTTGCGGGCATGGTTGCTTGGATCTGCTGCGGGTCTGTGGCTTGATCGATCCGTAGATCGTTCCGATGGCGGGTTTTTCGACCAACTCTCTTTCGACGAGGCAAGAAACGCTTGTGAATTCAAGCGGCTGCGCGTCTGCGCGAGACAGATTTTCGTATTTGCCAAGATGGCTGGCTGGGGTGTGTCCGGTGCTCGAGCAGCGGCGCTACACGGGTTGGACTATCTTTTTACGCGCCTTCGTCATCCTGACGGTGGGTTCATCCGCTCAACTACGCTTAAAGGAGTGCCGCTCGACGAGACGCGAGATCTTTACGATCATGCTTTCGTTGTGTTTGCCTTGGCAGCTGCTTACAAGGTGACTGGTGAAAGTGCGGTGATGGATGAAGCGCGTAACGTGCTGGATCTAATTGCCGGTGCAATGGCTCATCCCGCTGGTGGCTTTGTCGAATCACTGCCGCCGGTTCTGCCCCGTCGGCAGAACCCCCATATGCACCTGCTCGAAGCTTGTCTTGCGTGGATTCCGCTGGTGGATGACCCGATTTTCTTTCTGGCCGCCCGCGATCTCATCCATCTGTTCGAGAACCATTTGTACCGCAGCGGTGATAGAGTCTTGTTTGAATTTTTCGACGATTCGTGGAATCTACCGTCCGATCCTTATCTCTGTACATTTGAACCTGGGCACCATTTTGAATGGATTTGGCTGCTCGGCGAAGCGCGGCGCCTTGGCGTTGCTTGTGAAGGCACGGATGCGATTGGTTGTGCGTTGGGCGAAACTGTGCAGGCATACGGTTTTGGTTCGGTAGGGCTGCCTTTGGGGTCGCTGCTCAAGCCTCCGGGGGGGGTGGTAGCGGTCCAAGATACGACCTGCCGCATTTGGGTGGTTACCGAATGGCTGCGCGCCAGTCTTGTGCAGCCGGGAAGTGGGGTTGGTTCGGCCGATCCGGCGATGGTGTGGTTGCAGCGCTATCTAGATGTACCGGTAAAAGGACTTTGGCATGAACGTTGCGATGCGGCGACTGGTCGCTTTAAAAGCGAGCCGGTACCTGCCAGTTCGCTCTATCACATCGTATCGGGCCTCAGTCCTATAATGACGATAGATCCGTTGTCCGGAGCCCGACCCAATGAGGAACCCAAGGCATGAGTGATGCAATAGCGGACCGGATTGCCAAAGTCCGTGTGGCCGTGATCGGTGACCTTATGCTTGATGTCTACCTCGACGGGGTGATTGAGCGCATCTCACCCGAAGCGCCCGTGCCCGTTGTGCGCGCCCGCGACCAGCGCCATGTGCCCGGGGGCGCTGCAAATGTTGCAGCAAACGTTCTGGCTTTCGGGGCGCAAGTCGACATTGTCGGGCTTATCGGCTGCGACGGGAAGGATCTTGCCGATGCTTTGGCCGCGCGCGGATATGTTGATCAGGGCGGAATGGTTGTCGACAGTTCCCGGCGTACTATCCGCAAACAGCGGATCACGGCGGGTCAACAGGTCGTACGCATCGATTTTGAAGATCTGCATCCGCTCTCTGTCGAGATTGAACAGGCGCTCATCCAGCGGGCTACTGCTGCCATGGCATCTGCCGACGTCGTCGTCCTGTCCGACTATGGCAAAGGGGTGCTGACCGATGCCTTGCTCGCCGCGGTCATTGCCGGGGCCAAAACGATGGGCAAGCCGGTCATCGTCGATCCGAAGCGGCGTGATCTTTCCGGCTATTGCGGCGCTACAGTTATAACGCCCAACCGGGGTGAACTGGTTGCCGCCACGAGAATGCGCTGCGAAACCGATGACGAGGCACAGGCAGCAGTTGCCAGTGTTCAGGCCATCTGTGGTTCCGCGGTCCTGCTCACGCGGTCGGAAAAGGGCATGTCATTTTACCCCACGACTGGGCAGGTGCTGCATTTCCCGGCGCGCGCGCGCGAGGTATTCGACGTATCGGGCGCCGGTGACACGGTTGTTGCCGCACTCGCAGTGATGCTGGCCTGTGATGAGCCGATCGATGCTGCCATCCGCTTCGCGAACGATGCAGCAGGTGTCGTCGTGGGCAAGGCGGGAACGGCCACGGTGAGCTTTGCCGAAGTCATCGAAGCTACGGCCAAGGCTGACGGGCATCTCAGCATTGACGGTGCACTGGTATCACGCACAGAAGCGATCGAAACTTGCCGCCGGTGGACGGCGCAGGGATTGTCGATTGGCTTTGCAAACGGCTGCTTTGATCTGATTCATCCCGGTCACATCTCTCTTATTCATCAGGCAAGCGCCGCTTGCGACAGGCTCGTCATTGCCCTGAACACCGATGCCTCAGTGCAAAGGTTGAAAGGCAGCAGCCGCCCGATCCAAAACGAGGTGGCGCGCGCGCAGGTGATCGGCTCGATCAAGGGGGTCGATCTTGTTACGTTGTTTGATGAAGACACTCCCTTGGAACTGATTGAAGCGCTCCAGCCCGATGTGCTGGTCAAAGGCGCAGATTACACCATCGATACTGTCGTGGGGGCCGATCTGGTGATGGCCCGCAACGGCCGCGTTCTGCTGGCCGATCTCACCCTGGGGCAGTCTTCGTCGCGTCTGATTTCACGCATGACGGTGCCAGTGCCCGATGTCTGAGAGCGCGCGGGTTCGCCCATTGGCGCTGTTGGACCGGGATGGCGTGCTCAACCGGGACACGGGCTACCCTCACCGGCCCGAACAGATCGAATGGATTGATGGGGCATTGGCTGCGCTGGCGTTGTTATGCGCGCGTGGTTACCGCTGTGTGGTGGTCACAAACCAGTCAGGCATCGCGCGCGGGCTCTACACCGAACAGGATGTCGAGGCGCTTCATGGCTGGATGGCGGGCGAAATCGTGCGTGCTGGCGGACACATCGCTGCCTTCTATCATTGCCCGTATCACCCCGAAGCGGTGATCCCGCAATATCGGGCCGATCATGAGGATCGCAAACCGCGACCGGGAATGCTGCTAAAGGCGCTCGCGCGGTTCCCGACCGATCTGGCACAAAGTTTCATGATCGGTGATCGCCAGAGCGACCTTGATGCGGCAGCAGCGGCCGGCATTGCCGGTCATCTCTTCCCTGGTGGCGCTCTCGATCAATTTGTTGGCGACATACTGGCGGGATACCCCAACCACCAGCAAACATTGATGGCTGGTGCTCCGTTCGAGGCCGGGAAAGGTAACTGACGTGAAGGCAGGGAACGTTAAATTTTCGCCTGAGGATTATGTGGCGGGTCTCTATCGCTCGATGCTTGGCCGTGAACCGGATGCGGATGGTTCGCGGGGCTATGTCGAAGCGCTGCGCAAAGGCGCGACTCCGCTTTGGGTGTTGGGGGAAATTCAGAATTCGGCTGAGTATCGGTCTCGCCAAGGTTCTCCAAAAGGCCCGTCAGGCGTAGTTGCGACACCCACCTTGCGCGCGCGGGGCGATGAAGAGACGGAACTAGCTGATCTTGATTTTGTTATCGAAGCAAGCTCCAAATATTTCAATGACATAGATTTCTTTAAGAAGCTGAAGTCAGCAGCCTTTGCCCCCCCTGTCCCGCGCAAGATACGTACCATTGCCATCTACTATTGGCGGATAAACAATGGCGGCACCGAACGGGTAACTGCAAGGCAGGTGCAGATGTGGACCGCGATGGGATATCGCGTCATCCTGTTGACCGATCAGGAGGCTGATCCGGTCAATGATTACGATTACGGCGAAGATATCCAGCGTTTCATCCTCCCAGAACGCATGATGTTCAACAAGCATTACCCTCCACGAGGCCGGGCACTGGCCGATGTTCTCGTGCGCGAGAAGGTTGACATCTTCATCACGAACCAATGGTACGAATTCTCAACCGTCTGGGACATGCTGGTTGCCAAGAGCCTTGGCATCGCGACAGTCATAGGTTGGCATAACTGCTTTGATGCCGGCATCAACAGCGTCGACGATCTGGCAATCTCCTACTTGCGCTTCCTGTCTTACAAACATGCCGATGCCATGGTTGTGCTCAGCGAAGTCGACCGCGTGTGGTTCGAACGCTGGGGCATTGCCGCCCGGATGATCCACAACCCGCTCACGTTTGACCGCCTGCCAGATCAGTTGGCGCCCCTGAATGACAATACCATCGTCTGGATTGCGCGCGTTGAACGCCATCAGAAGCGCGTGGATCAACTTCTCAAGATGTTTCCGCTGCTCCTTGAACAGGTACCCGATGCGCGCTTGCTCATCGTGGGGGGAGGCCCTGATCTTGCCTGGGCGCGAGAGTATGCCGAGGCGCTCAATATTCGCTCGAAAGTTCATTTCATCGGCTACACCACCGAGGTGCAGCGATATATTGAACAAGCCTCGGTGCATGTGATGACTTCGGATTTTGAAGGTTATCCCATGGTGCTGGGCGAAGTGTGGTCACACGGCGTACCCACCGTGATGTTCGACCTGCCGCAGATCGAATATCTGCGCGCCGGAAAGGGCTGCATCGTCGTTCCGCAAGGACAGATCGCCGAATTGGCAAATGAAGTTGCAGGGCTGCTTCTGAACCCCGCTCGCAGACGGAAGCTGGGCGCAGAGGCGCGCTCTGTCGTTGCCGATGTCATTGCCGACAATCTCGATACGGTTTGGGCCAGGTTGTTCGCCGATATTGAAGCCTTAAGGCCGATCAGTCCTCCCAAGGGGACGGCCGATGTCGGCAGCATGAACATTCTGATCGATCTGCTCGGCCATCGCCTGATGAGCCTGCACCGCCCCAATTTCCCCGAGCCGCGCCTGCCTGTGCTGCCGAGCGCGGTTCCGGTGAAGCCGCCTCGCCACAAGGCCTTGCGCACCGCGCAGAAGGTGGCGCTTGCGGTTGCTGCGCCCGTCTATCTGGCAAAGAAGGCACGGTCGGCGCGCTTCATGCCTGAACGACGGCTGCGAACCATTGATCTTTCCAATGTCGGCCTGGGAGACAACCTTATGATCTGGGCGGGGTTGTTCACCCTGCTCGACATGGGTGTCGACCTTTGCGCGCCGGGATGCGTGATCCATGTTCAGCCGATATTGGCCAATCTGGCAGAACGCCTGTTCGGCGCCTTCGGACTCGAAGTGCGACGCGGCGCACCTCAGAACCCGGCCAGCCCGATCTACTCGCCGTTACCGCCCGAAACCTGGCGCGAATGGCGCGATACTTACATCGGTAGAGACTGGCGGATGAACTGGGTCGAAGCACTTGACCGGCAAAAAACTTTTCCGCGGGACGGTGCCGACTTGTCCTTTGAAAAGCGGGCAAGGCTCAGGGTTTCGGAATTCGTGTTGTTCAAACGGCAGAATTGGACCCAGGCGACGCCATCTTACGTGGGCTATCGCGTCTGGCTGCCACTGGCATTGCATCACAAAGTCTATCCGCTGCAATTCATGACCCAGATGAAGCGGTCGATTGCCAAGATCCGCCAGATTTTTGGCGCATATGTTGATAATGCGACGCCAGAGAGCACACGTGATGCATTTCGCCACAATGTCAGCTTTCCTGCCGGAAAGTCATTCCAGACGATTCCCCCGCATGTTCTTGCCAGTGTCAACCAGCGACTGGGATGTGATCGTTTCGAATGCTACGTCCAGAACGACAGCGCCTGGCGTGCCGATTTCGAGAAGGGCGATCTCAAGCCCCGGAATATCGATGACCTGATGGATACCTTTCGGCTGGTGCGATATGCTGAAAAACTGTTGACGACAGACAGTTTCACGTCCCATCTTGCCCAGTTCCTGCGCGATGACTTCGTTCTGGTGCTGAGCCGGGACATGCGCGAAAACATCGTCCATCCTGGCGCAAACCCAGTCATTGTTGCCAATCATCCTGCCTGTGCGCCTTGCAACTACCAGGAGCGATATCACTTCGACACCTGCGTTGCGGGATACAAGTATTGCCTGGCCTTCAACAATGATGCCTTTGTCGAGGAAATCGCCGCTGCGGTGAAAAGGTGAATACGGCGCCGATCCAGATGGTGCCGGTCTCTCACACAGGGACGTTGCGCATTCTGGTTGCCACCAATGTTTATCCCCCGCGCTTTGTTGGCGGGGCAGAACTGATGGCGCACAAGTTGGCTCTCGCCCTTGCCCAGCAAGGTCACGAAGTACGGGTGTTTGCAGGTGATCTTGGCGGTCCGATCCCGCACGGGGACCGTCTGGACGATATGATGGATGGCATGGTGATCCACAGGATCGGCATGGCTCCGCGTGATTTCGATCCGGCTTGGCAAAACCTCGTCCACGGCAAGGTGGATCGCCACCTTGCCGCCGTACTGACTGAATTCCAGCCAGACGTCGTTCATGCGCATAATCTGATGGGGCTTTCGGTCAGGTTGCCCACCATCGCCAGCGAGTTGGGCATACCGACCGTCGTGACCTTGCACGATTACTGGGGCATCTGCCTTCGCAACACGCTCATGCGCCCCGATGGCCGCCAGTGCGAAGACACCACGCAATGCCGCATGTGCCTACCTGTCAGCACCGAAGCGGGCATCCCCAATCTGCCCATGCGGTTGCGCAAGGATTCCATCGCGTTATCGCTGGCATCAGTGGCGGCCTTCGTTTCACCCAGCCGCTTTCTGGCCGATCGCTATGTGGCCTGGGGCCTCCCGGCGGACCGTATGAACGTGATCGCCAATGGCATGGACCCGTTCCCCTGCATCACACCTGACCGCGAAGCCGACACCACGGTGCGCATACTCTATGTGGGCTATCTCGGCGCGCACAAGGGCGTGGCCGGATTGATCGATGCAGTCGCCGCGATGAAACGGCGCACGCAAGTTCGGCTGAAGCTTGTCGGCGTGGGCCCCGAAAAAGACGCGCTGCACGCACAGGCGTTGCGCGCGGGGCTCGATCAGCTTGAATTTGCAGGCCGCATTGCGCCAGACCAAATGTCGCAGGTCTATGCAAATGCGGATATCATGGTCCTGCCATCGGTCTGGAGCGAGAACCAGCCGGTCTCAATCATGGAGGCCATGTCGAGCGGACTTGCGGTCGTCGCCAGCCAGATCGGCGGCATTCCCGAGCTCATTGAGGACGGTGTGACCGGCCGACTGTGCGAGCCGGGCAACGTCGCAATGCTGGCGCAATTGCTTGATGAACTGGTGGACCATCCCGATGACCGGCAGAGCCTTGCGCGCAATGCCAAGGTCCGTATGGAAAATCGCGGCTTTCCAGCACAGGCCGCCATGATCGAAGCATTGTTCAGGCAGGTCATCGCGGCAAAACTTCTGCCTTCCCCGGCCAAGCCGGTCGTCGGAATTGTGGGTTCATGTGCGGGCAGGATTGAAGACCCCGACCGCGCCGACCTACCCGAAGAGTTGTTGAAGGCAAGCCTGCTGGCGCCCGCAGAATGGCTCACGGCAGGCCAACGGCAGCAATGCGTTCGTCTGCGGTCTTACCGCACGTTCGGAATCCTTCAGCGCGCATGGTCCGGCTTGCAGGCGCTGAGTTTCGATCTGCTTTTGCGAGTGCTCCCCGGCCGTGCCCGGCCGCGCGTGATTGTACGTGCGCTCCGCTCCCGGCCCAATTTCCCGCCTCCGGGATGAGCAAATGCCGCCGATGTCCTTCATCTGCCGATGATCCTGCGCCAAAGTCGACACGGTCTTCCTTGCCTCGGATGGGAATATTCGCGATGCATTGTGTCCGGCGGCATCCGCAGTTGCAGGCAAGGCGTGCATCCTTGGCGGCATTCTTCATGCAACCGCAGGCGATGAAGGATTTTCTGAATTGAAGCGCTTACTTCATCGGCTCAGGCAGATCGGGAAAGAAAGGGCAGCCCCACCGCGTCTTCCCCTGTCCGATCTCGCAATGAAATTGCGGGCTGAGCGTCCCGATTTGCAAGCCGCATTCGATCTGGACCGCAAGGACCAGCATCATGCCCTCTCGCAATGGCTGATATTCCACGGCTTCAGCGAGATCGGCGTCCCGGCTGACCGGGCGACCCTTGAGGCGTATCGGCCGTGGCTCGCCGCCGTCCCCCATTTGCCGTGCTTCGGCCCGTTGCCGCTGACTTGGCTGATGCACGAAGCAGCGTTGCGTCAGGGATTCTCGGCGGAAGACCTGCGCGCGTCCGAAGCGCAGCAACGCATCGTTCGCTGGTTTTTTCTCACCGCGATTGCAAAGTACAACTGGTTCTCGCTCCTGACCAAGGATCAGGCCGACGCTCTGCTTTCGGTAGAGGCGGGCTCTGATATCCCCCTCATCGTCCAATGGATCTGGGACGAAGATCAGCAACTGTCACGACGTTTTTCCAGCCCTGCCGATAGCGGATTTCGATCGTGGCTACGCGAACGTGGCGGTGTGCGCTGGCCGCTCCTTGCTCATCCGCATATCGGATTGGCAGACGGGCTGCGTCCGCCGCCCAACCCCGATCTCCCGTTCGGCGTCAATCTGGTAGGTCATCCGCGCGGGCGGTTTGGCATTGGCGAAGACGTGCGCATGGCCGCATCCGCCCTTGCCGCTGGGGGGGTGCCGTTTACGGTTTGCGACGTTTCCGGCACCTCGCCGGTGGGACATGAAGACCGCAGTCTCGACCATTTTGTCTCTGAAGATCTGCCCTATCGCTATACTGTCTTTTGCGCGACAGGGCTGGATACGGTCCGTATCGTGAACCTCCTTGGCAGGCAGGCATTCGATGGGCAGGTATTGATTGGTTTCTGGCCATGGGAATTGCCCGAATTTCCAGAGATGTTTCAACACGCATATGCTCTGGTCGATGAAGTCTGGGCCTCGACGCACTACACCCGCGATGCCTATCTGCGATCGTCTCCCGTACCGGTCAGGCACATGCCGATGGTCGTCACTTATGATGAGACCAATGCCCTGACCCGCAAGGATTTCGGCCTGCCTGATGACCGCTTCTTGTTTGTCTTCGCCTATGATGCCCTATCTTCCAGCGCACGCAAGAATCCCAATGCCTGTCTTGAGGCGTTCGACAGCGCCTTTCCGCGCGGGGATGAACCCGTCGGTATCGTAATCAAGGGGATACGGGCCAAGGATTCGCAAGCGTGGATGGCGCTTGAGGCAAGGGCTGCACAGGACCCTCGTCTATTCCTGATCGACAAGTCGCTTGAACGCGGCGCGCTCCTTGATCTTTATCGGGCCTGCGACTGTTTCTTGTCACTGCATCGTGCCGAAGGGTTCGGGCGCAACATTGCCGAATGCATGGCGCTGGGGCTGCCGGTCATCGTGACGGCGCATTCCGGCAACCTTGACTTTACGCAGTGGGATACAGCCGCACTGGTGCCCGCCCGCCTGCGTCCGGTTCTGGCCGGAGAGTATCCTTTCGGCACAGGGCAGATCTGGGCCGAACCCGATGTCGCCGCCGCAGGCGCCCTGATGCACAGGATGGCACAGGATCGGCCATGGCGCGAAGGCCTCGCCAAAGCCGGCAGCCGGCGCATCAGGACACTGTATTCGCCCGAAGCCGTGGGTCAGCGGTGGCGCGAAATGCTTGATCTGCTCGACAGTCGAAATGCTGACATGGCTGCAGTATCCGGCCAGATTGCGGTCAATTCGCCAACTGAACCGGCAGAATCCTGGCGGAGCGCCAGCCTTGCTTGAACTTGCGCCCTCATCATCCAACTGGCCGTTCCGGCGGCATTGGCACAGCGCAACCTTATACAATTCTTCAACTACTAAGGGGCCTCGGCTCCGGCATATTGAGAGGAGTTTCAATGCAAAAAGCTGAACTGAACAAGGGGGATCCCGCGTTGGGTGTGGTTTCTGAATTGAAGGCGGAACTGGCGGGTATGGCGCGCCAGCTAGCTGATCTGACCGGCACCATGCATACGATCATTGACCTGCTCGGTTCGATCCGGGCTGATGGCTGGCAGGTCCGTGCGGTTGCAGAATCGATGCAGATTTCTGCGGCCTTGGCAGCCGATGGGCGATATGCTGATCCCAAGTCTCTCGCACGCTTCAATCGTCGCATGTACAGCCAGCAGGGCGAAGATGGCGTCATTGCCGAGATATTTAGCCGGATCGGTGTTCGCGATCGAACCTTTCTGGAATTCGGTATCGGTGACGGGCGGGAAAACACCACAAGATTTCTGCTTGAACGTGGCTGGCGCGGCTTTTGGCTGGAGGGTTCACCCGGACATGTCGATCATGCACGGGATTTCTTCCGTCCCTACATCGAATCTGGACAGCTTTCGATCCTGCAAGCCTTCATCACCGCTGAAAACATCAATGACTTGCTCGATGAGGTTGGAGTCCCACAAGAACTCGACTACATGTCGATCGATATCGACTACAATACCTCTCATGTCTGGAAGGCGGTAAATCGCACGTCACGCGTGGCTTGTGTGGAATATAACTGCACATTGCCGCCCAACGAACCGGTCTGTGTTCCCTACAATCCCGAAGCCATCTGGGATGGAACGGCATGGTATGGTGCCAGTCTCAAGGTGTTTGAACAGATCGGCGCCGCAAAAGGCATGGCTCTGGTCGGATGCGATCTGGTCGGCGTGAATGCCTATTTCGTGAAGCACGATGAAGCCTTCGGCAAATTCCGTGAACCATTCACCGCTGAAACGCATTACGAACCTCCGCGGTTTTATTCGTTCGGTGCTCAGCATGGTGCGCCCACGACACCGAAGCATTGGGTTTCGGAGTAGTAGCCGCAGTCAACCACCGCACGTAAGGCCATTCTTGGAGGTAGTATCGGATGGTCAGGATTGGTGTTGGTCGCAAGTCACGAAAACGTCTTGAGTGATGACGATTTGTATTTGTGGCCCACCAGCCAATTTCGGATCAGTTTCTCATAGTGCGGAATAAGTATCGACCGCGAAGTCCACGTCATCATAGGCCACGGCCTGCCCCTGATCGATGATCACGGCGCGATTGCACAATTCGCGTACAGTGCCGGTATCGTGTGATGCCAGTATCATTGTTCGGTCAGCACGTTTTTCGAAAAGTTCGGCGCGGCACTTGCGGTGAAAGTTCTGGTCACCGACCAGAATGATCTCGTCGATCAGGTAACAGTCGAATTCGATTGCCAGCGAAAGCGCAAAGGCAAGGCGAGCGCGCATGCCCGAAGAGTAGGTCTTGACTGGCATCCGCAATTGCGCGCCCAGTTCGGTAAAGTCTTCAACGAACGCGCGAATATCCGCATACTGCCGCTGATAGATGCGGGCGATGAAACGGGCGTTGTCATAGCCGGTCAGGCTGCCTTGAAAGCCCCCGGCAAAACCCAGCGGCCAGGAAATCGACATGCTGTGCTCGATCCGTCCCGAAGTTGGCATTTCGACGCCGCCGATCAGTTTGATCAGCGTGCTCTTGCCCGCACCATTGCGGCCAAGAAGCGCGATCCGGTCGCCTCGGTTCACGGTCAGGTTCACGCCTTTCAGAACCTGCTTGCGCTGGCCCGCGTGGCGATACTCCTTGCTGACATTGCGGCAGATGATCATTCGACCGACAGCCTCCGGCGTACGCGGCGGCACAGCGGCAGGCCAATCGCGATCAGCACCGCAGAGCAGATCAGCGGATTCCAGACATCGTAATAAGCGGTCACTTTTTCACCCCAGATGCCCTTGCGCATCATTTCCATGCCATTGACGAAAGGCGAATACAGCAGAAACTCGCGCATCGAGGGTGTCAGCCATGACAGCATGTTGAACGCGCCAGAGAAGGGCAGTACGATATAAGTAGTGACGGGGATGAACTTTTCCATCACTTCGGACACTTCGGACAAGGGCGATAGCACCAGACAAATCGACAGGCAGAACAGCGCATAAAGTACCCAACCGGCAAGGAATAGCCGGATATCGGATGGAATCGGCATGTATCCAGTGGCGATCAGGATAACGCCGATGAACAAATAGGCCATCATGCAGCCCAGCAGTTCGATAATGAACCGCGCAAGGATGAAATCCATGATCTTGATCTGGCGATGATAAAGCAGGCTGCTGTTGATCGTGAACACAAGCACGCTACGCTGCACGCCGTGGCGGAAAAGGGTAAGCGGGATATAGCCAGTGGCCGCAAACGCTACGACGCTGATACCGTGTTCCTCCGGGCCCTTGATTACGCTCCAGAGCAGACCAACTAGGCTGGCAAACAGCAGCGGTTCCACCATGATCCACAGGAACCCGATGTTTTCGCGGCCAAACCTCGTGGACAGTTCGCGGATGATCAATGCGTGGATGACGCGGGTTTGGATTTTCCACGCATTGTGCAAATTCCGCCAGCTTGCCGATGCCATCCTCAATCCTCCGAAGAGTGCTCGAGAATACCAACAACGAACATCCAGACGATAAAGTACAGACACATGGCCGCGGCAAACACCGTCAGGATGCTCAACAGACGGCTGGGCAGCAGGGGCGTATCCGGCATGTTCGGATCGACCACGCGCTCGAGATAGAACTGTTGGCGCTGCGCCTCTGCCCGGGCCTGCACCAGCCCGGCATTGGCAGCGTTAAGGCTCTCGGTTGCAAATTCCTGTTCAACAAGCAGGTTCTCATACCCTCCGAGCTTGGAGGCGATACCGGTACTTGTGCCGACTACGCGGCGATCCTGTGCCGCGATCTGCACCGAGATGGCATTGATGCGGTTCTGCACGGCCGGGATCGAAGGGTTGGCAGGTGTCAGGCGCTGCATCTGGTCAAGCTGCGCCATCAGGGCGGCACGCTGCGCGATGAGCGTGTTCGAAATTTCCATCACGCCGGTGGCCTGCTTGGCCGGATCGATGACTTCCTGCTGGTTGCGGAACGATGCCAGCGCAAGGCGGGCTTCGCGCGCGCGCGCGGTTGCAAGTTCTACCTGCTTTTGGGCCTCGGCAATGCCGCGGTTCTGCGCACGCGCATTAAGCCGGTTGACCAGCGCTTCGCTCTGTTCAAGCAGTTGCTGGTTGATCGAGAAAGCATCGCGTGCGGTATAGGCCTTGACCTTGATCACGGCCAGACCAGTCTCGCTGTCCAGCCGGGCTTCCACCATGCGGTTGTAGTATTTGTACAGGTCCTCGAAGGAATTGCTTTGCAGCGGCTGCGGAAAACGAGAGAGGAAATCGATTCCCTGCGCCGAAAACCGGTTACGGATATCGGCATTGCGCTCGAGTCCCTTCAGCGCATCGCGTGATTTCACAAAGCCCAGAATTTCGTTGGTCTGCTCCTGTCCGCCCGAAAGACCGGTGGTCTGGATCAGGTTGGCGAGCGACGACACCTGCGAACGCTTCTGGTCCGGGCTCTTGATGACAAAGCGGGATTCGGAAACGTAGACATCCGACGCAATGAAACCGAAATAGAGCGTCGCCAGCAGTGTCGGCAGGATAACCGCCAACAGGAACCAGCGCCGCTTCTTCAGCCGCTCAAGCAAAGTCGGGCTGCTTTGGCGGCTCACCTGCAGACCCGGTTCTGTCAGTTCCCGAACCGGCTCCGCATCGTCCAGCGCGGGAAACGTCTGTTCAGCATTCATAGTGTGCCTTCGCCGAGCTTTCTGGGCGCGAATGCGCCGCTGAGCAATACAGACGCGCTAGGCGAAGTGCCCACAACGTGCAAGTTTGACGCCTCAGGTATGGGGTGAATGGAAACCGCTCTAGCCCTTGATTGAGGCTTCGACATCGAAACGTGCAATGGCATGGCGAACGACCGTGTTTAGCGCCTCGTCAGAAAAGAAGCCGCCAGGAATCAGGCAGCGCTCGATCAGGACCCGGCGAAAAGCTTCGAACGTTGCAGTATCCGGGGTGAGGGGCGCGCGCCAGAACGCATCTAGCCCCTCCTGACAGGTGATGCCGGGAATGTCATAGATTGCCGTTCCCAGCACGACCGCCGGGACACCCATCGAAAGTCCCAACGTTCCGCTCGTGCTGTTGATCGTGACCATACCAAGCGAATGTTTGGCAATCGGCACGATATCGCCGCTGGGCAAATAGTCGATACGGTCGCTTACGCCAAAGCGGGCGGCAAGATCGCGTGCGATCAATTCCCAGTCGCGCACGCCGTTGTCGAGCGGGTGCTCCTTGATCATCAGCCGGGTGTGTTCCGGGGCGTGGGCAGCAAATGATCCGATTACCACCTTCATAGCTTCGGCAATGCCTGCAAACGGTGAGTGCAGGCGGATCTGCGCGTCTGAATCGAGTTGCAGCGGAAACAGGTAATAGGGCTGCGCAGCCTCTTTCAGACGGGCTAGAAGAATATTCGCCTGCGCCTCCCGCTCCTTTCGGCGCCGGAGTTTGCGCCACCACCCCATGCCCTCCACCACCGGGTGCCACGGGCGGTGGTTGTTCCAGTTGGTATAGCGCCAGCGGGTTAGCACATCGGCCAGATTGTAGATTAGTCCCTCGGTCGCGCGGCGGCGGAAGGACGAAGGCATCGCCTTGTGCTGCTCAACCGGCGGGAGCTTTTTGGCTTCATCAATATACCACTGCGGATCGCGCGGCAGCGTGGAATGACCGTTCACGCCATCCCGCTCGAACGTTACCCAGTCTGGCCGGATATAGCCCTCTTCGAAGACATGAACCGGAATGCGCAATTCCCGGCAGACTTTTGTGGCGGCCATGTGATGGTCGCGGCAATCGCCGAAGAGGATTACATCGGTTATTTGCTTGTCGGCCAAAATCTGCGCGAATGCTTGTGGCCATTCCGCCAAGGTGCCGAAGTAATCGATCCCGTTCGGAAGCCGCCAGTACAAGCGGTCGCCGCCATTGAAATTGATTTTGAATACGTCATGCCCCGCCTTGATCAGCCCTTGGCCGAGGCGACGGAAGAATGGCCCCATAAGGCCTTGCAGCAGAAGTACGCGGCGCTGTGGGCGGCTTTGGGATTGCATGTGGCGGCTCTAGCGCCGACGTAGGGTCTGGTCGATGGCGATGTTTGAGATTTCCAACAGCAAATACATCCGCATGGGTGTTTGCAGGCGGTGACAGCGGACTTCGCCGTTGTTATGGCTTCAGGTCGAATGCTCGCAATGGGCAGTGACAGGATCTGGCCGACCTAAGTGTTCGCAATATTTGCATTGATGGCCGGGTCGCTGATTCTGGATGCCCTCGCCCGTCCGCGCTCTCGCGCGTTTTTTCAAATGCGATCAGTGGCTGGGATTTGGCTGCTGTGGGTGCTGACGTCGGTTCCACTTGCGCTGTTTCTGGCGATCAGCGGCAACCTGCCGGTGTCGGCTGGTCTCGCGCTTGCGCTGGTCGGTCTGTTCACAATGGTATCGAACGCCAAGCGTGCCATGCTGGGCGAGGCATTGGTCTTTTCCGATCTGGCATTGCTGGGCGCGGTGTTCCGGCATCCGCAGTTCTACTTTTCGGCGCTGACGAAAGGGCAGAAGGCCTTGTTGGCGCTCGCTTGTCCGATTGTGCCAGGGTTGCTTTGGCGAGTTTTTGTGCATGATTTGTACGCTCATCTGAGCGGCCTGGCTCTGTTGGCCGCAGGGCTGCTGCTCCTTCGTCTTGCGATCAGAATGCCGCCATGGTCGCGGCTGGCGCCTGTGCCCGATGCCGAGGCGGATGTAGTGCGTCATGGGTTGATCGCAACAGTGTTCCTGCATTGGCAGCGCTGGCGTGCAAGCGACGATCCTGTCCCGATCAATGCCGAAATAGGCAGGGTGCCGGAACCGGATGAGCTGGCAATCGTGATTCAGTGCGAATCCTTTGCTGATCCGGTGGCGCTGTTCGGCGACAGTTCGCTTGCTCTCCCTGCTCTTGAGGCTGCACGCACATGTGCGTGGGCAAGCGGGGCGCTCGGCGTGAGCGGATTCGGGGCTTATACCATGCGCACCGAATATGGCGTTCTGTTCGGTCGGAGCGACGAAGATCTGGGTTTCCGCCGATTTGACCCGTTCCTTACCGCAGCACGCGAGGCCAGCTTTGCCTTGCCGCAGCGGCTAAAGTCATCTGGCTGGCGCAGCCTCTTCGTCCACCCGCACGATATGCGTTTCTACAGCCGCGACACAATCATGGCTGCTGGCGGATTTTCCGAGTTGATCGGGGAAGCGTGTTTTGCTCCACCTGCGGTCGACGAAGGCCGCTATGTAACGGACGCTGCAATAGCAGCGAAGATTCTGGCTCTTGCCGAGTCTGCAACAGTGCCGACGCTGATCTATGCTGTGACAATCGAGAATCATGGTCCGTGGAAGGCATCGTCACAGGGCGAAAGCCTGCGCAGCGGATATCTGCGTCTGCTGAGTAAGGGTGATGCCATGTTGGAAACCTTGCATTCCGCATTCAAGGCGATGCAACGGCCGGTAACGCTGGTTTTTTTTGGTGACCACCGGCCCAGCATTCCAGGCATTTCGGACCCCACAGGTGCGCGCGATACGCCCTACGTCATGCTGCGTTTCGACCGGAACGGCCATGCGATCAGCACCACAACACAACCGCAGGATATTACACCAGCAGGGCTGCACCATCTGATTCTGAATGCTCTAGATACCGGGTGGAGTAAGGGACTTTAGCAGGCGATCGCGCAAAAAGCGTGGCAGCGCCGCTACAAGCAGGCGTACGAGCGCAAAGGGCCACGGCACAATTAAATGAGGTTTGCCCCGTAGAGTTGCCTTCAGCACTGCCTGGGCGGCCTGCTCCGGGGAAAGCATGAACGGCTTTGGTCCCGGCACCTGACGCGCAGCGGGTGTATCAATAAAACCAGGTGAAACCAGCGTGACTGTGACACCATGCGGCCTCAACGCGATGCGCAACGAATCGGCAAATCGCGCAAGACCGGCTTTGGAGGCGCAGTAGGCGGCAGAGAACGGCAATCCGTGGAAAGCTGCCGCTGAACCGATCAACGTGATCCGTCCTCGTCTCCGCACGGCCATCCGCTGGGCCATTGCCGATGCGAGCGACGCTGGCGCGACGAAATTGACCGTGGCGAGCCGGGTGACAAGCTGGGGGTCTTCAAACAGATCGCCTGGTGCGCGTATATCGCCGAGGCCTGATGCAAAGATTGCCATGTCGACAGGCCGTGCATCATCTTCGGCGACGAGCGCGACCAGTGCATCATCAAGATCACGAAGATCAAGCGAGCGCGTGGTAACGGTATTGGCACCTGCGGCAAGGCACAGTGCCTTCAACGCTTCCAGCTTTGCCGTATCGCGGCCCCACAGTATCAGACTGGCCCCGGTGCCCGCGCAAGCATGGGCGATCGCGCTGCCGAGTCCGCCCGATGCGCCAAGGACCAGCACGCGGCTGCCCGGTTTCATAGTTCCGAAATGGAGCATGTTCATTCTCTGCTGTGCCCAGGTCTTTTTATTGGCCAATTGCGTGAGGTATTTCCCGAAAATGTCACGGCTCTGTTCATTGCGCGGTAATCTTGGTCACGGCAATCAGGAACAAAGATGGATGTTGCTGCATTACAGCATTTGCAGGGTTCAGGGGCTGGGTCTCGTTCAGTGGATGAACGGATGGCCAAACTTTGGGGCAGTTCACCGTTTTCGGATTGTTTAGTGATTGACAGGTAACGCCCGGTAATGTCCAGAAAAGCAACGATGGCTGACCCTTCTTCGCACTCGCAACAAGTCCAGCTTTTCAGCCATCCTTGGCTGGAGCGCTTCACCGTGATCACGCCCGTCGGGTTTGCGATCACTTGGGCCGTGCTGACACCTCTGCTGGCATGGCTGGCTTGGGGAAGCGCCACGACAATGCAGGCAATTGGGCTGGGCATTGGCGGTCTGATGTTCTGGGCGATATTCGAATATTCGTTGCATCGTTGGGCCTTCCACTGGAAGCCGAAGAACAAGCTTATGCAGAGCTTTGTCTACATCATGCATGGCAATCATCATGATGTACCGAACGATCCCCTGCGCAATCTGATGCCACCAATCGCAAGCATTCCGATCACCGGATCGGTGTGGTTGGTGTTTCTGGCCTTGTTTGGCATAGCCGGTACATGGGCCTTCGTCGGCTTCATCATTGGCTACATCATCTACGATATGCTGCATTATGCCTGCCACCAATGGCCGATGAAAAGCCGAATTTGGTTGCCGTTCAAGAAGCATCATATGCGCCATCACTATGGTGCTAAGGATGGAAACTATGCCATCTCGGCGCTGTTTCTGGACACGATCATGCGCTCGCGCGTGACTTCGCTCAAGCCTGCAAAGTAACGCCTGCGGACGTCCTGCAGAAATGCGGGGGCAATCAGTATTTTTCTTGTAGATCGTGAATGGCGGTTGCCACGATGCGCATGTGGCCATCCCATGTTGGTGCCTGCCATTGTGTCAAGCGGGCAACTTGTGCCCGCCAGCGCGGGCCTTTGGCAGCATGATCGGCAATCAGGGTCTTCCAGCCTAGCCCGTCAAGCGGATCGACATAATCGGGAGCGTTGCCACCCACTTCGTGATGAGCGGGAATGTTGCTGCAGATTACTGGCACGCCAACTGACAGGGCTTCGGCCACCGGCATACCGAACCCTTCTGTGAACGATGGCATCAGCAGTGAAGTCGCGCCGCGCAACAGGCTGGCCAATTGCCGATCAGGGCAGCCCGCCAGTTCCTCGACATGGCCTTTGAGCGCAGGGCAGCGATCAAGCATGTCGAGCACCTGTTCATTCTCCCAGCCCCGACGGCCGATGATGACCAACCGCGGCACGCTTTCGGGCGGCAGGGTTTCGGCAAAGTTGCGCCAGAGGTTGAGCAGCAGCAGGTGATTCTTGCGCGGTTCGATCGTGCCTATGCAGACGAAATAAGGGCGGGCGTCGGGCGCGGCATCCATGGCAGGTGGCAGTGCTTCGGTGCCGAGCAGCGCTATATGCGTGGCGATCTGCCGTCCGCTTTGCGTGATCCACGGTTTGAGCGAGCGACCGGTGGCTGCGGAGTTGACGATCACTGCATCGGCACAGGCGACGACGGTTTCCATGCGTCGACGATGCTGCGCCGCGCCCGAGGGACGGGCGAATTCCGGGTATTCGATAGGAATGAGGTCATGGACCATGCACAGGAAACGCGCATTCTCCCCGGCGAGGATGCGGCGGACTTTGCGATGGTCGGTCAGATGATGAGGTGACACTTGCACATAGACCGGGTGCTTTGGGCCGGGCTTTGGCTGCTTGTGTGGCAACAGACGCAACATCCACGGCAGGACTTGCAGGATCGAGCGTTGTCCGTGGCCCTTGTTTTCCTGCGTCCAGCGCCGTTCGAGTTCGTCGAGATAGGCGAGCGCGGTTGCAGTTTTGATCCTGCCATAGCGACCCGTCGGATGGACAGCGGCAAAGGTTAGATCATCGCCGTAGCGGCGCTGCAATCCTCGCGCATAGGCCATTTCCACGCGGTCCACGCCCGAAGGTGTTGAATGCCGCACGCGCGAGATCAGGCGCGATATGTCGAGGATTACCCGGCTCATCGAAAGTGGGCCATGAACCAGCCCTGACAGTGGCGCAAGGGAGCTACCCAGCTGAGCCGATTGGTGGCCTGTGCGCTGGCCATGCGTGAAACCAGCACTTCGGGCGGGCAGGGCAGGCCGGTTACGGGATCAAGGTAGCGCGGGTACAGGATCAGGACGCCAGCAACGAGTTCATCAAGCGAAAGCGTACGCCCGCGCCGGTCCGGCACTGGGGCGAGATCGCGTGTGAGGCCCCATCCGGCATAGAACGGCGTGCCGTGACAGGTAACCTCGCGGTGCCGCATCAGCGCTTCGAACCCGGTAAGCGAGGTGAGGACGTGGACGGCATCGACCACATCAAGCAGCGGAGCCATGCCGCCACCGCGCACGACCCGGTCTGCATGAAGCAGTGCGTCAGCATCGGGCACCGCGCCTTTGCGGTGCCCAGCATCGACATCGGGATGCGGGCGAAACCAGATCTCGGCGTCTGGCTCCATGGCCCGGACTCGGCGCAGGAGTTCAAGGTTTGAAGTAAGGCCACCGCCGCCTGCAAGGACAGACATGTCGTCTTCCACTTGTGCGGGAACGAGGATCAGTTTGCGCGATGGGTCACGCGGCGGGAGCGGAGCGGCAGGCCCGGCGGCGTACTTGCTGATGCCTGCGGCCACGATGGTTTCACGCAAGGTTGCGGCGCGGTTGGTGAGTGTAGCGGCGAACTCGGTGCTGCTCAGGAGATGTTCGAGGTCGCTCGGACTTGCCGGATCGAAATGGATACCGCGCGTGTCTACGACGACAGAGGAGGGGGGCACCAGATTGCTGCCAAGACCCACCGAGCGGACAAATCCGTCCTCCACGCGGACGATGCTGGTGTGTTGCGCCTTGGCTTCGCTCAGCAATTGTGATGACACGCGTGAAGGCCAAACCGCGACATCGCCGTTGTGCTGACGGGCGATGCGCAGGGCACGGCTGGCGCTGCGGGTGATATGCAGGCGGCGTTCGGGAACCCATAGGAAGCGGCGGATTTCGCTGCGCTTCCACCACGCCATGCCGCTGGCGGCAACGATCGCGCGATTCGTGGCGATTTCGCGCTTCCACTGCGCGAGCAGATCAATGGTGGCTGCAAAGCTGGAAGGGTTGCCGGTGAAGGGGTCGACATAGTCCAGCGCGGCGAGGGCCTGTATCAGGTGATTGCGCAATGCTTCAGCTGAAGCATCGGGCACGCCCCATGGACCAGCGGACAGGACGGTGACTGGAATGCCGAGAATCGCGGCGATCGCCACACGCTCATCATCGCCGTGAGCGGTGAGGTGGCTAGTCTGTTCGACAGCGGTCCACGGATCAGATGCAAGCCAAAATGTGCCGCCAACGCGCGCCGCCCGCAGCAGATCAAGGGCATCGGCGGGCACGTGAGAGGGCAGTTGGGCGGGTTTGGCAACCAGGGCTTGTGCCTGCGGGAAGGGGGGCGCGCGCAGGAACGGGGGCGGTGTCATGGGCGTTGGCCCCAGATCGGGACCGCCAGCGTGCCGTCATAATTGCGGCGGATCACGCCATAGCTGCCTGTGGCAAGCTTCAGTGGGACAGGCGGAAGTGTCGGTAACGCCTTCAGGGCAAACCTTGCCGCGCCATTGCTGGTGACAAGCAGGATCGGCGACTGATCGAGCGCCAGTGCATCCAGCAGTGCCTGCCACGCCCCGATGCGACGGTCGGCATCGACCGTCCAACCGGGAGGGACAATGGCGTGTTCGTCCCACGCGGTGAGGGCCGGCTGACCGATGCGGGCGACGACTTCGGGTTCGGTAAGGTTTTCGTCCGGCCCATGGTCGATCTCGCGCAGGAACTCGGCCGATTCGAGCGAGGTGGGGGTGGCTTGCGCGGCGAGAATTGCCGCAACCGTTTGGCGGGTGCGCAGCAGCGGAGAGGTAAGTGTGCGGGCGAAGTGCCAGCCACGGTGCGCGAAGTGGCGGCCCAAAGCATCGGCCTGCGCCATGCCTTCAGGCGTCAGCGGAAGATCGGTGCGCGCGCCGATTCGGCGGGGAGGTTCCCCGGCGTTGAAAGTGTTGCCGTGGCGGACGATGACCAGCATTGTGATGATGCTCAGGCGGGGAAAGGATCGCCGTAGCGGGTAATGGCTTCCTCGGCCGTGGCAAGGTCTTGCGGGGTATCGATCCCCGACAGAAGGTGCGCGGGAACTTCTACTTCAACAGTATCGACGCGAAGGCCACCTTCGAGGAACCGCAACTGTTCGAGCCCTTCAAGTGCTTCGTAGGTGCCGGGCGAGGCTGCGGCAAACCAGTCGAGCGCGGCCAGTGTGTAGCCATAGAGGCCAAGGTGCTGCCAGACTGGGGAGAGTGGATGCGCGGCACGCAGAGTGTCTTCATTGCGCAGGGCAGGGATCACGTTTTTGGAAAACCACAAGGCGCGGCCATCGGCAGCGCGGGCGCAGGTGGTGCCGCTGAATGGTGCGGATTGTTTGTGCGTGCGCAAGCGATCAAGGCGGGGCCAGTCGAGCGCGAAGACAGGTGTGGCGACATCGGCTGACCCGGTGCGGAGCGTTTCAAGCAGGCCGGCAACGATGGCAGCGGGAATGAACGGAGCATCACCTTGCAGGTTGATCACGTGGGCTGGCGGCGATTGCAATTGGTGTGCAGCAGCCTGCGCGCGAAGAGTGCCCGAATCGAGTTCTGGATCAGTCATGACGCAGGCCACGCCGAGTGCAGTTGCGTGATCACCGATCCGCTTGTCGTCGGTGGCGACAAGGACCGTGCAATTGCCTGCAACGTCCGCCGCCGCGCGGGCGATGGCGACCACGCGTTCTAGCAGGCTTCGGCCCGCGATGGACAGGAGCGGTTTGCCGGGAAGGCGCTTTGACCCGTAGCGGGCAGGAACGACGATAAGGTCAGGACGTGTTGCCCCGCCTGATGGCTCAGACAATGCCGGTCCTGACAACATCGTGCATATGAACCACGCCAACCAGCTTGCCCGCGTCTTCGACGAACAGCACTGATACTGCGTTCTCATTCATGATGCGCAGCGCATCGGTGCAGAGCGTGCCGGGGGGAACGGTGACCGGATTGGGCGACATGTGCAGTTCGATGCGGTCCTGCATATCGTGTACTGCGATGCAGCGACGCAGATCGCCATCGGTGAATACGCCTACAAGCCGGTTACCATCATCAACAACGGCGGTTGCGCCGTAGCGCTTCCGGCTCATTTCAATAGTGGCAAGGCTGAGCGTGGCATCACGGCCAACCTTTGGCACGGCTCCATCAATGCCCATGATCTGGTCGACGATGCTCAGCTTTGCACCAAGCTTACCGCCGGGGTGGAAAACCTTGAAATCTGAAGGGCTGAAGCCACGGGCCTCGATCAGAGCCACTGCGAGAACATCGCCCAGCACAATCTGGAGCGTGGTGGAAGTGGTGGGAGCAAGATCGTTCGGACACGCCTCTCGTACTAGCGGGAGCGTGAGGCAAATGTCTGCGGCGCGGGCAGCTGTGCTCTCCCCCCACGCCGTGGCGACAATCAACGTGACGCCAAAACGATTACAGTATTCATAGATGTCTTTGAGTTCGCTCGTCTCGCCCGACCAGGTTATGGCAAAAACCACGTCCTTGTCGGTGATCAGGCCGAGATCGCCGTGGCTTGCCTCACCGGGGTGAAGGAACAGGGCTGGCGTCCCGGTTGAGCGCAGGGTGGCTGCGATTTTGCGCCCAATATGGCCACTTTTGCCCATCCCGCTGACAATCACGCGACCTTCGGTGCGTGCCATGGCAATGATAGCTCGGTCCAGCGCGCCGCGAAATGGCGGTGTATCCAGAAAGGCCTTGAGAGCCTCAAGCCCCTGAATCTCGGTTTCCAAGGTCTTGAGCGCGGAATGCGTGTAGCTTGGTGCGAGATTGCCGGTGGTCATCCGGGTTTTCGTAGCTGCCATGTGATGCCTTTTCCACTCACGATTTTGCCCGAAGCGGGAATCAACCCTATCGCAATTCACGCTTGGCAATTGCCGGTGCCCCCATACAGGGGCTATGAGCGCGAGTATGTGCAGTGCAGCACATTGATTGACCCGCGATGAATAGACCTTGTTTGCGCTGCAATAGGAAAGAGAATGCTCCTTTTTGGTAGAGAAATCGGTGGCGCATCGCCGCTGTTCATCATTGCCGGTCCCTGCGTCATCGAAAGCGAACACCATTCCCTTAGCGTTGCGGAGCATCTTGCGAAGGTTGCAGCAAGGTTGGGGATGCTGCTCATCTTCAAGAGTTCGTTCGACAAAGCGAACCGTTCATCAGACAAATCGTTCCGCGGGCCGGGCATGGACGAAGGTTTGCGCATTCTGGAAAAGGTCCGCGCCGAGACAGGCCTGCCTGTGCTGACCGATGTTCATGAGCGTGAGCAGGTTGGGGCTGTGGCACAAGTGGCTGATGTTCTTCAGACACCTGCCTTTCTCGCGCGGCAGACCGATTTCATTGCGGCGGTTGCCGCTTCGGGCAAACCGGTGAACATCAAGAAAGCGCAGTTCATGGCGCCTGCGGACATGGCGCAGGTGGTGGCCAAGGCGCGCAATGCTGCGTCCGCCGCGGGGCATGATCCCGATTCTTTCATGCTGTGCGATCGCGGCACTTCGTTTGGGTACAACACGCTGGTTTCCGACATGCGAGGGCTGGCGATCATGGCGCAGACCGGCTGCCCGGTGGTATTCGACGCGACGCATTCGGTGCAGCAACCGGGTGGGCTTGGCGAACGGTCAGGCGGCCAGCGCGAATTCGTGCCGTTGCTGGCGCGCGCTGCGGTGGCGGCCGGTGTGGCCGGGATGTTCATGGAAACGCACCCTGACCCGGAAAAGGCGCTGTCTGATGGGCCGAATGCCTTGCCGCTGGCAGACTTCGAACCACTGGTGGCGCGACTGCTGGCGATTGACGCTCTGGTCAAGCAGGCGTAACCGGCGATCAAGCCGGGGGGCGGAACGATCAAGAGTGTGCCTTTGCTATGAGCCGCCTCGGCAAGATATTGCTGACCCCTGTCTGGATTGCGCAACTCCTAACCGGTGCGAAGAGTTTCCTCGACAATCCGTTGCTTGGCTCGATCGGGCTTAATCAGCGCGGACTGCATGAGCGGCGAGTGCGGCTGGCGGCCGCGCTTTGCAATTGGCGGCGGCGTCGGTTGGCGCGCCATGTGCGGCCCGAATGGCGCGAGGCTTTTGACCGCGACGGGTTTGTTGCGATTCCTGATATCGTGCCGTCGCAAGACTTTTCTGCTTTGCGCGAGGCGATCCTGTCGTTCGCTGCTCCCGCGCGTGAGATGCGGCAAGGCGATGCGATTACGCGGCGCATCGCGATTGATGGCCAGATGTTGCAGGCCATTCCAGCTTTGCGCCAGTTGCTGAACCGGCCCGACATCGTGGCGTTGCTGCACTATGTGGCGAGCTTTCGCACGACGCCGCTGCACTACGTCCAGACCATAGTCAGCCATGTGGATGGCAATGAGCCGGACCCGCAGGAAGCGCTCCACGCCGATACGTTCCATTCTTCGCTGAAATCGTGGCTGTTCCTCAACCCGGTGTCGGTAGAAGAAGGGCCGTTCACGTATGTGCGTGGATCACACCGCTTCACGCCTGAGCGGCTTGCATGGGAGCGGGAACGCAGTCTCGCCGACCCCACGAAGATCGATCGTCTCTCAGCCCGTGGATCGCCTCGCGTTTCGTCCGAGGGGTTGGCCGCGATGAAGCTGGCGAAGCCTGAAGCGTTGGCGGTGCCCGCCAATACGCTGGTGGTGGCTGATACTGCGGGGTTTCATGCGCGCGGCGCGGCTTATCGGTCTGGCGAGCGGGTGGAGATATGGTCCTACGCGCGACGCAATCCGTTC
Source organism: Novosphingobium sp. 17-62-19 (assembly GCF_002256775.1). GTDB lineage: Bacteria > Pseudomonadota > Alphaproteobacteria > Sphingomonadales > Sphingomonadaceae > Novosphingobium. Next base: position 1,873 of record NZ_NCII01000005.1, on the reverse strand, counting down.
CTGCCGTGGCTCGGTGGAGATTTGCTGAGTCTGCCGGGCATTGCCGAGCGCCGTGTGGGTTGGCTCTGGTCGCTGCGGGACCGGCTGGAGGCGCGGATCGGACAGCCGTGGAAGCCGGTGGGTACGCGAACGCCGACAGACACGCGCTGAACCAACGCTTTGTCGGCAGACTGGCACAAAAACAGGCTGGCCTAAAAAAGGATAGATCAATAACGTAATGTTATCTTGTCACATTGCGAGGCGGTCGTTATGACACGCGCCAAGCCGCCGACGGAAACGTTTGCGGCATTCTGACATTCCGCAAAGGACAGAATTTCATGCGAATGCTCGCTCTTTTTGCCGGTTCTGCACTCGGCTCACTGGCCGCGGCCCCTCTCGCGTTGGCTAACGAAGCGCCTACACCGGCCGCTGGTGCGGCGGATGCAGGCGATGCGCAATCGGGCGGCACGAACGATGGACACAGCTTCCCATCGACGCAGATCGTCGTTTCGGCCCCCTATGAGCGTGACCGGCAACTGGTCGCCAGTGCGGTGACCGTGCTGCAGGGCGATGACCTGCAATTGCAGCAGCGTTCGACCATTGGCGAGACGCTGGCGCGGCAGCCGGGGGTTTCGTCCACGTTCTTTGGCCCCAACGCCTCGCGCCCGATTCTGCGCGGGCTGGATGCTGAGCGCGTGCGCGTGCTGACCGACGGGATCGGCAGCTTTGACGTGTCCAATACCTCGGTCGATCATGCTGTGGCGACGAATGCGCTGCTGGCAGACCGAATCGAGATCCTGCGCGGACCGGCGGCGCTGCTTTATGGTTCGGGCGCGATTGGTGGTGTGGTGAATATGCGCGACCTGCGCATTCCGCGTGAAGTGCCCGAAGCGGGGCCACACGTGGATGCCGTGGCGGGCGTCGCTTCGGCAGCCGAGGAGCGCAATATCGCCGCTTCGATCAATGCCCCGCTTGGCGGCGGGTTTGTGGCGCATGTGGACGGCAGCTTCTTCGAATCGGGCAATTACCGCACGGGCGGCTTCGTGTTCAGCAAGGATCTGCGCGATGAAGCGGCGGAAGAAGGCGGCGAAGTGGCCGAAGAGGCGCAGGCGCGCGGACGCCTTCCGAACACCGCCGCACGCACGTGGGACGTTGCAGGCGGGCTTGGCTGGATCGGACAGGACGGCGCGAACTTCGGCTTTGCGGTGAGCCATCTGGAAAACCGCTATGGCATTCCGAACAGCCTCGACCTGCCGCATGAAGACCATGATGAGGAGGCTGAGGCCGGGGAAGAGGAAGGCCACGGGCATGAATCGGACATCACGCTGAACATGCGCCAGACCCGCGTCGATGTACGCGGCGCGGTGCCGCTGGGCGGCGCGTTCAAGGAACTGAAGCTGCGCGGCGGGTGGGCCGACTATCGCCATGATGAGATCGAATCGACCGGCGAGATCGGCACCAGCTTTTTCAACAAGAGCTGGGAAGCGCGGGCCGAACTGGTTCAGGCCGAGCGCAAGGGCTGGCAGGGCGCGACGGGCGTACAATATTTCAGCCGCAATTTCAGCGCGGTGGGCGAAGAGGCCTATATCCCCGCCAACGAAACGCGGCAGATCGGCCTGTTCACGTTGCAGGAATTCGATCTGGGCGTGGCGCGGCTCGAAGCGGGCGCGCGCTATGAACATGCCAATGTGAAGTCCGATGTGATCGGGCGCGAGCGGTCGTTCGATTCGGTTTCGGTATCGCTGGGCGGTTCGGTCGATCTGGGCGGCGGTTTCCGCTTTGCGCTGAGCGGGGCGCGCAGCGAGCGTGCGCCTTCGGCCGAGGAAATGTTTGCCAATGGCGCGCACGCGGCCACCGGCGCGGTCGAGATCGGCAATCCCGATTTCCGCAAGGA
>NZ_NCII01000004.1 GCF_002256775.1 Novosphingobium sp. 17-62-19 | reverse complement strand
CTGCGTGATATAATCCGGGGGCAGGAATCACCACTTTTTGCCGTTCGCCATCCGTTCGCGCCTAGCGTACGTAAAACTCACTTTCGTGTAGTGACCCCTTGCCGAACGCGCACGCAAGGACCGGATCGCCGACCCCAGCTTTGGCGTGCGCCTGTTCAGCGAACAGGGCGGACGTGAACGTGGCGCGGGGCTGGTGCTGTCCATGCCCATCGGCGGTGCCAATCGCCGCGCGGTGGCTGATCAGGCGGAAGCTGAAGGCTTGGCAGCAGCAGCGGAATCTGCGGCGGTTCGGCTTGATGTGCAGGAAATGGCATCCCGCGATGTGACGCGCGCAAATTCGGCCATGCAGGCCTGGCAGCAATCGCGCGAGGCGCTGAACGCGCAGATGGCGGCGCTTTCCAAGACCCGGCGCGGACACCAGTTGGGCGCAATCGACCTTGCCGATGTGTTGCAGGCAGAGCGACTGACTCATGCAGCATTCCGCACCGAAGCCCTCGCCCGCGCCGAAGCCAACCGTGCGATCAACTGCCTGCTGATCGACAGCCACAACTTGTGGATCAACGACTGATCTGGTGACATTTGTCATTGCCGGAAGCCTGCGCCTTGCGCATGTCTTGCGCCATGGCGAAAAGCGATAGACGGACTCATCTTCGGCGCAATCTTTCGGCGTGGCTGCGCAAGCACCCGCTGCGCACTGCTGCGGGGGCGGTCGCGCTTTCCACGGTCGGCATTGGCGGCACGCTTTGGGCGTGCGCTGACCCGTCGTGCACCCCGGCGTGGGAATTGGGCGCTGCGGACTATGAATGCGCCGGGCGCGCGATGATCAGCCCCGGCAACGATACGCGGATCAACCTGCTGCTATTGATGCAAAGCCTGCATCCTGTGCCCGACGCCGCAACCGCCGTGGGGCCGGACCCCTACGATCCGCAATATGGGCGCACTTTCATGTCATGGGCAGGAATGCGCCAGACGTTGTGGCCACATGCGGAAACGGCAGGTTACAGCGGTGAAGAAGCGCCATCGTGCGAACCGGCAGTGAGCGGCAGCCCGGCGTTCCTTGGTGCTATCGCCGCCGACGCCGGACTTTCCGATGCCGAACGCACGGCCCTCACCGCCCTGCGCGCGCAGACAGGATGCAACGAAGGAGCGTGGAACGAACCGGCGATCACTAGCAAACCGGGGCATGAATACCTTGCCTATCTGAAGGCTGCCGATGCCTTTCACAAGAATGACTGGTCGGTCGCTTCTCAAGGCTTTTCCGCCCTCACCCGCGCCAAATCGGCGTGGGTGGCAGAAACCGCCCGCTACATGCCAATTCGCATCGGGTTGCGCATGGCGATTGCCACGTCAGTGGACGAATGGGGCGATTTCGTCGGCACCGAAAAAGTCGACAAGCCCTCACTGGAAGCGGCGAGCGGTGCAATTGACGACTACCTGAAAGCCTATCCCAAAGGCCGCTATGCTGCCTCTGCGCAGGGTCTGAAACGCCGTGTGGCATGGCTCCGCGGCGATATGCCAACGCTGGTGCAGCACTATGAAACACTGCTGGCAAGCACACCCGGCTCAAGCGAGGCTGCTGCCAATCTGGCCGAGGAGATCGACAGCAAACTGCTTGAACACGCAGACGCCGCACAGATCGCCGCTCAGGGCAAAGCGCCGCTGCTGCTGGCAGTCGCCGATTTCAAGCAGATGCGCCCCTCCGGCGATGATTCCATCGGCCTTTCAACCAGCGATCTTGCCGCGCAGAAGGCCCAGTTTTCCGCGCATCCAGAGCTTTACGGGCTGATCGAGGCGAGCCGCGCAACCTACGCCGGTGGCGATGCCAAGGCGGTGCTGGCTCTCGTGCCCGATGCGGCGCGGCAGCCGCGCTACAAGCCGCTTGCGTTCAGCCGCCAGACCTTGCGCGGAATGGCGCTGGGCAAACTGCGCGATCCGAACGAGGCGGGGTTCTGGCGTGAACTGCTGGGCGGGGCCAGCCCGGTTTACCAGCGCCCACTGGCGGAACTCGGCCTTGCCGTGCGCTGGCAACGGGACCGGCGCGTCGATCAGATCTTCGCGCCCGGATCGCCGATCACCGACCCGACGATCCGCGAGATCCTGCTGCAAACCGTTGCCACGCCCGCCATCCTGCGCGCCAACATCGCCAACACCTCACGCCCTGCGCACGAACGCGACGTGGCGCGGTTTTCGCTGCTATACAAAGACCTGGCGCGCGGGGCCTATGCCGATTTCACGCGCGATCTGGCGCTGGTGCCTGCCGAAGCCAATGTCGACGGCGGGCTGTGGGACTTTGCACGGCAGGATGCGGTGCCGGTGGGTCTGTTCCGCAAGGGCCGCTGGTCCGATGGCTTCGCCTGCCCTGCCCTTGCCGAAACCGCCGCAACGCTCGCCCGCGCACCCAAGGATCACCGCGCGCAGTTGTGTCTTGGCGATTTCTACCGGCTCAACGGGTTCGATGGCTTTGCGCTGTTCAACCCGGACGGGAACGAGATGGCGCTCGGCAACGGGCCGGATGGCTTCGGCGGCAAGGCAGTGGCGCGCGGCGCAATCTATGACGCGGTCATAGCCGACAAGACCGCGGCGCCCGATCTGCGTGCCTACGCGCTCTATCGCGCCGTGATGTGCTATGCGCCTTCGGGCTACAACGGGTGCAGCGGCCCGGCATGGACCATGGCCGAAATGGATGCTGCCCAAGCGCCTACCGCCACACGCAAGGCATGGTTCACCGAACTCAAGCAGCGCTACCCGAACAGCCCATGGGCCAAACGTCTGCGCTACTACTGGTGAAGTGGCGTCCGGCGCTCCTGCTGGCGTTGGCACTGCTGACGGGGTGCAAGGCTGAGCCGCAGCCAAACGCTCCTGCGGCAGTGCAAGCGGCAAAGTATGACGCGATCTACGTCTGGCCCGGCGTGCGACCTGCCCCCGGCAATGCGGCAAAGACCGTCTACCTGCTCGATGGCGAAGTGCGGCGCGAAGGCGTGGCACGGCTCGAACGGTTGCGCATGGGCGTGCCGAAACTGCCGGGGCGGACGGTGTGGCTGGTGGTCCGCGCCGAACGGCTCGACTGGAACGAGGCTACCTATGCCGCGATCCTGTCGGACCTTGAACGATGGGAAAAGGCCGGCAACACGCTGGCCGGCCTGCAAGTGGATTTCGACGCCGCCACGCGCGGGATCGATGGCTACGCCCGCTTCCTGCAAGACTTGCGCAAACGCCTGCCGCAGCGCTGGAAGCTATCGATCACCGGCCTGATGGACTGGAGCGCGCATGGCGATCCTCAAGCGCTGGCAGGCCTTGCCCGGACTATCGACGAGGTGGTGGTGCAAACCTATCAGGCCCGCACGACCATCCCCGGATACGAACAATACTTCGCAAGGATGGAGCGTTTCCCCATCCCGTTCCGCGTCGCCCTGGTCGAAGGCGGCGCGTGGAAGGCCCCGCCCATGCTGGCACAGCACCCGATGTTCCGCGGCTATGTCGTGTTCCTGCTGGCGCCCGAGGGCAAGTAGCCTGCCGGGGCGATGCTCAGCCATCTCTCCCCGCAAAGGCCAGGCTCTCCTTCAGCCGCTCCTCCGATAGCTCGGTCTGCCGCCGCGTGGCGGCATGGCGTCGCTCCGCCGCGCGCTGCGCCCACTTGCGCAGCCACTCGGCAGGGCCATCCAGCACCGGAAACTCGCGCGCAGACGAGGCCAGCGTCTTTGCGGCGCGCGTGGCGAAGTGGCGGTAAAGCTCATCATCCAGCGCGGTGATCGCCTGCGAACTGCCCGGATCGCCCTGCCGTCCGGCACGCCCGTAAAGCTGGCGGTCGATCCGCGCCGTTTCATGAAACGCCGTCAGGATCACATGCAGCCCCCCTGCCGCCCGCGCGCTTTGCGTCAGTTCGATATCAGTGCCGCGCCCTGCCATGTTGGTGGCAACGGTCACCGCCCCAACCTCACCCGCCCCCGCGATGATCTCGGCCTCCTCGCTATCCTGTCGCGCATTCAGCACGCGATGCGGCACCCCGCGCGCCGCAAGACAGGCCGCCACGCTTTCCGAATCCGCCACTGATCGCGTTCCGACAAGGATCGGCCGCTCGCCCTCCTCGCGCCGCACCCGCTCCACCTCGGCAGCCACCAGCGCCCACTTGTCCGCTTGCGTGCGCACCAGAGCATGGCCCCGATGCACCCGCTGCGTCGGCCGGTTCGCCGGAACTGGCCGCACCCGCAGTCCGAAATCGGCCCACAATTCGTCTGCCACCTCGCGCACCGTCCCGCTCATCCCCGCCAACCTGCGATAGCGGCGGAAGAAGCGCTGGTAGGTTATCCGCGCCAGTGTGGTGCGCTGCCCGGTCGTCTCGACCTGCTCCTTGGCCTCGACCATCTGGTGCAGCCCGCCTTCCCATGACCGGTCGGCCATCGTGCGCCCGGTCGATTCATCTACGATCCGCACTTCGCCTTCGACCACCACGTAATCGCGGTCCTTCAGGAACAGGCGGCGCGCGCTGATCGCCTGAACCACCAGCTGTTCGCGCGCCTGCCGGATGCGCCACTGGCGGTGCGGCAATCCGGCGGCCATGTCCTCCACCGCCCGCTTGCCCCGCTCGGTCAGTTCCACCGCGCGCTGCTCTTCGCGGATCGTGTAGTGGCGGCCCTCCTCCAGCCGTCCGGCCAGTTCCAGCCCGGCAAGGTAAAGCCCGTTGTCATCCCCCGGCGTCTCCGCCGAAAGGATCAGCGGCGTCCGCGCCTCATCGATGAAGATCGAATCCGCCTCGTCCACGATGGCAAAGTGCAGCCCGCGCATGGTCAGCGGTGGAACGCGCTGGCCACATAGCGCCTGCACCTGCCGCCGCACCGAACTGCGCCCCTTCGTCAGCGCCGCCATGTCCTTGAGGTAATCGAATGCGATTTCCTTGTTGGTCCCATAGACCACATCGGCGCGATAGGCCGCGCGCCGCTCTTCCGGCTCCCCCCCTTCCACGATCAGCCCGGTCGAAAGCCCGAACAGCGCATAGACCGGCGAAAGCTTGGCCAGATCGCGCGTGGCTAGGTAGTCGTTGACGGTGAATACATGCGCCTGAATGCCCGCCAGCGCGGCAGTGATCGCAGGCAGCAGCGCGGTGATGGTCTTGCCCTCACCCGTCGCCATTTCGGCAATGCCGCCCTCAATCATGGCAAGGCCGCCCATCAACTGCACCGGATAGTGCCGCATCCCCAGTTCGCGCCCGGTCGCCTCGCGGATCAGCGCGAAGCACTCGTCCACCAGCGCTGGCACCAGCCCCTCGCGCGAAAGCCGTGCCCGCATGGACCGGCAGCGCAGCATGAAGGCATCCTGCCCCATCTTCGCCAGCTCCGGCCAACCCTCCGCAATCGCCGTGGCGCGGCCGAGCAACGTGCCCTTCACAAATGGCGGATCGACCATCAGCCGCCCGATCAGCTTGTCCAGCGGGCGGTCCCACTTCCACGCCTTGGCCTGCCCCAGCTCAGGATAGGGTGCGATCACCGGACGTTCGGCTTTGCGGATCTCGTACCACACATCGCCCGCACGCGCTTTCAGAGCTGCCATGTCACGCATCGAACTGCGCCAACAGCAATTGCCGGATGCGCCGCACGCCCTGCCAGCCCAGCGGCTCCCAATCGAGCGCAAAGCGCACGTGGACGCGCGTCCCGAAAGGCACCTCGCGCAAGTCCGGCGGCAGCGCCACGTCGAACAGGAACACCCGCGCCAATGTGCCCGTGCCATCCTCGCTGCGCGGATCGAGCGCAAACGGACCGCCATTGGCCGAACCCAAGGCCGGACTCGGCAATTCGAACGTTCCGCCCGGCACGGCACGCACGATCTCGCTGTCCCAGGTATCGCCTGGCCGGTTGGCCAGCTTCAACCGCAGCGACCGCAAATGCCCCCGGATCAGCTCGAAATCGTCCTGCGCCACCGCAATCCGCGCCACATCGGCATGGCCCGGCGTCACATAGCCGATCAGCTCACCCTTCTTCATATAGCGCCCCGGCATGTCGCCCGCAGGAGCAGCGGCCAGCACGAAAGTCCCGGTGCTTTCAGCCTCGATCGTCAGATCACCCAACCGCCGCTCCTGCGTGGTCAGCCGCTCCACCGCCTCGGCCAGTTGCAACTGGCTGACCTCGCGCTGCACGCGGTCCCCGGCCTCGGCCCGCCCGGCCCCGGTGCGCAGTTCGGCATCGGCCTGTGCCTGTAATTCATGCGCCCGCCAGCGCAGTTGCTCCACCTCGGCGGCAAGGATTGGATTCTCCGCACCGACCAGCAGTTCGCCCGGTTCAACCCGCGCGCCTTCCGCCGCCATGATCTCGTTCACCGTGCCATCGCCGCCTGCACGCACATGCGCTTCCTCGGGCAGCCAGACGATCCCCTGCGTGGTGGCGTGATGCGGGGCGGGCACGGCGAACAGCAGCACCAGCACCGCCGCTGTCACTCCCACCGTCAGCCGCACCGCGCGCTGGCGGTTCTTGTGCAGTTGCGGGCTGGTGAAAACATGCGAATACATCTTCCACAGCGGCGCGCCGATGGCATTCCACAGCGACCACAGCGCAATAGCCACACCGATGAAGAAGAACCGCTTGGCCACCAGCAGCGCAATGCCCAGCATCATCACCATGCGCGCAGCAAAAGCCGCAGGCGCATAGGCGATGAACCAGCGCTTCTCCCCCGGCGTGGCGGCAAAAGGCTGCTCGTCCGAAGCGCCCAGCAGATGCCGTGTTGCCAGATGCCCCCAGAACCGGTTGGATCGCTCGGCAAGGTTCGGAATCTCGATCAGATCGGCAAGGATGTAATACCCGTCGAACTTCAGCAGCGGATTGCCATTGACCAGCACGGTCGAAATGCCCGCCACCAGCATCACGTTGAACAGCACCGCCCGCAACGTGCCCGGCTCCACCATGACCCACGCGAACATCGCCAGCGCCGCCAGCGCCAGTTCTGCCATCATCCCCGCTGCACCCACCGTCGCGCGCTGCCACTTGTTCGGCAGGGCGCTGGCGGCAGAGGCATCGACATAGGGCACCGGGAACAGCACCAGCAGCATCACCCCCATCTCGCGCACTTCGCGCCCGCGCGCCTTGGCGGCAAAGCCGTGCCCCAGTTCGTGGATCACTTTGACCAGCGGATAGACAAAAGCCATGATGAACAGGTTGTCCGCCGACAGTGCGCGGTCCCACAGGTTGCCGGTCAATTCGTCCCAATGCCGCCCCGCCAGCACCAGCGCGGGCACCACCAGCGTGAGCCACAGCGCAAGCCCCGCCCAGCCGAACAGCGGCTGCACCCACGGCATCGTGCGGGTCAGGAACCTGTCGGGATCCACCAGCGGCACGCGCAGGGACATCGGGCTTTTCAGGTTCTGCAACCAGATCTGCCGCCGCTGCTTCTTCTGCCGCTTGAACAGGTCCGCCGTATCGGGCGCGGCGTCGCTCGCCAGCAGATCGGAGTTGTGCAACTGCCCCAGCGCGCGGATCACTTCGTCCTGCGTCGGCGCATCCTCGCCCATCTCGTCCACCAGCCGTTGCCACAAAGCATCGACGGTCTGCGCGCCGTCCAGCCGCCCGATCAGCAGATAGGCCCCGCGCGCAAACCGATGCACGCGCCCCGCCGCACCATCATCGAGCACGTACCACATCGCTCCGCGATAGACATGCCGCCGCACCCGCACGTGCGCGCGCAGCTTGGGCCGCAGATGCGCGACGTTGAACCAGCTGGCGCTCTCGAACGGGTTGGCCATTTACGGTAGCCACTCCCATGCAAACAGCCGCATCCAGCCGATCACCGAGCGCAGCAAGATGCCGGCCAGACTGCGCCGGTCCACATCGACCTTGGCCACGCCTTCCATCCCGGGCCGCAGCAATTCGCGCGCTTCGGGCGCAAGTTCAGCCTCCACCCGGAACGTGTTCTGCCCGTCACGCGCGGCAGTCACGCTGGTCAGCTTGGTCACGGTGAATGGCACGGTTTCCCCGGCCAAGCCGGTCGGCGCGAATTGGCCCTCCTGCCCCGGCTTCACGTGCGAAATGTCGCCCTCGGCCACGTTCAGCACCACGCGGAAGTCGTCCGCGGGGGCCACTTCGAACAGGACTTTGCCTTCTTCCACCGGCGATCCGACCAACTGGCTGACATCGCCAGATACCAGCACACCGCTCAAGGGCGCCGTGATGGCGATGCGTTCCAGCTTGTAATCGATCAGCCGCAGTTCGGCCTCGGCCTGGCGGTATTGCGCGCCCAGCAGGTTCATCTCGGCCCGCTCGTGCCCCGCCAGCGCCTTGCGGTACTGCCGGTCCACCTGCTGCAGTTCGGCCGCCGCCCGCGCCCGGTCCAGCCGCAAGTCGCGGTCGTCAAGCACCGCCAGCACTTGCCCCGCCTGCACCACATCGCCCGCCCGCGCCATCGACCGCGCGATGAAGCCGTTGAACGGTGCGGCGGCAGCGCGCTGCACCCGGCCCTCGAGCGTCGCATCGGCCCCCACCCGGAACTGCGCCAGCGGCACCAGAAGCACGAAGGTCAGCACCACCGCACCAATCGCCAGTGCCTTGGCCAGCGGACGGCGCGGACCGAACACGGCGCGCGCGCCATGCATCGCCTTGTCCCGGATGCGCCCGCTCACCAGCCGCGCCTCGCGCTGCTTCAGCGAGATCGTCGGCGCAACCAGCGCAGCGGCCGTCTCGCACAGCAACAAGTCCCGCGCGCTGAACGGTGCGCGGCCCCGGTCGCGCTCCAGCGTCAGCACGCCAGTCACGATACCCCGGTCCTCGAACGGGATCGAGGCGATGGCCCCGCTGCCCAGTGTCGAAATCAGCCGCGCGTGCTGGATCGTCACCGCGCCACAATCGTCGCCCGCATCGCCTTGCGGCAACACAATCCGCGCGAGCTGGTCATAGGCTTCGTCCATCGCGGCCTCGATTGTCTCGGCCAGTTCGGACTTGCGCCGGAACCACGCGCCGTGAGACATCGCCGAGAGCCGCACCGCATCGCGCCGCACCAGCCCCACCGCCGCCCGGTCCGCCCCCACCGCACGGGCAATCTCGTTGACGAAGGCCAGCAGCGTCTCCTCCAGCCCCTCATGCTCCTGCACCGCCGCCAGCAATTCCATCGCCGCGACCGCTGCGGGCGGAGGCGCGGCGCTTGCCTGCCCCGCCTCGGCCGCGCGATGCTGCCATACCAGCGTCAGTATCCAGCCCACGCCCCAGTGCAGTTCGCGCAATGTCTGCTGCAAGGTGCCCGCATCGGCAGAGGCGAGCGCCAGCACGATCACACCGTGAACTTCTGCCGAAGATCCAACGGGATAGGCGATGACGGTCTGCCCCTCCCCACCCGGCGCGATCTGCGGCTGACCACTCGCCAGCACCGCTTCTGCCGCCTCGCGCAGCGGGTCGATATTGCTCGGCCCGGCAGGCCAGACCGCAGCAGGCGCAAAGCCGCCGCCCTGCGCTTCCAGCAGGATCAACCCGCCGCTGGCCTCCGGCGTGCGGGCGCATTGCAGATCGAGCCAGGCGCGGCAGAAGCCTGCGCCGTCCTTGGCCATCGCCAGCGCCGCCCAAAGCGCGGCCTCTTGGGGCGCGGCGGTGCGGGCCTCATCCGCGTCGAGCATCTCGGCGTGAACCTCGGCCATCAGACGGCCTCCTCTTCAGCCTTGCGACGGCGACCCTTTGCCCTGTCCTCGCGGTTCGGAATCAGCACTGGCAGGCCGACCGCGATGAGCGCATCTTCGAGCATGAAGCCGGACGGCGACGGGCCAGCGAGCAGGTTTGCCAGCATGAGCGCCGGAGTGCCCGGCGCAGGGGCGTTGGTGAGCGGTCCGGTGCCGTCAGGTGCTGTTTGGTGCACTTCGGGATTTGCGGCCTTCGGCGTTGCCGGAGCACCCTTTTCTGCTGGCTTTTCAGCAGGTTTCACGCCCTCTTCCGGCGGCAATGGCGTGGTATCGGTCGTCCAGATGTCCCCCGCCCACTTCGCCACCGCCTGCGCGAACCCATAGGTGACTTCCGGCAGATCGGCCATCGGCGCGCTGGTCGATCTGTGCAACCGGAGGTCCGCCGCAACCAGCGGATCGATGATCGGCAAGCGCGGAGAATTGAAGAAGCGGGAATCGCGGATATCTGCGATCAGTTCGGGCGGAATCCCGCTCCATGCGGCGAATTCCCCCTCACTCCGCACCGCAAGGCGCGTGATTTCGTAAGTGTCCAGAATCGTGAGGATTTGATCGCCATCGGCATCGCCGAAGGTGCCGACCACTTGCAACGCCTCGTCCCGTGCCAGCGCGGTGGGATCGGCGGCGTTGATCATTTCCACTTGCACTTCAAGCACTTCGCTGGCCCCATAGGGCGCGGATTGCGGCACTCTTGCATCGAGGCTGGCGAGCGCAACGCTGCCCGCGGCGATCGGCGTATCGCTGATCACGGTGACGCGCACCAGCGCCTTGCCACCGCTGGCGGGGAGGACTTCCCATGTCAGCTTTGCGCCTTCGGGCAAGTCCGGCCCGGCATTTACGCCATCAAGCGCAAGCAGTGCAGGATCGTACTGCACTGTAAAGCGCAGGGTTTTTACCCCACCCTCGCTGGCAAAGCGCACCTGCAAGCCATCTTGCGCTTCACGCGGCACATCGATCTTCTCACCCGGCACGCGCAGGAAATCGGGCAGCGAGGCAAGGCCGGGACGCGCCTGCTCAAAGCGCAGCGTGGTGCGATAGTTGCCCCCCGGCGCGCCATCGGCATCGCCATCAAGCAACGATCCGCGCGCGCTGGCAAAGGCGGGCGCTGAGAGTTCGAGCGCGTAGCTGTCATACTGCAGCGCCTTGCCATCGACGCGGGCGATCACAAGCGCACCATTGGCATCGAGCGTCAGCGCAGTGGTGACAGCGCCGACCGCCGAGCCGACCAGCGTGACCGGAGTGCCGGTCAGCGGCAAGGCCGCCAGCGCTTGCGAGAAGCGGACGACCAGCCTGCCACCGACGATTCCGCTGCCGGTGACTTGCAAGAGCGGCGCTGCGGCGACATCAACCACCAGCGGCTGCGCGGTGAAAGTCCCGTCCTCGTTACGCAAAGTGGCGCGCACGGTAAAGCGGCCCGCGCCTGCAAAGACGTGCTCTGCCGCCGATGCCGTTCCGGCGAGGCTGCTGACCACGGTGCCATCGCCCCAGTCGATCCGCCATTCCTGCGGCGTATCCTGCCCCGGATCGGTCAGCGCGAGTTGCAGGCGGTAGACCAGCCCTGCCCCGGCGCTGCCGCTGCCCACCACGGTCAGGACAGGTGCGACATCGGTGACATTGACAGTGACCGTGCCGGTGGTGATGCCGCCCTTGCCATCGCTGACCCGGACCGCAAACTCGGCACTCGCCGCGCCATCAGGGGCGAGCCATGTCAGCCTGCCTTGCGGGGTAAGCACTGCGCCTGAAGGGCCGGAAACCAGTTCCCACGCCAGCGCATCGGCCGGGCCATCGGCGTCGGTCGCGGTGAGATCGAGCAGGACTTGCTGCCCCTCGGCCACGGAAACCACCGGCTGCGGATCGATCACCGGCGCGATGTTGGGACGCGCGCTCACCGTGATGTTGAAGCTGCGCTCATCGAACGCACCGTCAGGATCGGTGACGCGGATGGTGAAGTCCGCATCGCCCAGCGTTGCCGCCTGCCACGTCAGCCGCCCGTCGGGGGTGACTTGTGCGCCTTGTGGACCAGAAACCAGCGAGAACACCAGCGTTGCCAAAGCATCGTCGGCATCGAAGGCGGAAAGTTGGAAGGCGAGATCATCGCCTTGGGTGGCTGTCTGGTCGTTCAAGGGCGCGAGGACCGGCGCGATATTGGGTACGGCGCCCACGGTAATGTCGAAGCTGCGTTCCGCGCGGTTGCCCGATGGATCGATGACCGAGACGGTAACCGGCACGGTGCCAAGCACGTTGCTGGTCCACGTGAAGCGGCCCTGTGGTGTGACCGCAGCGCCTTGCGGGCCGCTTTCCAGCGCGAAGATCAGGGTGGAAAGGTCGTCGTCGGGATCGCTGGCGACCAGATCGAGTGTAACATCGCCACCAATGATGACAGCCTGCGCCGCAATCGGGGCGAGCAGCGGGGCGTCGTTGCCCACGGCAGCAACCGCGATGACGAAGCTGGTTTCCGCCGAGGCTCCGGCAGGATCGGTGACGCGAACGGTGATCGCCTGATCGCCGGTCAGATCGGCGGTCCAGACGAACTGGCCGTCGGTCGATACGGCAGCTCCGAGCGGGCCGGAGACGAGTTCGAAGACCAGTGTGTTGGCGGCGTGATCGGGGTCAGTCGCGGTCAATTGCAGGCTGACAGCGGTGCCCTGTTGCACTGCGCGGTTGCTGACCGGATCGATGGCGGGGGCCTGATTGGCGCGCGCTTCGACGGTAACCGTGAAGCTGGTTTGCGCAAAGAGGCCGCCGCTGTCGGTTACGCGCACGACCACGTCCTGTGGGCCGAGCGCTTCGCTCGCCAGCCAGCTGAACTGGCCAGTGGGCGAGACGGCCGATCCTTGCGGGCCGGAGACCAGCGACCAGACCAGATCGTTCGGCGCGTCGAGATCGTCGGTGGCGGAAAGCGGGACGATCAGCACGCCGCCTGCCGTCACTGTGCGATTGGCGACGGCATTGGGCACCGGAGCCAGATTGTCCGGCGCCAGCGCCACGTTGATCACGAAGCTGGTTTCGGTGAATGCGCCTGCCGGATCGGTGACGCGCACGGTGACCGGCTGCTGCGCGGCCTGATCGGTGGCGATCCAGTTGAACTGGCCTGCGGGCGAGACGGTGGCACCGGCGGGACCGGTGACGAGGCTGTAGACGAGATCGCCTGCCGCGTGATCGGCATCGGTGGCGGAAAGGGCGAAGCTGAGGCTTGCGCCTTCATCCACCTGTTGCGCGGCAACGGCTGCGATCTGCGGGGCTTCATTGTTGGCCGGGGTGACGGCGATGACGAAGCTGGTTTCGGCGCTCGCCCCGCCGCTGTCGGTTACGCGCAGACGCACGGTTTGCTGGCCGCTGCCCGCCGCTGTCCACTGCAACTGGCCTTGTGGGGACAGCGTCAATCCCTGCGGGCCTTCGAGCAGGGTGAAGACGAGATCCTGCGCCGCGTCCTCGATATCGCTGGCCGCAATCGCCAGAGCAATCGCCTCGCCCACGGTGGCGCTGCGGTTGGCTACCGGAGTGATTTCCGGCGTATCGTTGACGGCGCTCACCGTGATGCGCGCGGTGGCCGTGGCGGGCGGGTTGATGTTGTCGCTGATCTGATAGGTGAAGCTGTCGGTGCCGCTGAAGTTGGCATCGGGCACATAGGTCCATGCGTCGCCCGGTGTGGTGGGCGCACGCAGAGTGCCGTTGGCGGGCGCGGTGAGGATGGTGACCGCCAGCGGGTCGCCATCGACATCGCTATCGTTGGACAGGAGGTCGATGGCTACTTCGCCGTCCTCGGCCACCACAGCATCATCATCGCGCGCCACGGGCGGGCTGTTGATTGCGCCGCCGAAGCCGACATCATCAACCGTCACAAGGCTGTCGAGCGCGCCCTGCCCGATCAGGTCGAAGCTGAGCCATGCGCCGTTGCTGGTATCGACGCCTGCGAGGGAGATCGTGACGATGGCCGCGCCGGTGAGCGGATTGCCCTGCACAGTCACTCCGGGTGCGAGGTAGAGCGAGCCATCGGCCTGAAGGTTGAGCAAGGCATCGCTGAGCGAAAGTCCGCCCATCGCGCCGAGCAACGAAGCGCCGGTGACCGGATCAAGCAGCGCGATTTCGAAGGCATCGGGCGGCAGCGCGGCATTGCTGCCGAGACTGGCTGAAGCGATGCGCAAGGTGATGCTGTCTGCCCCTGCGGGAACGGCGAAGCCTTGCTGGAGCGAGGACAGGAAGCGTGAGTCTTCCGCCAGAACGCCGACGCCGCCGGAGACCACGCCGCCGCCGCTGGCCGTCCAGCCGGTGGCCGCAACGAAATCGCCGTTGGTCAGTGCCGAGGTCACGGGCGCGCCGGATGCGCTGAGGGTCGAGAAGGTCTGCACGCCCGAGCCCGATGCGGGCAGTGCTGCGCCGGTGAGCAGGACCATGGGATCTGCGGCAGGCGTGGTGGGTACGGCAGGCGCAGGCGCAGCGTCCAATTCGGAATAGACGCGGCGTTCGCCCAGACGCAGTGTGGCGCTCATCAAGCGGGGTTCGAGCGTGGCGGCAATATCTTCGAGGCCGACGGCGTGGCCGAGTTCGTGCATGACCACGGTCAGCAGGTCTACCCGCCCTTGCGCGCCGCTGCCGGACAGGGCTTCGAACAGGTGTGCCTTGCCTCCGGCAGTATACTCGCTGCTGTCAGCCGGGCTGAGATCGATGAACCAGCCAAAGCCCGATGCGTCATCGTCAATAGTAAGCAGGCCATCGTCGAACGAGGCCAGTGCATTGTCGCCCAGATCGCGCACTTCGAAGGTGATTCCGGCAAAGACATTGTCGAGATTGGCGTAGACGCCATTGTCCAGCCACGCCTGCTTGGCCGCATCGATCACGTCCTGCATCTGCGCGAGCGTGGAGACAGGCGCCCCCTGCGGCACGGCACCTTGCGGATCGAGTTCCATCGGATCGCCGCTGGTGACGAGGCTGAAGCGGACGCCATCGAGGAAGAATACCTGGCTGATTTCTTCGCCCGCAGCATAGGCGGGGTCGGTGGGGTCGCTTTCGCTGACGATTGTTACGCGTTCTCGCACGCGCATTTCGGTGCGGCGTTCGAGCGTGTAGCTCGCAGACGTTCCGCCAGGGATGGCCACGGCTGTTACTTCGCCGATGGACACCGGATCGAGTACGCGCGCTGCGGACTGCCCGCGATCGACGAGGAATTGGCGGACGTAGTGCGTGACTGCGGTGGCGCGATCTAGGGCAAGCTGGCGGTTGTATTCGATAGTGCCGATGGGATCGGCATAGCCGAAGAACTGCACTTGGGAATCGGGATGATCGAAGATCCACTGCGCCTGTTGCTGAAGCGCGGCCAGTTGCGCTGGACTATCGGATATCTGCGCGATTGTCCGCTCATCAGGTTCGAACAAGACCTTGTTTTCAATTGCTTCGCCATCGATTTCGGGGAAGGACCACGCGTTGAAGTCCTCGACGATTTCCTCGGCATTGAGCGAGGTAATCTGCAGCGTCACCACTTTGCCGCGCAGTTGCGGAGGCACGTCGATCACGAACTGGTTGCTCTGGAGGAAGCCGGGCGTGAGCTTGACGGTTTCGAACAGGGGATCGACGTCAACGCCTTCGGCGGTCATCCGTACGAGGATCGAAGCCTTGGGTGTCATCACCCACGGAGCGAAGGTTTCCAGATGCAGCTTGTTCGCATTGGGCGGCACGAACATGCGGTTGTGGGTGACGGTCGAGAAATCGGTGGTTTCGTCGATGAACTTCTTGATGGCGCCAGTGACCTGCTCGGCCAGCCCACTGGGCAGGCCGAGTTTGTCGATGCCTGCGATTATACCATCGAGAATGCCCTTTACAGCAGCGGTACCACCGAACATCAGCGCATAATCACTGCGCAATTCTCCTGATTGTTCGCCGAATATTTTCTTGAACACCGCCTCGAACGACTTCTTGAAAATTTCCCGGAAGCCGTCGAATTCGTCCGGCTTCGGGTTCGTGGCCTTCCCCAGAAAGTCCTGAAAGTTGAATCCGTCTCCAAATACCGCACCTGCATCGATTGCGGCCTTGATAAGATCATCGAAAATTTCGACGATCGCCAACAGGAAATGATAGTTCTCGAGATCCGCCAAGGCTCCGGGCAGGTTCTTCCTCATCTCTTCCTGCCAGGCAAAGAATGCGTCGGTTCCCGCTGGCGGTGCCGGTGTAAAACCCGCCGCCCTCATCAACAGGCCTCGCAACAACTTGTCTCCAAGCTTCTTGCCGACCGTGTCCATCAGGCGTCCGGCAACATCGAGGCCCGCCTGCGTGGCACTGGTCTGCATGGCGAACATGCCGGTGATGTCGATTTCGCCGAACCAATCGCCGAAATCGAGCTTGAAGCCACCGCCGCCGTGGAAGGACCAGCCGGGCAGTTCGTAGGCCAAGGGATACCGGCCGAAAGTGGCCTCTTCGAACACGCTGGTGCTGGCGTTGCCGCCTTGCGTGAGGAAGTTCCAGAATGAATTGCGCACGCCCAGTTCGAATTCGCCGTTGAACACGGTGGGCACGGGCTGATCGCCCGGTGTGGCCTGCGAGTTGTCCTCGGCCACGTTGACGCGGGGGCCGCCTGTGGTGCGATAGTCCGCCCCGCCCCCGGCCGCGCTGTAGTACCAGCCCATGCCGATGCCTTCCCAGATCATGCCGGGAACTTCGGAATAGAACACGGTCGGCTTGCCCGCTGTTACCAGCGCGGGCTGGACATTGTACCAGGGGATACGCCCGAAATCTTCGGTTGGCAGGACCAGCGACAGCGTGCCTTTGCCTTCATCGGTGACGCGGCGATAGATCGGATAGCCTTCGAGATTGTCGACACTGGTGTCGATCGTCCCGGCATACCATTCCAGCACGCGGTTGTGCGGGCCGCCAGCGCCGATGCTGAAGGGACCAAAGCCGAAATCGTCCTGAGTGAATCCCGACCGGCCATTGAGCAGGACATCAAGATTGGCACCGCTGACCGAGCGCCCATTGGCGGTGAGCGTAAACGACAAACGGCGCAGTTCATCGCCCACGGGCAGGTCCGTGGTCTCCATTCGCGCGAGGGTCTGGTAGTAATTGTCGGCGAAACCGACATTGTTCCAGACCTGAACCCTGGGGTCCTTGAAGTCCTGGAACTGTACGGGATTCAACTTCAATCCGAGAAATGCTGCAAGTTCAAACAGCTTGGGGATCTTCTCTCCCAATTCAATAATCTTCGCCCCGACATTGGGCGCGAGCAGACCGACAACCGCGCCAATCCCCTGCGCCAGCAGCTTGGCCAGCGTATCGAGCGGTACCGCGAGCGTATCCTGCTTGAAATCGTGCGGATCAAGCGTGGTCATGTGGATGCCGCCATCGGCCTGACCTGCTGCCGGGAAATAGGTGCCGAGGCGCTGGATGATCTCGGAATTAACCGAGGCACCGCGCCCGTGGCCGATGAAGTGCATTGAGGAGGCAAAGATTTTCCCGCCGCTTGCCTGATTGAGCAGGACAAGAGAGGCGAAGAAGGCATCGGCTGCGGCTTCGGAAAAGCCGATGTCGGTGATGTCGGATTCCTTGGCCCAATCGGCGATCAGCACCACCGGCTTGCCTGCGATCAGGGCATCGGCATTGCGATTGGTGGAATCGAAGATATCGACCCAGTCGCCGGTTGCCTTTTCATAGCGCAGTACCACACCACCGCCGCCAGCTTCGGCGATCATATTGGCCATCGTGGTGAAAGCGCCGCCCTCGCTTTCGAACGGATCATCGTCGATCGACAGGCCCAGCTGCATGTCATGCGTCAGCAGCGTAACGCCATTGTAGGGCGTGCTGAGCTGCTTGGGGGTGACGGTGAACGAGGTGGATTCTCGCACGTCCTCGCCAAGAAGTTCTACGCCCCAATAGTAGTCCTGTCCGGCAGTCATGGCGCGGGCGAAGGCTGCGTCGACGAAGACCTTCCACGTCTTGTTGTCGGTATCGCCAGTACGGGTGATGTTGCCGCGGGCATCGACCTTGTAGATACCGGGCCGCAGGATCTGGGACGTGAGGATGCGGTTGGGATTGGTATCGCCCGCGTTCAGCAGATCGGAACCGGGGTTGCTGTCAAAGAAATAGCGCGGCGAAGGACTGTCATCAGGCCACAGGCCGTTGCCCGGTGGCAGCGCGCTGAGGAAGAAGCGCGTTTCGTAGCCATCTTCGGGCACTTCGACGAGGCTGGTATCGATGTCCCAGGTGAAGCTGAGCAGTTCGGAGTTCTGGTTGAAGATGTCGAATTCGCTGGTCGGCGCGATCAGGCGCAGCGCATTCAGTTCCTGCAAGGCCATGCCGCGGCCATGGCGGGGCACATCGATGGCAGGCTTGTAGAAATCGACGCCAAAGGTGGGATGATCGAGCGCGGTGCGCTGCCACTGGTCGGGATCGAGGAATGGCGCGGGATCGATGGCGCGCAACTGCGCCACATCGAGGATGACGACATTGCCGACGCCGCGATAGTGCGCGTAGAGTTTCTGGCCCGAACTGTCGATCCGCAGTTCTTCGAGGAACGCCAAGGGGATCGGCGTGGTCGATCCCACAAGGATCGGATTGGCGCCGAACGGGTCCTTGATCACCAGAATCTTCGATCCGGTGACGTAGAGATCTTCGATATCCTGCCCGTTCTGCTGATCTGGCCCCCAGTAAGCAGGCGGCAGGCCCCATTCGGCGACGAAGGCATATTGGCGGTCCGGCGTGACTGCCACGCCCGAGGCATAGTGGACGTTGAGATCGTTGATACGGCCTATCGAGAACGATGCCTCGTCGGTCGTGCGTTTACGGTCGACTGTCACCGTGTAGCCAGCGACAGTGAACGGCTTGTATTCGACGCCGGTGGACTTTTCGGTCAGGCTGGTGCCGATGACCTGCGGCCCGCCGAATTCGAGCACGAAGTTCAGCGGATCGTCGTTGGCAACCTCGATCAGGCGCAACCCGTTGTCGCGGTCTCCGCGTGAGACGTAGACCATCTTGTCAGGATCGGTGGTGGCCTGGATATCATAGACTTCGACCCCGCCATCGAGCTTGGCGATGATCTGGCGCCATTTCTTGGGGTTTTCGCCCGCCTTGGCCACGCGATCACCCTCGTCGGTGTTGATCACCATGACGAGGCCCTTGTCGCCCTTTTGGCCATAGACCCAGCCGCGTGACCCGAACAGTTCGGACACCGGCACGCCCACATAGAGTCGCGTGCCATCGGCGTTCAATGCCATGCTGGTGATATGGCCGAAGTTCTGGCCCCGGCTGACGATGCTGACGTCAATCGCGCCAAGCGCGTTTTCGACCACTTTGAGGTAGTTGGCCGACGAGGGGTTGATGTCGATCACGTAGACTTTGCCGAGGCCTGCGGCGTAGAGATAGCGGTTGTTGGGATCGACCGCGAGCGCGGTGACCGCACCTCCCGGTATCTCGATCATCTGGACACCGGCCTTCGACGGATCGGCATCGTATTGCTGCAAGGACAGCGTATCGATGACCGCGATGCCCTTGTTCGTGGCGGCAAAGGCAGCGCCAAGATCGGACGTGGTGACGATTTCATTCACCGATGCCGGCTGATTGTCCGCTCCAAAAAGCCTGATCGTGTGAAACAGCCGATCGGCTTCCTGTTCGGTTTCGAAATTGCGTTTGAGATCGATAACAAGCACGCCCGTGGTCGAACCGACGAAACCAAACGAGGCTTTGTTGTCCACCTTGATCGAGGCGCTGCGGATCGTGCGGTCCGGCAGGCTGTCCTGCCGGGGCCGTTCTACGAAAATCTGCGTGGAGCCAAGCAAAACGCTGCGGCTGGTCCGCGCTGTCAGGATCGCCGTGCCATCAGGCCCGGCAACCACCGTCACCTGATCCTTTGACAGCACGATTTCCTGCCCGCCGTGGCGCAGGACCAGATCGATTTTCGACAAGTCCGCGCCGGGATTGTCTATAGTGATGACAAGCTGCGAACCGCCGTCATCAAGCAACCTGGGCTGAACGTCGAGGATGACCGGCCCTTCATCGCTCTGGTCTTCGGCTGCAGGGAATTCCGCATAGATCGTGCGGTTGATTCTCAAGGTATTGGCGGTGGGTTGCAGCGTAACCTTGTCGTAAGTGCCATCACCCGCCTGACGGAATATCTCCACCGCTGCGCGCGCGGCGAGATCGGGCAATTGCGCAATCATCAGGCCTAGCGACGCAAGGCCGAGGCCGACGATGCCGCCTGCTAGCCCACCTCCGGCTGCGATGCCCACCGCCGGCATGAAGACGAAGAAGTTTGCCAGCTTGAACCCGGCGTTGACCGCCAGCGTCGGGACGGGTTCGCCCAGGCGGCCAACGAGAATGCGGGCGTTCTTGCTGAGGCCGGGAAATGCATTCTCGGCAACGCCAGGGTATGGCGGGGACTTGACGCGGGCCATGCCATCGGCGTCGATCGTGCCGGAATCGAGCACGTTCCAGACCTTCTGGAGTTCCCCGTTTTCACCGACAGGCAGTTCCTGTTCGACGAATATCCATACCTGATCACCGACATTTCCGGCCCCTGCCGGGACCGGTACGGCAAGTTGCACGGCCTCGGTCAAATCGCCGCCGTCGACATTGAGATCGAACGCAGCGACGAAATCGAACAGGTCGGGCGCAGGGATCGGAATGTCGAGTTCGGCCTCGGTCACGGACTGGATCGTGACCGTGGCATCGGCGCTCAGCCCGCCGGGGCCGAAAGCGATCATGATACCGTCGGTGCTGCGGATGATGCCACCGTCGCTGGCGTCGATTGCCGCCGTATTGCCGACTACCGGTGCCTTGACTGCCACTTCGATCACATCCTCACCGCGCGCGTGGATCACGGTAACGGTGGTGCGCCCTTCGCGCAGCGCGGTCATCACGCCATTGGCATCGACGCTAACGATGGAGCTATCGCCCGAAACATAGATCGTGGGCGTTTCGGGATAGTCACTGGCGAAGATCGACTGAGCGGGATCGAGGCTGACCACGATCTGGCGCGTGCCGCCTGCTGGCAGTAGCGTGACTGCATCGGGATAGGCGTTGATGCTGTAGATCGACGTCAGCGTTTCACTGACCGTTCTCGGTTCCCCGCCCGAAACTGCGGTGGCGGCGGATATCGAGCCGTGCGTGACTTGCAGGTAGGTAGATCCCGGACCAGTTGGGCGCAGCAGGCCATCAGCCGAAATCGTGGCGACACTGGCATCGCCGATGCGCGTGGTGACATAGGAATAGGGCAGGAAGACGTTCGCCTGATCCGCGAAAGTGCCGATGAGGCCCGTGCGGAACTGCTCGGTGATGGAACCGAACTCTATGTCGCGGGCTTCGAATTCTATGGCTGTCAGCGGCGCATTGGAGACGTTGAGCGCGAGCCCTGCTGCGGCCGAGCTGCCGAAGCCGTCATCGGCGGCGACGCGCAAGGTGGCGTTTCCGGCATAGCCCGCGTCGGGCGTAAAGATCAGGCTTTGCCCATCTGCCGTAAGCCGCGCGGTGCCACCGGTTACTTCGACGACGCGGAAGTAGAGCGCATCGCCATCGGGATCGCTGGCGATATCGGACAGATTGATCCACATCGGCAGATCGACGTGGGTGAGCAAATCGGGCAGGACGGCTGCCACTTGCGGCGCGCGGTTGGCGATGAAGCCGAAGTTTGCGGCAAGCACCTGACGGTCTGCGGCATTGATCGCGCCATCGCCAGTGATGTCACTGCCCGGCTGGGCGGCAGCGAGCGCCGTGCTGTCCAGACCATCAACGCTACCATCGGCGTTCAGATCGCCTGCGATGCCAAGTTCGAGTGTGTAACTGCCGGTGCCCGAAAGGCGCAGAAGGTGCAGGCCCGCGCTTTCTATGGCAAACAGTGACGTGCTGGTCGTGCCAGCGGTTGTGCTGGACAGCAGGCGCACGCCGTCGATGGCCGGGGTGGCTGCGCCTTCGGTCACCACGCGCAGGATCACCACGCCGGTCGGGGTCTTGGCAATCTCGCTTTCGCGGATGGTGAAGGCGTAGCTGGCCTCACCTGCTCCGCCCAGCGAACCGGAGACGGTCTGGCCGGTGAAGCTGGCGGCAACGGCAAGGTTGGCGATGACCGGGGACTGTGTGACCGTGTTGCCTTCGCCATAGGCAATGCTGCGGCCTGTACCTGCGCTTGGCAGTTCGAGGATCATGCGGCCCTGTGCATCATAGGCATAGCGCGCGCCTGCGCCGGTCGAAAGATCGCGCGCCACCAGCACGCGGCCGACAGCATCGTGTTCTAGCACGATGGTGGTGCCGTCGCTCGCGGTCAGGCGGGCGATGTTGCCCGACGGATCGCGCACGAAGGCCAGCGACTGGCCACCTGCAGCGACGATGCCGTTATCGCCCACCAGCAGCGTGCCCGCCGCCGTTTCGATTGCCACGGTGCCGCGCGTGCTGTCAATCGCATAGGCAGTGCCATCGGGCGCGGTCAGGCGATAGTCGGCATCGCCGAAGACGCTGGCCGCAGGGTTATAGGCAATGCCGGTTTCGACCGAGAAGAACCCGGCGCCGACACTGCGCAACTGCATGTCAGCCGATGTCAGGACATAACCGTGGGTGCCATCGGCGACGAAGGCGGGGCGATAGAAGGTCTGGCCATTGATCGTTTCGGCCACTGGCGCAAAGGTGAACGCTGCGCGCTCTCCGGTTGGCAGCGTGAGATAGACGCGGGTGCCCTGCTCGAACGCGGGCGGGGCGCCATCGGCGCGCAAAGTGCCGCCGACCGAGCTTTGCAGATCGACGTCGATGCCGAGATAGCCCCACTGACCGGTCTGGGAATCATAGCGGCGTTCGAGTTCGAACGGCACGCTGCCGATGGTTCCGGCATAATCGGTGGCGGTGGTGACGAAGCGCCCGGTCTTGTTGGCCCCGCTGCGCAATTCGACGGCTGCGGTGGCCACGCTGCTGCGACCGGAAATGTCGGTGGCGCGCAGGCGCAGGGTGTAAAACCCATCCGGGCGCGTGCGGGCATCTAGCCCGGCCAGCACGCCGGACGTAGGACCATCGCCGCGCGCGAGAATGACGGCCTCGCCACCGGTGGGGACCAGTTCCAGCGTCCAGTCATCCAGATTGGCGTCGGTGATCGTGCCGGAGATGTCGATAGCGCCATCGACCAGCGCATTGGCGAGATTGCCCGCGAGGCTGAGGAGCGGCGGGGATTGGTCTAGCGGATCGCGCACCTTGAGCACGCGCGTAGCAGTCGTCTCGCCGCCATCGGCATCACGTACGGTGGCGACCAGCGT
The DNA here is from genome assembly GCF_002256775.1 of Novosphingobium sp. 17-62-19. Taxonomy (GTDB): domain Bacteria; phylum Pseudomonadota; class Alphaproteobacteria; order Sphingomonadales; family Sphingomonadaceae; genus Novosphingobium. The sequence goes on along the minus strand of NZ_NCII01000004.1, from coordinate 37,290 downwards.
GTACTTCCCGGGGACTGGCGCGGTGATCGTGGCGCGGTTGTTGGCATCGAGCGTCTGGGCCACGCCGTTCAGCGTGAGCGACACGGTAGTGATGTTTGACAGGCTTGCGGCCTGAACGGTCACGATTACCGGGGCACCCGGTACGGCGGCAAAGCTGGGCGTCAGTTCGATACGTGCGGTGGGCTTTATGGGTTCGATCAGCGCGCGCAGCAGGATCGTCTTGCGGGTGGTCGCCTTTCCATCGCTGACCAGCAGGGTCACGACATGATCGCCGATCTGGCCCGGTCCCGGCGTCCAGACGAATTCGCCGGTGGCGGCATTGAGGGTTGCGCCCTCGGGCAGGTTTTCGGCGGTGAACGTTAGCGTATCGCCCGCATCTTCGTCGCTGGCGTTGATGGTGAAACGCTTTTCCTCGCCCACGGTGAAGCCATGGTAGCCTTCATCGATCACCGGCTCGCGGTTGATGTCGGCCACGCGGATCACGACCGAAACGTCGGTGCTGGCCCCGGAAGGATCGACTGCGCGCAGCAGCAGGACGTGGTCGCCCTGCTGATCGAAGCCCGGTGTCCATTGGAATTCGCCGCTGCTGGGCACGAACAACGCGCCTTGCGGCAGGCCGCTCAGGACGGCAAGCTGCACCGGATCGCCGTCAGGGTCCGAAGCGCTGGCGCGGAACACGAGGTCGGAGCCTTCGCGGACCAGTTGCAGGCCGATGGGCACGATGATCGGAGCCTGATTGGCATTGGCGACGGTGAGCGTGACAGTCTCGGCGCTGACCGAATGGCCATCGCTGGCGGTGAAGGTGACGCTGTAGGTGCCGGACTGGTTGCCCGCCGGGGTCCAGCGGAATGCGCCAGTGGCCGGATCAAGCACTGCACCTTCGGGCGCGCCGCTCATGCGGTAGGTCAGGCGGTCTGCGTCGGTGTCAGCCCCGCGCACGGTGAAGGCCAGTTCCTCACCTTCACGCGCCTGCTGGTCGCCCACGGGGGCAAGCTGCGGGGCGGCGTTGGCGGCGCGGACGGTCACGTTGAAGGTGGCGCTGTCGGTGGCCTGCGTGGTCACGCCGCTGCCGCTGTCGCGCACGGTCAGTTGCGCGCTGTAGCTGCCGATCTGGGCGCTGGTGGGCGTCCACGTGATCAGCGCGCGGCCATAGACCGAGGTGGGCGTGACGGTGGCTCCGGGCAGGCCGGTGAGCGCGTAAGTGAGCGCGTCCTCGTCCATGTCGGACACGTCGACCAGCACTTGCAGGAGTTCGCCCGCCACGGCGGCGGCATCACCGAGGTAGCCAAAGACCGGTGCTTCGTTGGGGCTTTCCACGCTGATGTTGAAGGCGTAGCCGCCTGCCAGGGGCTCGGTGCTGCCGTCGCCATCGTCGGTGGCAACCACGATGATCGTGTAATCGCCACGATCGCCAGCGCCCGGCGCGATGCGCAGCACGCCGGTACCATCGCCATTGTCGGTCAGCGTGACGAAGCCAGGGAGCGGGCGGTAGGGGCTTTCGTTGACGGCTTGCAAGACCAGCGGGTTGCCATCGGCGTCGCTGGTGCTGACCGGGATTTCAACCACTTCGCCGCGATCGATCGTGACGTTCTCGATCGGACTGACCACCGGGCGGCGGTTCTGGTTGAAGACCTTGATCGGGATGTCGATCTGCGTCGACAGCGGGGCTTCGGTGCCATCGCCGGTGTCGGTTGCGCGCAGCCGCACGACATGTTCACCCACCTGATCGCCGCGCGGCGTCCAGTTCAGCGTCATCGTTTCGGCATCGAAGGTTGCGCCATCGGGCAATGTGCCGATCACTTCGACGTTGACGGTCTTGGGCAGGTCGGTGGTCTGGAGCACGGTGCCCGAGGCATCGCGGAGCGAGGGCGTGTAGTATGGATTGTCAGGATCGAAGGCGAAGGCGGTGATCGTCAGCGGCTGGCCTTCGAGCACTTGCCAGCCATCCTGATTGCTGAATACCGGCGCGCCATTGGCGTTGAACACGGTGACGCTGGTGGTGAAGTTCACCTCGCTCTGGCCGTCCGATACGGTGAAGGCGAGGTTGTAAGTGCCCTGCTGGGTGAATGTGGGGATCCACTGGAATTCGCCGGTGATCGGATTGAGCACGGCACCGAACGGCAGGTTTGCACTGGAGAACGTGAGGTCGCGGGCGGGATCGACGCTGGCCTGAATCTGGAAGCGAACGAAATCGCCCTCACGCGCCGTGCGGTCTGCGGGGATGACGACTGTGGGCGGCTCGACGGCTTCGGCCACCGACAGGCGCACGACGATTTCCTCGCTTGCGATGCCGTCGCTGGCAAGGAAGCGCAGGTCGTATGTGCCTGCCGCGCGGTAGTCTGCGCGCCAAGAGAAGCGGCCTGTGGAGGAATCGAACACTGCGCCGCCGGGCAGGCCATCGGCCACGAGCGTCAAGGTATCCTGATCGGGATCGACGGCTTCGAGGGTGAATTCGAAGAGTTGGCCCTCGGCCCCCTCCAGCGCAACGGGAGGCTGGTAGAACACGGGCGCGCGGTTGCCGCCGGTCACTTGCAGCTCGAAGCGGAGCAGGCTGATCGCGCCGCGTGTGTCGATGGCCTGCACGATCACTGGCACATTGCTCGCGGCATCGGCAGCAACGGTCCACGCGATGCGTCCGGTTTCGGCATCGACGGTCATGCCCGCAGGGGCCGTGAGCAGGCCAAAGCGGATCGCCTGCCCTTCGGCATCGGTGGCGCTGGCCTGATAGGTGAAAGCTGCGCCGATGGTCAGCGGCGCGGTGGGCAATGCGCTGGTAAAGGTCGGTGCGGTGTTGGGCAGCGTGCCTGCAACGATGCCGGGCACGAAGGACAGGCGCTGCGTGCCGGTGGCCATGCTCACGGTGCGCCCGGTGGTCGATTGCCCGGCTTCAAGGATGCCGTTCAGCGGCAGCGATGCGCCAAGGTCGATCAGCCATCGGCCGTCTTCGCTTTGGCCTGCGGCATCGATCGGCACGTTGTCAAAGCCTGCCAGCGGATCGATCGTCAGCAGTGCAGGCAGCGAGATCGGCCCGTCGGTGCGGTTGGTGACGACCACTTCGTAGCTGACCGTGCCGGTTGCGCGGTCGAGCCGGGTGTTGGTGAAGCGCAGGTCTACGAGTGCGCTGATATCGTCGAAGGCTTCGAACTGCGTGGCGTAGTTGACTGCCATGCGCTGCCCGTACTGGCTGGTCAGCGCTGAACCGGCGGTCAGGGTGTAGCTGTCGGCCAAGAGAACGCCGAAATTGAGATAGGCGGTGCGAGTTGCAGCGTCATAGGTGACCGAACGCGCGGCCAGAGTGCCGACGGTTTCCCCAGCCAGCGTATAGTAGGTTGGGTTGAGCACCGATCCTGCATCGCTTGCAGAACCGACGAACATGTCCTGATCGAACGTGACCGAGAGAAACGCCTGCGGCAGCGCGATTTGCGCACCGGCAGGCGGATTCGTGGCGATAACCACCGGCGCGGTTGCCGGGGCGACGAGGTCTACCTGATTGGACTGGCTGATGAGCAGGCGGCCATCGCTGGTGGTGTGCACCACATCGCCGCGCGTACCGTCGCTGGCCACGGCGATGCGGCGCATGGTGGCAAGATCGACCATGGTCAGTTCGCTACCTGCCTCGGCCACCCCGGTATCGGCCACGGTCCCAGCGGTGTGCGAAACGAAGAGCAGGTCTGCCAGCGCCGTGCCCGCCTGTCCGAACGCGATGGAATCGACCGGCGCATCGAAGCGCAGCATGGTTTCCGCGCGGCGCAGATCGGTGAAGCGCACGACCTGTTCGCGATCAGGCCAGGTCACACCCCACAGCGTACCTTCTGAATCGAACGCGAGACTGCCGACGCGCAGGCCTTCATCACGGCTCCACTGTTCGAACAGGCCGGTGTCGGGATCGAACGTGGACACGCCGCCATTGGTGGAGACGAAAATCTCGCCGCTATCGGGATCGATGGCGAGCGCGATGGTGACGCCGTCACCATAGCGCTGGAGGATCTGCCCGGTGACCGGGTCGAGCCGCAGCAGTTGCCCGCCGCCGGTGGTGGCCCAGAGCCGTCCCTCGACGTCGAACGCCATGTTGAACACCGGCACATCGAGCGTGACGAGCGGTTCGCCAACCACGCCTCCATTGCCGTCGACGCGCCAGATGCTGCCGCGGTTCGGGCCGCCGGAAACGAGTAAATCCCCGTCCGGCGTTTCGACAATCGCCATCGGGCCGATCCCGGCATCGCTGGTGCCGATGCCGGTGGCAAAGGCGCGGGCGATGAAGGGGCTGAGCACGTCTTCGAACTCGCTCGGCGCGGTCAGCGGATCGGCGGCGGGGACATTCGCCTGCGCTGCAAGGAACAGGGCGTTGGTCGAAGGTTCGGGCGAAGGCGCAGGCGGTTGGCCGAAATTGGGCGCAGTCGTACCCGGCACCATCGGCGTGCCGCCAAGGTTCACCGGAGACCCATCGGCCACAGCGTTCACGCCGGGGCGCGGCACTTCGACATTGCCCGCGACATCGGTGGCGAGCGCGAGGAATTCGTAGGTCTTGCCCGCTTCCCCTTCAAACACCAGCATACCGGAACTATCGGTCAGGCGGCGCTGCCATATACGGAAATCGCCACCGTTTTCGGCAACATAAAGCGTGACGTGGCGGAAGCCGGAACCTGCGTTATCGTCGCGCACGTTCCAATCGACCTGAAAGTCATTAGTGGTGCCGACGCGCGCGGCCGTGATCGTGCTGTCGGGTGCTTCGGCATCGATCGCCTGCGAAAGGACGGTGGTGTCCTCGGGCGCGAAGCCGGTCATTTCCACGCGGGCAGAGGCGCTAATCCGGTCTCCGGTCTGAACCGTATCGCCCGGCTCCACGCTCCACGCGACAAAGCCTGCACCGCTGCCCAGTGCATTGTTGGGCGCGAGCAACCCGCGCGTGGTGTCTTCCAGCACTTCACCTGTCAGCGGATCGATCGCCTGAATCAGCCAGCTTGCCGCAGCCGGTTGCTGGAAGAGGTCGAGCACCGCGCTGACCCGCAGCACGAAGCCGCGCGTGGCGGTGAAATCGATCTGCGCCTGAAAGCTGGTGCGGCCATCGGGAACGTCGATGGTGATATCGCCGATCTTGATATCGCCGAAGGTGAAGCTGCGCGGATCGAGCATCGGATCGAGTTGCGTGGTGACGCGGATTTCATTCACGTAACCGCCCGAACCTTCGGCATTTTCAAAGCCGACCGAATAGGGCAGCGCTGCGCCGCCCGGCAGCCAGCCTGCCGTATCGAGCGTGGACGGCCCGGTGATCGAGGCCAGCCTGCCCACCTCGCCTTCGCTGCGAAAGACATTGCTGAAATCAAGCGCGGCAAACGGGTCACCGTCGACTGGTTCCGGCCCGGTGATCTGGAAATCGGCTGGAAGCCCAGCGCCGCGCTGATCAAACGAAAGCCACGGCACGAAGATGCGGAAGGCCTCGAACGCGGTAGGGTTGCTGAGGCCGAGGTCATAGTCGGCAAAGTCCGGGAGCGCCGGGATTGGCACTTCACCGATGTAGCGCGGGCTTTGGCGCGGATCATAGAAATCGATGTCCGCCATCTGGCCATCCTTGTGGCCATAGAGCGTGCGGAGTTGTTCGAAGAAGCCGATCAGGTCTCCGCCCGAGCGCACTTCACTGCCTGCGGGGCCGAACAGAATGCCCGACGCCAGCACGGCCATCTTGGAGACGACGTGCGACTGCGTGCGGATCGGTGGCACTTCGCCTTCGGGGCGGAGCAATTGCGCTTCTTCCAGCGCAGCGAGGAACAGGTCGGTCCATTCCTGTTCATTCGCGGCCAGTGCCAGCAAACCGGGGGCGGCATCGTCGGCTTCGAGGATCGCGGTGCGCAGCGCCTTGGCCTCAGCGGTCTGGAACGCCACGAATTCGGCGCGCGTCATAGTTGTCGCGGCGGCCATGATGTGGAAGCGATAGGGGATGAACGGGATTTCGTCCGTGCTCGGCACCGCCGTGTTGGCGTTGTAGAGGCCAGCAAAGTCAAGACCTTCAAGGATGGCCCCTGCTCCCGGCACTTTCTCTTCGACGTTCTCCTTAACGGCTTCCCACCACTCTTCGATGTTGCTCTCACCGCCTGCAAGGATGTCGTCGAGTTCGGGGAACACCGTCTCCATCTGCGCACGGAACGTTTCGAACGCGCGGTCGGCCATGGCTTTCAGGCCGGGGTAGGTCAGGACATTGAAGGTAAAGCCGGAAAAACCGTTGGCGGGCTGATCGTAAAGGAAGCCGGACGTGATCAGCTGGCCGTTGGTGTTGGTGATCGATTCAAGGTTCAGCCACGGCACCGCGCTGTTGGCAGAACCTTCCGCGCCATCGGGCACGCCGCGCACGTTGGTGTAGAATTCGAGGAATTTCAGGCCATAGACGTACTTGTTGAAGTTCAACTCGGGCACGCCCACCTGAAAATAGGTGTAGGGCGCATCGAGGTTTGCAAGGTTCTGCAGTGCCACCGAATAGGTCGCCTGATCGCCCGCCAGAATCACGCGCGGGCCGCCCACGCCGATGGTCACTTCCGGCTCGATCCCGCGTTCGATCAGGAAGCGGTAGGGTTCAGACGTCTCGGACCCGTCGGGGTTGATGATCTTGAGATCATAAAGTCCGTGCGGCGCATCGGTGAAATCGAACGTGGCGATGATGGTTGAAGCATCGACGACTTTCATCGCCACGGGTTCATATTCGGCAATGCCGGGGCGCGAGAGCTTGACGATTGCGCCTTGCCGGAACTGTGCGCCCTTGATGGTGGTGGTAACGAACTTGCCGTCACCGCCGGTGTCGGTGTCGATGTCGGTCACTACCAGCGGAAGCAAATCGGACGTAATCGTCACCGCGCTGCCCTCGTCAGGGCCGGAGAATCCGCGCACCAGCACGTAATAGGTGCCGGGTTCGGTATCGGGCACGATCGCGGTCAACTCCTGCGCAAGCGGGCCGGTATAGGTCGCATCAAACTGCGCCGAGGTGGGCGCGGCATCGTGGCGCACGAAGACTTCGTTGATCGCGCGCTCGTCGTCCGAGGACATGCGCAGGCGCAGCGTTTGGCCTGCGGGCACGACGATGCGGTAGAGCCGCTCCTGCCCCGGCTTCAGGTCCACCGTCAGCGGCACGCCCAGCGTCAGCGCATCAACCGAAACGCTGATGGCACTGGCCGAGGCGGTGGTGTTGTTAGCATCGCCGGTGTCTTCGGCCAGCTGGTTGCGCGCATCGGTGCGCACGATCACGCGGTAATCGCCCGCTGCCGTCCCCGGCAGGCTGGTGGTCAGTTCGCGCGTATAGGTCTGGCCGGTGGTGAGCGAGCCGGAAAAGTCGCCATAGCCCAGCAGCGTATCGTTGATGTCCCATGCGGCATCGGCGGACAGATAGACCGCATCGGTCCAGCTGCCGCTGGCCGTAACTGCGCTGATGTTCTCCACGGTCCAGCGCACAGTGACGGGATCGCCCGGTTCGGCGCTGGAGGGGACGACGATATTGCCCACGCGGATGTCGGTCGGCGGAGGCTGATCGATCAGCACCGGATCAATGGTGCTGCGCGCGTTATTGCGCTCGTTCGCCTCAAATACAGCCCCGGTTGCATCGAAGCGGGCAGGATCGGTGATTACGAAGACGTAGTACGCCTCGGTGCCAAGATTGGTCGGCATCGTGAATTCGGTGCTGGCGTCATAGCTTTGCCCCCCGGCAAGACCGCCGGTGTGGCGGACAGACCCCAGGAAGCGGTCCGAGGTCAGATCCAGGAACGGATCGCGCGAGAGATAGACCAGATCGTCCCAGCGCGCCTGCAATGCGGGCGTATCGCCGCCGCTGTTGATGACGGTATATTCCACCGTGAATTTCTGGCCGCGCACCACGCGGTCGGGCACCGACACTGCGCTCACCATCAGATCGGGCGGGCTGTAGGGCGTCAGCGTGATCGCTTGCGATGTGGTGTTGTTGCCCTCCCCTTCGAATTCGCGCACCATACCGCTGGCGCTGCCCGAAACACCTTTTAACCGGGAGGAGAGCGAGCTGGCCCGGAAGCCCGATTCCGACGGCCCGGAATCGGCCATGGCGATCACGTGCAGCGGCCCCTGCAGCTCGAACGGAAGGGTGACAGTGGCGCGGGCAATGTAGGAATCGCCCGGGTTCAGCACGCCGTTGTGCGGCACTTCTGCGCGTACCACCACACCGGGCGAGATTTCGCGGCTCATCAGCCAATCGCCATCATCGAGCGAAGCATCGAGCGAGAGGTAGAGCCGGTCGGTCCACGCATCTTCGCGGGTGCCGCGGGTGCCGGTGTTCGTCACGCGGAAGCTGATTTCCACCGTGCTGCCTGCGGCCAGCGTATCGTCGATGGTCAGTTCGGTGACTTCAAGGTCTGGCTCGCGGTAGACCACCGGGAACTGGGCGGAGAGGACATTACCCTGCGGCAGTTCGAACGCGCCCTTGGCAAAGGTATTATCGCGCAAGCCATCGTTGCTGCCCTGGCGGATGATGTCCGCCGGCACTTTGGCGTTCTGATAGACGTTGGTGAAGACATAGACGTAGTATTCGCCGTCAACGCCGGGTGGCATGGTGAAGCTGGCGGTGTTGGTGTAGCTTTCACCGCTGCCCAGTGGCGCATTGGTCTGGAGCACCGAGGCGACCTGTTGCGCGCGGCTCTGGATGAAGGTTGGGTCCTTCGAAATCCAGATCTCGTCCTTCCAGTACTCCGTGCCTTCCCAGACCGCTGCGCCACGGTTTTCGACCGTGTAGGTGACGCTGGTCAGCTCGCCTGAGAAGGCAGGCGCTGCAGGGGCTGCGGGGACGACGGAGACGACCTGCAGATCGGCAGGCGCATTGGTGACGGTTGATGCTGCAAAGTTGGCATTATCAAGCGGCACCGGATCGCCGCCCAGTGCGCTGGAGACAATCACATACATGCCCGCCGCTGCGGGGTTCAGATCGAAGGTCCGGCTTACGGTGTAGCTCTGGCCCGGATCGAGGCGGCTCTGGTTGCGGAAGCTGCCAAGGTCGAACGTGCGCGTGGCATCGGCCAGCAAGGGCGCATCGGCGAGGATCACGCGGTCGGTCCAGCCGTCGGCCGTGGCGGTGCCCCCGGCGCGGATCGTCCAGCTGACCGAAAGCGGACCTCCGGCGACGGCGACCGGATCGGCGGTGACCTGCTCCACCGCGATGGCGCGCGTCACGCTTTGTGCAGGCGTGCCGACGATGGCGATGGCGTCCGAGCGGTAGTTGCTCGAATTGATTTCGTTGGGATCATCCGGGTTGACGTTGGGCGCCAGCGAATCTTCGAGCAGCGTGGCATAGGGATCGACCCACGGGGTGATGTAATATGTGCCCGATGTCAGGCCGGTGGGCAGCGTGACCTGCAATTGCCGGTCATAGCCTGCGCCAACATCAAGCACGCCACCGGTATAGCTGAGCGTGGTAAGCAGCACATCGCCCTGCCCCGGATGGGGGCGGTTGCGATCGCGCGTCAGCCATATCTGTTCGGTCCAGGTACCCTTGTCGGTCTCCCCTGCCCCGCGATTGGTGACCGTATAGCGGACGTCGACGGTGTTGCCCTCGAACGCCTGCTCGTTGACCGCCACGCCATCGACCACGAGGTCGGCAAACGGGATCGGATCGATGAAGATCGCCTGCGCCTTGACGTTGCTGGCAGTGGTGTCGTTCGGGAACTCGTCGATGGCGTTCGAAGCGTCGGTCTGGACAAGGATGTAGACGGTGCCACGGAACCGCTTGGGCACGGTGAACACGTCGGAAATCGAGCGGTATTCGCCGAGGGATTCCAGCGCCGACTGGTTGGGCTTTACCGATACCAGAATGTCATCGCTGGTGATCTTGTCATCGAGCGAGAGGTAGACGCGGTCGGTCCATGTGCCGTTGGCCGGGACCAGACCCTGATTGAACACGGTGAATTCGACCGACCCGGTCGCGCCTGCGGTCACGCGTTCGGGCGCGATGATATCGCCAATGCGCAGGTCCGGGCGCGGCAGGAGCGAGACGAGGATCGTGGCGTCGTCGACCAGCGTGTTGTTGGCGTCGGCCTGATGCTCATAGACCTGTCCGGTCGCGTCGGTGATGACGATGATTTCGTAGGCACTGCTCGACTTGTCGGGCAGGCGCATTTCCTCGCGCCGCGAATAGCTGGCACCAGCGGCCAGTGGCCCGGTGTAGGAATAGCTGCCGATCAGCGTGCCGGGGCCGCTATCGCCCACCTTGCGGAGGTAAACGCGGTCCACCCAGCTGCCGTTTGCCGCCGCTGCGCCATCGTTGCGCACCGTCCAGTCGACATCGATGACCGCGCCTTCTTGCCCGGCGGGTGGCGCAATGATTCTGGTGACGCGAAGGTCCGGTGACGGTGCGAGCGCAACATTGAACGCTGCCGACGCGGCGCTGTTGTTGCCTGAATAGATGAATTCGTACGGTGCGGTTGTGGATCTTGGATTGTCCGATCCAGGAGCCTCGACGACAATGCGGTAGTCGCCCGATATGCCCTCGGGCAAGGTGAAGCTCGCCGTCCGCACATAGCTGTCGCCCGGCGCAAGAAAGCCGATGTGGTTGACCGTGCCGAGCCGGATGCGACCGGTGCCATCGGCGCGTTCGAGGAACACGCTGTCGTTCCAGCTGGCGCTGCTGGTCAGGCCGTTGCCCTGATTGGCGACTTCCCATGTGACGGTCACTTCGCCGCCTGAAAGAGCACCGCCGCTGACCGTAACAGACGGAACGGCCATATCGGCCCACGGTGTCGGCGTGACATCGAATGGCCCTGCCAACAGCGCGCGGTTCTCGTCGTTGCCGTTCTCGAACACCTGCCCCGTGGCATCGCTCTGCACGAACAGCGTGAAGCGTCCGGTCAGGCCCGGTGGCAATATCAGGTCTTCGCTGGCGGTGTAGCTGGCACCGGTGTCCAGCCCGCCGGTGCGGGTGAAGCTGGCCAGCACGATATCATCGCCATCGCCAAGGATATCGTCGCGCGAAACGATGATACGGTCGACCCAGGTGTCGGTCACGCCGCGCCCTGTGCCGGTGTTGGTCACAGTATAGCCGACGGTCACCCGCGCCGGGTCCTGAATGGTCAGGGCAGGCGCGGTCACGTCGCTGACCACCAGATCGGCATAGGGCGCTAGGCCCACAGCCAAGTCGGTGGCGATCTGGTTGTTGGCCTCGCCTGCCGAAAGCTCGGCCAAGGCATTGCCGCTGTCGGTGCGCAGGATCAGGCGATAGGCGCCCTGCGCGTCGATGGGCAGCGTGACGTTGAGCAGGCCATCATAGGTCTCGCCCGGTGCGAGCGGACCAGTGGCGATCAGATCACCGAGCCTGATGTCACCACCGCCGACCACGTTGTCGCGGCTGAGCCAGAGCGTATCGGTCCACGGTCCGGGCGTGGTGCCGGTGCCGTCGTTGGTGATCCGCCAGCGCACCGCAAAGGTACTGTTCGATTCCGCCACCGCGCCACCTTCGTGAACGAGTGCGCTGGGCAGAAGATCGGGGTGTGAAAGGACGAGTTCGAGGCTGGCAAGGTCGTTGTCGACCTCGGCCCCGCCTTCGAACACCTGCCCCAGTGCATCGGCGCGGACGATCACGTGATAGCCGGAATCTCCGATGTTGGTCGGCAGAGTCACATCGCGCACGACCGTATAGGCCTCGCCCGGAGCAAGATCGAACGTACGGGTCACACTGGCCAGCAAGGTGCCACCCGAAACCGTGGTATCATTGTCGATATAGATGCGGTCGGTCCACGGTGCCGTGGCGGGGCGCGTACCGGTGTTGCGGACGGTGAACGTGACGGGCACGGTCTGCCCCGGCACCGCGCCATCGGGCACGGTCACGCTTTCCACCACCAGATTTGGCGATGGCGCGGACACGAATGTGACGGGAGTCGAAATGCCGACGTTGTCGGCTTCCAGCAGGTTTTCAAATACCTGCTGACCTGCGTCGGTCACAAGGATCAGCCGGAACTGGCCCGAGCGGCCATCCTGAACGCTTACCGGGACCGAGACCGAATAGGTCGATCCCACGGCCAGCGGCGCATCGCGCACCAGCTCTGCCAGCACCAGATCGCCCGCATCGGCAATGCCGTCTGCCGAAAGCACGATGCGATCGACATGGCCACCGGGCGCGGTCGCCTGCCCGGTGTTGCGCACGCGCCAGCTGACGATGAAAGTCTCCCCACCAGACACCGTGCCAGCAGGGCCGAACACCGCATCGGCCACCAGATTGGGCGCCAGAGTGGTGATCGTGAAGGGTTCGGAAGGCACAGCATTGTCAGCACGGGTATCGGGTTCGACAACCTTGGCCGTGGCATCGGCGACCACGAACACGCGGTAGCTTCCGCCTGCAAGATTGGCAGGCAACGCGAACGTGGCGCTGGCAGCGTAGGAGCCGTTTGCCGCCAGCGCGCCTGCACGCGCCACTTCGCCCAGAACCACATCGTCTGCATTGCCGAGTGTGCCATCTGCCGACAGCACGATCCGGTCTACCCAGCCGCCATCGGCGGTCGCCGCCACAGGGCCAGCATTGCTTACCGTCCAGCCCACGGTAAGCTCGCCCCCGCCACTCGCCTGTGGCGGGACGGTTACGCCCGAAGTGCGAAGATCGGGGTATTGGCGCGCGATGACATTGGCGATGACCGAAGCATCGTTGTTGTTCTCGGCATTATAGGCCGCCGCCACTTCACGCACGGTGCCTGCTGCGCCAAATGCGCCCCGGTCAGCATAGACGATCGCGCGTACGCGGCCAACCGAAGCCGCTCCATCGGGCAAGCGGAAAGTGAAGCTCTGATCGCGGCTGGCACCTGCCGCCAGTGCGCCGGATGACGTGTAGACCGTGTCGGACAGCACTTGCCCGTTGTCGAGGTTCTGGATGAAGATGCGGTGGGTAAAGCCACCCAACGTGGCCACATTGCCGATGTTGTTTTCGGCCCAGGTCAGCTCGATCGTGTCGCCCGCCGCCGGAGACGTTTGCGTCACCGCAACGTTGGCCAGCGTGATATCCGGCGCGCTTACCACGTCGAGCGCTGTGGTGTTGTTGGTCTCACCCGTTGCGGTCTGGTTTGCCTCGGCAATTTCGGCCAGCACATCGGCGATTACGCTGAAACGGAACGTGCCGGTGGAATTGAGACCTGCGGGGATCACCACTTCGACCGAGCGCGCGAGGCTTTCCCCGGCTGCCAGCGGATCGGCAATCGCACGCGTGGCCAGCAGGAACGTGGAATTGCCCGAGACATTGCGAACTTCCACCCGCTCGCTGAAGCCGGAAGGTGTGGCACGATTGCCCTGATTGGTCAGCGTCCAGTTGAGCGTGATCCGGTCGCCCGGCCCCCAGCCTGAGGCTGGAACCGGCGTAATGTCGCTCACCAAAAGATCGACGAAGGGTGCCAGGCCCGACTGGACTTCAATCGACGCGGCATTGTTGGTTTCGGCCGTACCGCTGACATTGCCCTCAGCCACGGAATTCCCGGCATCGACCGCCAGCGAGAACGACAGCCTGCCGACCCCGGCGTTGCCCGATGGCAGCGTGATTTCGGCCTGCCGCTGCCGCTCGCCACCGGCAGCGATTACGCCGCCAGCATCGTCGAACAGGAATGTGCCGATGACCTGATTGGTATCGAGATTGCGCACGATCACGCGGTCTTGCCACGTGCCCGCACTGGGCTGCGTGCCGGCGTTGCGTGTCTTCCACACGAGCATGACCGTGCCGCCGGAGAACACCCCGTCAGCAGCTACGACTGCCAGTTCGGCAGGCACCAGATCGGGTGCGTCGTTGGCTTCGGGATCGAGCACGATGGGCGCGCCCGCCACCGTCTCGATCACGTTGAACGCGAAGTTCGCCTGCCCCGTCCCGTTGAAAATGCGGCCTTCAAGCAGGAGCGTGAATGTGCCGGTCGCGGGCAGGACATAGCCTTCGACATCGCCGAAGGGGCTGTCGAACAGCTGCGCGCCATCAGGCCCGATCAGCCGCCAGCTCGCCTCTGATCCGGCGAAAGTTTGCGCATCGAAGAAGAAGGTTTCGCCTTGCGTCCCGCTGAAGCGGAAGATTTCGGTCTCTGTCGCCGGGCTAAGCGTGCCGGTGACCGGGAGGCCCGGCGTGATCATCTGCCCTTGCGCAAGGTTGCTGACGCGCACATCGAAAGTGCGCGGCGACGGGGTGCTGCTGCGTACCCGCAGCACATAGTTTCCTGCCTTGAGCGCCACCACCGGATTGTCGGTGTTGTCGCGCGCGTCGCTCTGGTGGAATGGCCGGGTGGCCATCTGTCCATCCACGCCAACGATCTCCCACGATAGCAGGGAATCGGGCGTCATGCTGTCAACATAGACCAGCCCATCTGCCGCCAGCGTAAAGGCAAGATCGGTGGACTGATACGGCAGCGGCAGGGTGCCCTGGTACGTTGAACCCAAGGTCAGCGTATCGACCAGATCGACGATCTTCGTGACCTGAATGGCGTAATTCTGCGGCGTGGCATTGCTGATGCCACCATCGAGCACCAGCGTGTAGCGCCCGCCCCGTGCCAGTGTCAGCGGCCCCTGATCGGTCGACCAGTTGGCAAAGAACAACTGCCTGCCAGAAGGATCGAACAGCCGCCAGATGCTTCCGCTGTTCTGGCCTTGCGCATCGAAGAAGAAGCGCTCGCCCGCTGCTGCATCGAATGTCAGCACCCGCGCCTGATTGCCCGGATCGAGCGAACCGGTAACTGCGGTGCCCAAGGGCAAGGTTGTGGCATCGGCCATGTCGAGCAGGCGGAAGGCATATGGTCCGGCAAAGTCTCCGCCCGGAAACACCGTGAGCGTATAGTCCCCGGCCAGTGCGAAGAGCGATGTGGAACCGCCGATATTGCCGCCATCGGAGCGCAGGAAATCGCGCGTGGCGATGGTGCCGGACGGACCGGTCAGCGACCACCCCACATTGTCATTGGCAGTCAGGCTGTCGAACAGCAGGCGGCTGTCTTGCGCAAGTGTGAAAGTATAGCTGTCGCGCTCACCGGGATTGGCCAAGATGGAGGACACCACTTCGCCTAGTTCGAGCATTGCCGTCTGCTCTATGGCGCGATGGATCGCAAAGGCAGTGGTCTGCGGAGATGTCGTGGCGATGCGACCTTCCACCACCAGCGTGTAGGTGCCGGTAAGCGGAAGATCATTTACCGGACCATCGCCAAGCGGCCCTGCTGTGAACATGTCTCGGCCCAGCGGATCATACAGACGCCAATAAGGGGAAGTCGATCCGCTGATATGCTGAAAGTAAAGGTCGTCGCCTGCATTGGCGGTGAAGCTGTAGACCGCCGTCGAGTTACCCGGCGTTTGCACCAGATCGACCGGCGCGCCCAGCGTCAGAGGCAGGGCATCGGCAAAATCGAGCAGACGGATGGCATAGCTGCCAGTGGCTGAGCCTGATGCACCCACCGCGAGTTCGTATGTGCCCGGCGCAAGATCGATCGTGCCATCGCGGTTGCGGCCTTCGAAGCTGTCGGTGCCGGTGAAGCTGACCGCACCGATGTTCACGCCGTCTCCGGTCAGCCGCCAGTTGAAGCTGGAATTGTTGGTGAGCGTATCGACGGTGATGCGCGTTTGCTCGGTTACCGTGAAAGCATAACGGTTTACCGCACCCGGAAGTGCAACATTGCCGCTTATCGTCTCGCCCAGCACCAGTGGTGTGGGTGCCTGCACCGCGGGGGTCATCACCACGCGCACGTTGTCGATATCGTGGTTGCCTGTGATGCTGCTGTTGGCACCAGAGAAGAACGCGCGCTGGGCTTCGAGTTCGTAACCGCCGAGGAAGTGTCGGTCGATGACGGTCAGGGGCGAAGTGCCACCCGGCGCAGTAATCTGCACAGTGATGAACGCGCCACCCTCTGCCCGCTCCAGCAACACTCGGACGTGGCCCCAATCGCCATTGGCAAGGAGGAATCCAGGGTCGAGCCCGTCGAGGATTTTCACCCCGTTGACGTGCATCTGCAGGTGGTTGTCGTTTGGATCGGCGGTGCCATCGTCCTTGGGATCGAGATAGAACGCCAAAGCGCCCGCCGTATTCACGGGATCGCTTGCGCCATTCGCAGGTCCGGCAAGCCCGAACAGCGGCACAGGCAGCAGTCCAAACGTCAGCCCTTCAGGGTTGACTGCCTGGCCCGGCCGGTTCTGGATGCGGAAATCGAAGTCGAGCGCGACGGTATCCTGCCGTCCGGTGCCATTGGCCGAGAAATAGGCGTTGTTGCGCACATTGGTGGACAGCGTATCGGTGAGACGCAGGAACCTGTCGCCACCGGCATCAAGCACTTGCGCGGCTGCGCCTGCCACGTTCGCCAGAACATAAGGCAGACCACCTGCCGCTTCGAAATCCTGCAATGTTGCCGCACCGCCTGCGGGCTGCACCGGCACATCGAAAATGAAGCCATAGGGCGCATCGGCATTGTTGGAATTGCGCCCCTCAACCAGCAACGTGTAAGTGCCCGAATGCTGCGCAGCATAATATGGCGTATCACCAACCGCCTGTTCGAATACCACCTGCCCCAGCGGATCGATCAGGCGGAAGCGGTTGTTGCTTGAAATGCCCACCGTGGAATCGAAGCGGAACACCATGCCTTCGGTGGCGGTAAACCGATACAGGTCGGTCTCACGCCCCAGCTGTCCCAGCGTGCGATTGAAGCTGCCGCCGGGGGCAAGCACCTCTCCAGTAACAAGATCAAGCAGACGGAATGCGTAAGGCCCAGTGAAAGTGCCTGCCGCATCTATGGTCAGCGTCCAATCGCCTTCGGTGAGATCAATCACCGGATTGGCGCTCAGGTCGATCCCGTCCGCAGCCGAGAACTGGCGTGAAGTGATGATTGCGCCATTCGGGCCGGATAGCGTGTAATTGACCTGGGACAGGTCGTTGAAATTGTCGAACACGACCTGCCGGGTACCGGTCACGCTGAACGTGTAGCGATCACTTTCGCCCTGCTGGCCGATTGTCGCATCGACGCGCTGGCCGATCACATATGGTGTGGTCTGGAAGCTGATCGGTGTCAGGCGAAAAGCATATGCGGCGTTGGATGCGTGATCGACGCGGCCTTCGATGACCAGCGTATACATTCCGGCGCGCGGAAGTTCCAGATTGTCCAGATCGGCAAAGCTCACACCGGGAACGTCGGTGCCGAAAGGATCGATGATCCGCAAACCCATGTCGGGCGTGGCGGTTATGGCATCGAACACTACCCGTTCGCCAGCGGCTGCGGCAAAACGGTAGGCGACGGTGGATGAAGAGGGCGAGAGGCTGCCCGATACTTCCGTGCCCAGCGGCAGGGGTTGTGCCGCTGCCAGATCGAGCAGACGGAAGTTGAAATAGCCGGTGGCATCACCCGTGCCATCCACCATCAACTCATAGTCGCCCGGCTCCAGCCGTAGCGCCGGATTAGCCCCGAAATCGCGGGAATCCGATTGATCGAAGCGGCGGTTTGCCACTTGCGTACCCTCAGGACCGGTCAGGCTCCAGACCAGACCGCTGTTGTTGGTCAGGCTGTCAAACAGCGCATAAGTGCGTTCGGCAAGGCTGAAGCGATAGGTCTGCGTCTCGCCCGGCT
The DNA here is from genome assembly GCF_002256775.1 of Novosphingobium sp. 17-62-19. Classification (GTDB taxonomy): domain Bacteria; phylum Pseudomonadota; class Alphaproteobacteria; order Sphingomonadales; family Sphingomonadaceae; genus Novosphingobium. Next base: position 19,753 of record NZ_NCII01000004.1, on the reverse strand, counting down.
GTTCGATCCTCCCCGATACGCCTTGGGGATTGAGATTGCGGAGCTGCGCTCCTCCCGACAGGTTCGTATTCTGGAAATCCAGCGCGAGCAGCAAGCCTGCGGTTCCTGCCGGCGGTGGCGTGGCCATCCCGGCGGTGATCTGTGCGGCCCCGCGTGCGACATCCCACAGCCGGAAGGAATCGACGGCACCTTCATAGGCGCCATAGTCCCCGGCAAGTTCCTGATAGCGCCCGATCTGGAGCGCATCGGCAACATCGGCATTGGCCGAATTGCGGATCGTGCCCGACACTTGCTCAACGCCGTTGACATAGAGCTTTAGCGTGCCGCCATCGCGGTCTGCCACCATGGCAACGTGGACCCATTCACCCGTGATGAAGACCCCCGCATCGGTTGAGACCGACTGCTCGCCAGCATTGTCGCCGACAGCGGCCACCAATTGCCCATTGCTGCGTACCGATAGCAGATAGGCGGCCGTCGCCGTCCGATCCGCACCCTTCACCGCAAGCGACGTCCATGTGTTGGCAAAGCGGTCGAGCTTGAACCAGCCTTCCAGAGTCATGTTGCGTGCAGGCGATGTGGCTGGGCCGTCGGGCACTTCCACAAAGTCCACACCGCGCAGCGCGAGTGCGTTGCCGGTTTGGCCGGGCACCACCGTTGGTTGTGCGGGATTTGTCCCGCCCAGAGTGATCGGGATGGCAGGCTGGTCGGCCACGGTCTGCACGGCAAAGCGATAATCGACCGGCCAGTTGCGCCAGACCCTTCCTTCGACCAGCAGGGTATAAGTGCCGCCCACCGCCATCCGCCCCAGTTCGCGGTCGACGAAATCTGTCGGCCCGAAGACTTGCCGTCCCAGCGGGTCGATCAGACGAAATGTTGCGCGGGCTTGCTGAGCGCTGATGGACTGCGCATCGAGGAACAATGATTCCCCCGCCGCCACGTCAAATTTGAACGCCCTGTTTTCGCCCGAACCGGAAATCGTGCCAGAAACCACAGAGTCGGTGGAAATGGGCGTGGCCCCGGCAAGGTCAAGCAAACGGAAGGCAAAGCTGCCCGTGTTTGCACCATTGGCGTCCACGGTGATCGTATATTGCCCTGCAGGTGCACGGAACAGCGGGTTTGCGCCGCCAAATTCGTCAGAATCGCCATTGCGCATGTTGCGTGTGACAGACAGCCCGCCCGGCCCGTCAATGCGCACGTTCAACTGGCTGTTATCCTGCAAGGAATCGAACGCCAGCATGGTGTCCTGCGCCAGCGTGAAGGTATACACGCGCTGTTCGCCAGGAGTGCCGATCCGGCCCTCAACAACGCCTGCAAGGCCAGCAAGGCTCCAGATCACCGGCACCGATGCGTTGGACACCGTTTCGCGCGTCGCTCCGCCCGCAAGGTTGTCGAAGGGCAGGCGCATCAACAGGCCTGCGGTGTTCGATGGCGCCCCCCGCAGCATTTCGGCCTGTATGTCGGCCTGACTGCGCGCACCGTCCCACACTCGAAGTTCATCCAGCGCACCGTCGAAACGCCGGTAGCTTTCGCTCCATTCGTCTGTGCTGCCAATATAAAGCGGCGTATCCGGGCTACCGCTGGCAGGTGTGGAGGATACTGTCCGTGTGGCCGCAACTTCTCCGTTGATCAGGATCTGCATTTGCCCGGTGGAACGGCTCAGCACCGCCGCCACATGGTTCCATTGCCCGAATTTGATCGATCCACTGGCCGTCTGGAGCGCATCCTCGGCACCACCCCGCGCGCTACCAAAGTAGATGTAGCCGCTGGAATTCAGCCAGACTGAATAGGTGCGCTGGCCGTTTACCCCCTTGTAGACCAGCGGCGTCCACGAATCTGCCATGGCATCCGGGTTGATCCAGAACTCCACGGTCACATCATCGCGGATATCGAGCGCGGGGTCGGCTATGCGCAGTTCCTCGTGCCCCGTCATCCGCAACGCGTTGCTGATCCGGCCTGGGGTCAGCGCATAACCGCCATTTGCACCCGTGATATTTATCGCCGCCACCGGGCTTTCAGCATCATGCAGCACAAAGCTGTAAGGGCGCGGCGTGGTGTCATAGACGCGCCCTTCAACCAGCAGGGTGTACGTGCCGTTTCGGCTGACGGTGAACTCACGGTCACCAAGGCCGGCAGGGCCGAACAGTTGTTTTCCGTCCGGGCCGATCAGGCGATAGCCGTGCTGGCCACTGTTTTGCAGGAACTGCAGGTACAATCGGTCCCCCGCCTCGGCCGTAAAGCTGTAGGCATCGGTTTCCGCTGCTGGATCATTGGTGCCTGCAACCGGCTGTCCTTTGACGATTGGCACTGCTGTTGCCAGATCGAGAAGGCGGAATTGCACTTCGCCGGTGTTCAGCCCGCTGGCGCTGACGGTAAAGCTGTAGTCTCCCGCAGGCAGATCGATGGCCCGATCGCTGGTGTTCTCGAACGCATCACTGTTGCTGAAGGCAGCACCCGCCACCCGACCGGTGATCGCGGTCAGTTCCCAGCTGATCTGATTGTTGTTCGTAAAGGAGTCGAGATAGACGCGCTTCGGCTCGGCCAGAGAGAAATTGAGCGTCACGACTTGCGTAGGCTGCGCAATATTGACGGTGGTCAGCGCGTTCAGGTTCAAACTGCCAGCTGGCGGGTTCAAAGGGCGATGCAGACGGAATTGATAGGGCGTGGCTGGCCCGGCAAAGAACACCTGCCCTTCCATCAGAACATAGTACGTGCCGCTCAATTCAGCAGTGAACGAGCCGCTGCTGAAGCTGGCACCTGAAAGATCGCGTCCGGCAGGGTCAATAAGGCGCAGGCTGGTCCGGCTCGACTGCTGGATGTTCTGGAAAGCAAAGCGTTCACCCGCTGTCGCCGCAAATGCAAAAACCTGTGTACCATTGGGCAGCGAGGGTGTGCCCTGCACCAGTTCACCATTGCCAGCCACGAATTGCGCCGAAGCCGCAAGATCAAGCATTCGAAAGCCATAGGCACCAGAGCCGAAACCGCCGCCCACGACCAGTTCGTATTCTCCCGCTTCAAGCAGGACCGGCGGGAACGTGCCGGATTCATAGCTGTCGGAATTGGTGAAATTGCGCGTCACCGCGTCACCCGGACCGTTCAGTGTCCAGCTGAGACCGGGTGTGTTGGCAAGGGAATCAAACGCCACCAATCGCGCTGTGGCCAGACTGAAGCGGAACCGCTGCAAATCGCCCGCCGCCGCAATCGTGCCACTGTAGCTCGTTCCGAAGGCAAGGTTGATCGGTGCAGGATCGACCGGGCGGTTCAGGACAAAGGCGAAATCGTCGCTCGCTGCGCCGTTGTAGATGCGCCCTTCTAGCAGCAGGGTATATTCACCCGTCGTGGGCAGAACAAAATTGCGATCGTTGAAACTCTGCGGCTCGAATGCCAGTCGACCGAACCTGTCGATCAAGCGGATCGAGCCGTCAAAGCCGGTCACCGCATCAAGCACGATCGTCTCGCCCGCCGTCCCACTGAACCGGTACATTGCAGTGGACCGTCCCGGTGTCAGCACACCGCTTACGGTCGTCGGTCCCGGGGTGATCGGCGTAGCTGCTGCAATATCGAGCAGGCGGAAACCATAGGCACCGGCCGAACCGGTTATGCGCAACTGGTAACTGCCTGCCAGCGGCAGATCGATCACAGTATTGCCGCTTCGATCATAGCTATCGGAATCCCGGAGATTCCAAGGCCCTGTCTCCACGCCACGCGGGCCGACCAGCGTCCAGGTCTTGGACGCGTCGAGCGTCAGTGAATCCATCAGCACTCGCACCGGTCCTGCGGTGGTGAAAGTGAACAGGTCGGTTTCACCCGCCGCACTAAGCGTGTCGTTCACCGTGCTGCCCAGCACAAGCGGTGTGCCGGTTGACGTGTTGGCAGGCGGCGTATTGCCCAACCGGTCCACGCTGAAGCCGTAGGTTTCGCTCGATGTGATGTAATATCGGGATTCGACAAGCACCGTGTATTCACCGGCCATCGCGGCTGTGAACACATTGTCGGAGCCGAAATAGGCCGGGCCATAGACTTGCCGCCCGGTCGGATCGATCACGCGAACGTAGGCGTCATGCGCAAGGCCATCGCTGCGCACAACTTGCAACTGATCGCCAGCGGCGGCTGAAAAACGGAACGTCCTGCTACTGTTGGCAGGATCAAATGCGAACGACGTGCCGACACCAATCGTCAGCGGAGTGGCCGCCGCAATGTCGAGCAGGCGGAACGAAAACGCGCCACTTGCCGCGCCTTGCCCCGCCACTTCGATCACATAATCACCTTCGGGCAAATCGAGCAGCCCTGAGCCTGCCAGATCAGCGCTGTCCGAATTGCGGAAAGTGCGCGCAGAAACCTCGATCCCGCGTGGGCCGCGCAGGGTCCACGTGATGTCTGCCGCCCCGCTCAGCGTATCGAACACCAGTTGCTTCGCATCGGCCAAGGTGAAGCTGTACGCCTGAGTCTGCAACGCGGCTACGGTCCCGGTAACCGTCACGCCGGGCACCAGCGTAGCCTCGCTACGACTGGCCTTGTGCAGCACCGCGCTGAACTGCGCACCCAGCTCGTTGTAAAGATAACCCTCAATTGCCAGTGTATAGGTGCCATCCATCGGCAGATCGGAAAGATCGAGGTCAATCAGCCCGGTAGAAGTGCGAATCTGCCGCCCCGCGGGATCAAGCACACGAATATGGAGACTTGCGCCGGTATAACTCAGCACGTCGAAAAACACGCGCTCGCCTTTGCTTGCGGCAAAGCTGTAAAGGCGTGTCTCAGTAGCAGGTGCGCTGCGCAGAGTGGCCATCGCCGCTGTGGGCGAGAGATCGGCAGCAAGCGGCCCATTTTCTTCATCGAACGGCCAATAGCCGATCAGCCCGGTCTCATTCCCGCTCAGCGGTACCTGCCATGTCGCAGCAATCTGCTCGGCTGAGCGCGCCAGGTTCCACACGCGCGCTTCGTCGATCGATCCGTTCCAGCGGTAGTCGCTCGCCGGAGCGCCGCCGATGGAAAGCGCATTGTTGGTATGGCGAATTGCTTCGGCAAACGCGCTTTCGGCCACCAGCTGGCCATCCACATAGAGTTTTAGAGCCGCGCCGTCATATGTCCCGGCAACATGGTGCCATTCGTCGCCATCTACCGCGTATTCAACAAACGACCCCGACCACGAATTGACGAAGAACCGCACCGTCTCGCCGGTACGCACCAGTCCATAGCCATCGTTCCAACTGGAATCGCTGATCTTGGTAACCGCGCCTTCATAGAAGTCGCCGCCGTCACCCAGCAACCACGCCTCAACCGTAATCTGCTCAGACCTGAGCGCTGCAGTATCGGCGACGGTCAGGTCATTGAGGCGATCAACGGTCCAACTGCGGTTGCCAGCAGCACTTCCACCGATCGGCGCCCCCGCAGCACGTTCGCGCTCTGCGATCGTATTTCCATTGCCAATCGCAGCCGAAAAAGCGGCTCCATAGGTGGTCGGCAAAGCACTTGTGGCATCAAGCAAGCGGAAGGCATAGCGGCCTTTTCCATCGCTGTTGGTGTCACCCGCAATCGTCAGACGATAGCTTCCCGCCACCAGGTCCAGCACGGGATCGCCGCCGTTGGTATCCGATGAGGCCAGCGACCGGTTACTCACCACCACACCGCGCGGCCCCGTCAGAGTCCAGCGCAGACCACTGTTCTGCAGTGTATCGAACAGCACCCGAGAGTCGGCAGCAAGCGTGAATTCGTAGCTGTCGGTATTGCCGGCAAGGTCAATCTCGCCCACCTCGGTCGTTCCCAACAACAGTGGGGCGGTTTCATGCGTCACGCGTGAAAGCGTGAAGGCGTAAGCGATGGCCGTTGCATTGCTATCACGCGCTTCGAGCGAAAGCGTGTATTTGCCCGTACGGCTGAGCGAGAACACACCGGAATCACTGATATTGGCAGGCGGACGCACTTGCTCGCCATCCGGTCCGAGCAAGCGCCACGAGGCATCCCCGCCGGTCAGGCTCTGCGCATCAAAATAGAAACTTTGCCCCGCCGTCACGTCGAAACTGTACAGGTCGGTCTGCTTGCCGGGATTGTTGGCGGCAATGCGCTCTCCCAGCGTCAGCGGTGTCGCATCGGCCAGATCGAGCAGTCGGAACGCATAGTTGCCGGTGGCGTCAGCTGACCCATCAATGCTCAGCGTGTACTCGCCGATGGCAAGGTCCAGCACCGGCGCACCCGTAAAATCGCGCGCATCAGATGCGCCAAACGCGCGGTTGGCGATGACCTGCCCGGACGGATCGGCCAGATTCCAGCTGATCGCCGACGAATCAGTCAACGAATCAAATACATACTGCGAAGGCGTGCTGATCTTGACGATGAACTGGTCGGTCTCACCCGCCACATCGATCCGCCCTTCGATGGGTGGTGTGTCGGCGGAAAGGAGCAGCCGAGGTTCAAGCGTTTCCAGCGAGAGCCGGTTGGCAAGCGTGCTCGCCAGCGTCGTGGATGTGCGGAGCCGTGCCCGCTGCCAGTCCTTGAAACGCCCGGTGATCGGTTCGATTGTGGCAAGGCGGGCCAATCGCCCGCGAAGATCGCCAAGCCTGCGCTGGTTCACAGGCGACCTCCGCTACAAAAGGTTAACCGCCAGACCGCAGCCCGGTTGCTTGCCAAAGCTTCGCGAAGACCCATCCAGCCCCCCATTTTCGGGGCTACCGCACATGCAATCTGCCCCCATAATGGAAGGCGTCAAAACGGGTTGTACGGGATCACGAATTTGTCGCTGAGGCCGTGAAAATCCCGGGGCGCCAATCGCCGCTTCCGCTCAGCGCAGCGATCCGTCGCTCGATTCGTCGGAAAGCAGCATTGCCAGCGCCAGCGCACGCACTTGATCGTCGGCTTCGGAACAATTTTCCAGCCAGTCCCTGCGTTCGTCCAACGGCTGATCCATCGCCTCTTCCAGAAGCGCCATGGCGCGGCGCTCTGCATGATGGATGCCGTCGCCTCCCGTCATGCTGCGCCCCTTACGGATGTCGCAATCGGTGACGCAGCCAAGCGCGCGTGGCGGCCCAGCGGCGCTTCACGGTCGCCTCTGAAAGACCCAGTACTTCGGCAATATCTTCGGACGACATGCCGCCAAAGAACCGCATTTCAACGATTTGCGAGCGTTCGGGATCAATCAGGTGCAGATCCTTCAGCAGCATGTCGATCGTCATCAGATCTACAGGCATCTCCCATTCGGCGACATTGGTGTTGAGCGTTACCGATTCATGGTTGTGCCGCGCTGCATTGCGCTTGCGAGCCTCGTCCACCAATATTTGCCGCATCAGCCGTGATGTCAGCGCAAGAATGTGCGCACGGCTGCGAAATTCGATGAGATTGAGACGGAATAGCTTGACCATCGCCTCATTGACGAGGTCTCCAATCGAGAGCGAGCAATTGCGTTCTTGCCGCAGCCGAGCGGCGGCAATTGCGCGCAATTCGGACGAAAGCGCCGAAAAGAGCACATTGCCCGCCTCGCGATCACCCTCGCGCCAGTCGCTCGCCAATCTCGCGTAGTCCACTCGCCACTCCCGGCCATGCTGGTCAGGATGCCAAACAGACAAGCTTCTAGCAATATTAGTTAACGGATTGCCGCTTTCTTTATCATACCCTGTCCGAAAACAGGGCGCTTTCTGCGGTTCCTCTAAGGTAAATGCGCCAGAATAGCTGGCTAAATTCATCATTGCCCTTGATTGATCTGTGGAACCGGCGAGACAGAGGGTGGTGCCACGATTGCATCCTGCGGCGGCGTCTCTGCCGTCGATGTGCTTTGCGTCGGCCGTACAGGGTCGGGGTTCCAGTTCAGCAGCAGCCCCTTCACGTCCTCGTAATTGACCACCGGATCATAGAGCACACCACTGTCGAAGTTCAGGTTGCGGGCCTCGGCCAGCCCCATTGATGCCAAGAGCGCAAAGCCCGCCACATAGGCATCGCGCCGCGCTGTCACCAAAGTCACCTGCGCGTTCAGCAATTCTTGCTCGGCGTTCAGCCTGTCCAGCAGCGGTCGGAACCCTGCCGCCGTCTCTGCACGCAAGCCAGTGAGCACCCGCAGATTGGCATCCACGCCACGCCGCGCGGTCTCGGTCACCTTGCTCGCCGCTTGCCAAGTGGCATAGGCAGAACGCGCCTGCGCCACCACTGCACGCTCGGCAGCAATCACCTGCTCTCCGGTCTGTTCCTGCCTTGCCCGGGCTTGCCTTACTTGCGACGCTTGTCGCCCACCATCGAACAGCGGCACGTCCAGCCGCATCCCCACAAAGGCTGTGGTACCCTGGTCCATGTTCCTCGGCCCAGTCCCCTGCGCCAGCGAGCCGAGATAGTCGTACTGGTTTACGCTGCCCACGCCGCTGATCCGTGGCAGACGCGCAGACTGCGCTGCATCAGCATCAAAGCCTGCTGCCGTCACCTCTGCCCGCGCAGCCTGCAGTTCCTGATTGTTGGCCAGCGCGGTGGAAACTGCGCCTGCAACCGTTGCGGGCAGATTGGGCAGCACTTCCGGCTCATCCAGCTGTCCCGGCGGATGGCCCACCAATCGGATATAGGTCTCGCGGCTCGACACCAGTTGCGCACGGGCCGTTTCCAATTGGCTTTGCGCCAGCGCCAGCCGCGCCTCAGCCTGCGCCACGTCGGTCGGCCCACGGTTACCAGCAGAATTGCGTTCGCGCGTTTCCCCAAGCGTGAAGAGCATCACTTCGGTGTTGCGCTCGTTCAGTTGCACCACCGCCTCGTCGCGCAGCACGTCCATGTAGGCACCAACGACGTTGGTGAACAACTCGCTCTCGGTCCCACGCAGACCCATGCGGCTCGCCTCGACCCGGCTCTGGGCGGCACGCACGCTGTTGCGCACCGCGCCAAAGGTGATGATCGGCACAGTAAGGTTCACTTGCCCCACCACCTGCCGCTGAGGGTTGGAGAAGAAGCCGCCGCCAGCAGGTACGCCGCGCAGCAGGTTCTCCTGATAGGTTGCGCTGCCTTCCAATGTCGGTCGCCCCGCTGCCAACGCTTGAGGCACCCCTTCATCCGCTGCGCGCACCGCAGCGCGGTGCGCACCAAGCGTGGGGTTGTTTTCATAGGCGGCCTGCAACGCCGCCTGCAACGTTTCAGCTTGGACTGGGAATTCCGTCAGCAAAAGCGTTGCGGAACAGGCGAGAAGCGCGAACTTGCGGGTCATCGGCGACAGGCTCCTGCTAGTAGCGTGGATCGATTGATGGCTCAGCTGGCTGTGGAAGGTCGGCGAACCGGTGGCCGCGACGGTCGTGGAAGTGGCAGCGCTCCGCCGATGCGGATCGTGCAGCGCAAACCCGCAGGCAGCGCATTGCCGGGATTGGGCAGCTCAAGACGCATACCGAAGGTGCCGCTGGCAGCATCGAATACACGGTCCACAACCTTCACCACGGCATTGTATTCACCACCCACCGGATCTTCGGGAATGATCGTCACCGTATCGCCCAGTTTGATTGCATCGAGTTGGGCAATCGGCGCAAATACCTCCACGTGCAGTGGATCGACTTGTGCCACCGTGACGATATGCGTCGCATCCGGCCCGCGATATTCACCAGCAGACATCACCCTTTCGGTCACGATGCCCGAAACAGGGCTGCGCACGGTCTTTTCGGCAAGCACGCGCTGGCTCTGCGCATATTCAAGTGCGGCCACACGCTGGTTCTGCGCCGCCGCACGCCGCTCTTCGCCCGCAGCACGGGCATTGGCCTGCGCCTCTTCCACCGCATCGCGGGCCAGGAACTGCGCTATTTGCTCGCTGCGCTTACGCACGGAATCGAGATAGGCAGCACGGCTGGCCGCCGCCCGTTCGGCAAAGACATTGCCCGCCCGCGCCTGCGCCGCTGCTGCCCCAGCGCGATCCACATCGGCACGCAATTGGGCCACCACCTGCCCGCGCGTGACGGTGTCGCCACGATCAACGAACACCGCCTGCACCACGCCTTCCACCCCACTGTTCACCCGCACCACGGCAGATGGTTCGATCAGGCAATCGGTGGGCCGCGAAGCATCAAGGCCTGCCGCGGTCATCGCAGCAGGTTGCGGCACGATCTTTGCGCCCTCCGCCACCGCAGAAGCCGGGCGCGCCATCGCTGCTGGCTTGCGCTTCTCGTCCGGTTCGCCGCCGCCAAAGGCATAGGCTCCCGCGCCGATGGCGGCGAAGCCTGCAACACCAAGCCAGAGTGCCTTCTTCCGATCCATGTCCCTGCCCCCCACGGGCGGCTGATGCAGCCGGTCGCGTTGCGGGAACAGGACCGCAGGTCCTATCCCCTCACCTTGCATGGCGAGAAATCGGCACAGGCCGGATCATATTTTCAGGCCGGATCAGATTTTGATGTAGGCTATGTATAAAATGGCGCACACTTGGATCACGCACCAACATGCGTTCGATAGACAGCTATTGTTTGCGTTCAGGCAGTCGGTGAATGCGGTCGGCAAGAACGCTCATGCGGAACGGCACTCCTCCGCGCGCGGCGGGCTCATGGCGGCCTCTGCTTCGGCGCGGTAACGGCCTGCCAGCCATGCGCAGACGACCAGTTGCAGCTGGTGAAAGATCATCAAAGGCAGGATCACCATGCCTACTTGCGCCGGAGCGAAAAGCGCGCCTGCCATCGGCACGCCCGAAACGAGGCTTTTCTTCGAGCCACAGAATAGAAGCACAATGGCATCTTCACGCGGCAGGCCAGCAAAGCGCGCGGCCACACCGTTGACCGCGATGACGATGGCAAGGATGACGCTTGATGCCAGCAGCAGCACGCCAAGGTCGAACAGACCCACGCGCTGCCATACGCCATTCGCCACGGCAGCGCTGAAGGCCGAGTAGACCACGAGCAGCACCGAGGAGCGATCTACCGGCTGGAGCAGCTTCTTGTGCTTGTCGATCCACTTGCCGATGACCGGCCGCAGAAGATGCCCGGCAACGAACGGCAGCAGCAATTGTGTTGCGATCTTCTGCACAGAGCCAAGCCCGTCCATTTCGCCCGCCCCGCCCGAGTGGATGAACAGCGCGACCAGCAACGGCGTAAGCACGATGCCAACGAGGTTGGAGAGCGATGCACTACACACCGCCGCTGCCACGTTCCCACCCGCCATCGCGGTGAAGGCGATCGAGCTTTGCACGGTGGACGGAAGGAGCGCGAGGAACAGTATCCCTTGCGCCAGCGCAGGGTCGATCACAAGGCCCGAAGTACGGGCGGCGGCAAGACCGAGGACGGGAAAAAGCGCATACGTGAAAGCCAGCGTCATCAGGTGCAGGCGCCAGTTGCCGATGCCCGAAAGCACTGCCTCACGCGAAAGCTTTGCGCCGTGGAGGAAGAACAGCAGGACGATGGCGGAGTCTGCAGCAATGTCGAACGCGGCGAGCGCGACCCCGCGCGCGGGAAGGATGCTGGCAAGCACGATGGTGCCGACAAGCCAGATCAGGAAGGGGTCAACCGATGGAAGTCTGTAACGCCTGGCCATGCTGTAGCGGCTTTGCCTTCCCCGATCCTGCCAATCAAACACAATGATCGGCACAGTTTGCTGCAAGATTGAGAGCAAGGTCATGCAGCGCTATTCTGCGGGTGACAAGGTTGGCTTGGCGCAAAAAGGCTTGATAGCGGGCCGTTCCCTACGTCGCATTGGCGTAAAACACCGCCGCTAAACTCAGCCGGAACGCTGTCGCGGCCCGTTCGTTAGCCATTTTGTGCCAACCTTCTATCTTGGTGCCGCACCGGCAGTGCGACGGGAAAACAGGACATGATATCGTGACTGACTTCCCGATCGCAGGCAAACATCTCAGCTCAGGCATGAATTAATTGTGCCACCGGCCCACCTCAAGCCAACAGGAAAACCGTATGCATTTTAGCGAGAGCACGGCGATGGAGCGCGACGACGTCCAGACTGAACGCGCCACCGAAGACTCTACCCCCGGCACCGGTGAGTTCCTGCGCGAGGTACTGGACGGACTGTCGCACTCGCACCGCGCGATCCCCTGCCGTTTCCTTTATGACGCTGCCGGATCTGCGATTTTCGACCGCATCTGCGATCTACCGGAATACTATCCGACGCGGACGGAACGCCGTATCCTTGAAACCAATGCTCACGCCATTGCCGCAGCAACCAGTGAGGAGTTCCGCTTCGTCGAACTGGGAGCGGGATCGGGCGGCAAGGCAGAAATCCTGCTCGACGCAATGCAACAGGCCCGCGCCTATGTATGCATAGACATTTCCCCTGTGCCGCTGGCTTCCGCCGCCGCCGCAGTGCGCGCTCGTTATCCCGGCCTTGCAGTAAGCGCCGTTTGCGGGAACTATCTGGGTGAACTGGATCTGCCTCCACGCAAGGGACTACGCGATCTCTGCTTCTTTCCCGGATCGACCATCGGCAATTTCGAGCGGGACGATGCGCTGGTATTCCTCCGTGAATGGCGCAATCGACTGGGGCCGGACGGCATGATGCTGATTGGCGTCGACCTCAAAAAGGATGTGGCTGTTCTGGAAGCGGCGTACGACGATAGACAGGGTGTCACCGCCGCGTTCAGTCTGAACCTGTTGCACCGCGCCAACCGGGAACTGGGTGCCGATTTCGACACTGACGCTTTCCGCCATCGTGCGCGCTATGTCAGCGATCCGGGCCATGTCGAAATATCGCTGGTCAGCCAGACCGAACAGGTCGTCGCGATTGCCGGCCAGACATTCCGCTTCGCAAAGGGCGAGGCAATTCACGTCGAGAATTCGCACAAGTATGCCATCGACGAGTTTGCTGCACTGGCGGGCAAGGCTGGATTTGACAGCGTGGACGTTTGGACTGACGATGACGCGCTGTTCAGCGTCCACCTGCTGCGCGTGGCAGGCTAATGCAGCAGACAATGGCGCGCTATTTCGCTGTCCGCAAATTGACCGAGGATCTGGCAAGGCCCCTGTCGGATGCAGACGCAACGATCCAGTCAATGCCCGATGCTTCACCCGCCAAATGGCATCTGGCCCATACCACGTGGTTCTTCGAGACCTTTATTCTGCGCGACCACGTGGCCGGGTACCAGCACTACCGTGAAGAATGGCCGTTCCTGTTCAACAGCTACTACGAAGCAGAAGGTGCCCGCATGGCACGGGCTGCGCGTGGGATGCTCTCGCGCCCAACGCTTGCAGACATTCTTGATTATCGCGCGGCGGTGGATGCAGCGATGGAGCGCGCCATCGGGCAATTGTCGCCTGATGTGCTGGCCATGGTGGAACTCGGCTGCCAGCATGAACAGCAGCATCAGGAATTGCTGCTGACCGACATCCTCCACGCCTTTTCGATGAACCCGCTGGAGTGCGCGGTGTGGGCGCAGAAGGACGCCCAGCATCACGCCACCGCTGTCCCCCACAACTGGCTGGATGGCAGGCAAGGGCTGGTCGACATCGGCGCGGATACCACAGGCAGCGCAGATTTTGCCTTCGACTGCGAAGGGCCACGCCATACCACCTTCCTACATCCCCACCAACTCGCCGACCGCAAGGTCACAAATGGCGAATGGCTCGCCTTCATGGCAGATGGCGGCTACGATGATCCCCGCCTGTGGCTGTCGGACGGCTGGGCATGGCGGCAAGCGCAGGGCATCGAGGCGCCGCTCTACTGGGCGGATTCCGCCGATGGCTGGACCAGCTTCACGCTTTCGGGACGCCAAACGATCAATCCAGCAGCGCCGGTCTGCCATGTCAGCTTCTTCGAAGCCGATGCTTTTGCCACATGGGCTGGCGCGCGCCTGCCAACCGAGGCGGAGTGGGAAGCGGCTGCGGCGCTGCACGATTCGACCCAAGGCAACCTGCTGGACGGTCCCGGCAATATCCGCCCTGATCCAACGAACACTGGCCCGGCCTTTTTTGGCGACGCATGGGAATGGACCGGCAGCGCCTATCGCCCCTACCCCGGCTTCCGCGCAGCAGAGGGTGCAATTGGCGAATACAATGGCAAGTTCATGAGCGGGCAGTTCGTGCTTCGCGGCGGCAGTTGCGCCACACCGCGCGGCCACACGCGCGCCACCTACCGCAACTTCTTCTACCCTCACCACCGCTGGCAGTTCATGGGGCTGAGGCTGGCACGGGACACTGCGTGAACGACGCTTCCGATCCCAAATCCCGTCGGGCAATGATCGCGGTCGGCCTCTCGACCGTGGTCGAATGGTACGATTTCACGCTCTGCCTCTATTTCGCCCCCACGCTCTCACGCGTGTTCTTCGGCGAGGATGGCGAGAGCCTGGGCAAGACCCTTGCCGGGTTCGCCATCGCCTATCTGATGCGCCCGATCGGTGCCATCGCCTTTGGCCAGTTCGGTGACCGCAGGGGCCGCAAGCCGACGCTGCTCCTGTCGATGACACTGATGACCATCGCAATGCTGGCGCTGGCCGTGCTGCCAACATACGCACAGATCGGTGCAAGTGCGGGCTGGCTGCTGATCGCGATGCGCTGCCTGATGGGCTTCAGCGTCGGCGGCGAATATCCGGCGGTCGTCACCTATCTGTTCGAGACGGCACCAGCGCACCGGCGCGGCCTGATTACGTCGAGCGCGGCGGCGGCCAGCGAGATTGGCGGACTGTTGGCCGTCGGCCTCTGCGCTTGGTTGACCGCAACACTGCCGCAGCAAAGCCTCGATAGCTGGGGCTGGCGCATCCCGTTCCTGTTCGGTGCGGCGCTTGCTGCCGCCATCTGGCTGCTGCGCCAGATCATCCCGGAACCGCCCGCATTCGTGGCAGAAGCCCAAGCGCGCGCCTTGCCTCTCTCGCCACTTGGCGATGCCGTACGCAACCAGCGGCGAGGCATCGGGATCGGATTTGTGATATCGGCGCTCGGCTCGATAACCTACTACGTGGGTATCACTTACGTGCCATCCTTCATCAGCCTCGTGGGATCGGCAGACGAAGCGACCGCGCTACAACTGTCGACTTTCGCTGCGCTGGTCGTGATCGTGGTGACTTCCTTCACCGGCTGGCTATCCGACATGATCGGCCGCAAATCCGTACTTCTGGTGCTGTGCACATTGTGCGCGGCGCTGCCCGTGGCGATGTTCCTGATGATCGCCAGCGGAGACATCATGATGGCGCTGCCCGCCGTGATGGTCCTTGCAGCGCTGGCTGGCGGGGTAAGCGCGGTGGGCGCTGTCGCCACCGCAGAACAGTTCCCCGCCAGAACCCGGCTCAGCGGCCTTGCGCTGGGCGTGACCACGGCCACTGCCCTGTTCGGCGGCGCTGCGCCCTATGCTGCCTATCTCCTGCAAGGCTGGTCGAATGCCCCAGCGACCCCCGGACTGATGATCAGCGTCGTAGCGGTAATCTCAGGTCTGGTCCTTACGCGGACAATGGCGCGTCATGCCTGAAAGCTGAAACCTGCCGCAGTTCATTGGCTTCGCCCTGTACGGCAGCAGGGCAAGGCCGAGAAAAGACCAATCAGGTAATGGATCTTTGGCAAAGCGGGTGGAAGTCAAAAATAGTTCATTTATAATAATTATGGTATTTTTCAATTTTTATAATTAGCATGGCTGAACCAAGGCGAACTCTCATGATTTTCGGCGATCAGCATCAGTGCAAAAATGGGGGCCGTAGCCCCCACCTTATTTGGTGCAATCAAGTTGCTTGTTAACAACCAGACCTGCGATTTCTGAAATTTGATTTTTTCAGGAATCGCGGTTGGTGTCAAGGGTTTCAGAAATCGGTGGTCCGGCCGCAACTAGGGACTCAAATCGATTCACTGAGACCAGTGGAATCAAAAGCTCACCTAGGCGGTCGCGCTCGGTTGTGGACGCCAAGCACTCATGCTATCGTCACTTTTCACTGAATTGGCCGATTTAGCTAGCCTGTTCCGTTTGGGTTTGGACCCCAGCGGAGCAGGCTTGTGCCGTCATGTGGGGGCACCATGTGCTATCGACTGCCCACTGTCAAACTTTTATTGTAAATTGAGTCCCTAGGGCATACATTGTGCTCGTGGTGTCGAGCAAGCGCGCAGTAGCGGGCGGCAAAATCGTCCCATAACGTGCAATCTGAGATTGGAGTAGTGGGGCATGGCAACCAGACTTGGACTGGACATCGGAACAAACAGCATCGGCTGGTGCCTTTTCAATCTTGATGGGCAAGGAATGCCAGTTGGCATCCGCGACATCGGCGTTCGCATATTCTCGGACGGGCGTGATCCCAAGTCAGGGGCTTCGCTGGCGGTTGACCGGCGTGACGCGCGGGCGATGCGGCGGCGGCGTGATCGCTATGTTCGGCGTCGGTCGGCTCTGCTGGAAGCTTTGATCGATACCGGTCTTATGCCCGCCGATGCTCAGGACGCCAAAGCACTGGCCGGGTTTGATCCCTATGCTCTGCGCGCAACTGCACTGGACGGAGCGTTGAATCCCCATCTGCTGGGCCGGGCGTTGTTCCATCTGAACCAGCGTCGCGGGTTCAAATCGAACCGCAAGGCCGAGCGCAAGGCCGGGGATGACAAGGAAGGCGGCAAGATCGCGGGCGGTGCAAAGGCGCTCGATCTGGCAATGCATGAAGCAGGAGCACGCACTTACGGTGAGTTTTTGGCTGGCAGGGATACAAAACGTGTGCGGATGCGCGCGGAAGGGGACGGCTATGACTTTTACCCCGAACGCCGTCATCTGGAAGCTGAGTTCGATGCAATCTGGGCCGCGCAGGCTCCGCATCATCCCGCGCTGCTGACCGATGCCGTCCACGACCGGCTGCGGCGCATCATCTTTTTCCAGCGCCCGCTGAAAGCACCAAAGGTCGGCGGCTGCACCTTTTTCAACGAAGAAGAGCGTCTGCCCAAGGCGCACCCGCTGTTTCAGGAACGGCGGTTGTATGAAGAGGTCAATCAGCTTGAAATCACCAAAGCGGGCGCGCCATCGCGCAAGCTGACGCTCGATCAGCGCGACAAGATCATAAGGGCGTTAAAAGTCCAGAAAACGCTTTCGTTCTCCAAGATGGCTGGCGGGCAGATGTTGAAGCTGGCCGATGGCGAAAGCTTCAATAAGGCGAGCGAAAACCGCACTGGTCTTGTCGGCGATGAAATCTTTGCCTCTTTCAGTCATAAAAACTGCTTCGGCGGTCGCTGGGCGCATTTCGATCCGGGCGTGCAATGGTCGATCATCGAAGCGGTGGCCGAAGAGGAAGACCCGGTTCGCCTGCACGAGTGGTTGATGGCCACCCACGGCGTTACTGCGGAACAGGCCGAAGCCATCGGGCGCGTGGGCTTGCCAGAAGGTCATGGGCGGCTGGGAGAAACTGCCAGCCGACTGATCCTTTCCGAACTCAAGAAAGATGTGGTGACTTACGATAAGGCGGTAGAGGCTGCGCTCGGCAAGTCGCACAGCGATTTTCGGACGGGTGAAGTACTGGACCAACTGCCGTATTACGGTGAAATCCTCTCGCGTGAGATTCCGCCCGGCTCGCTCGATCCGCAGGACAGTGATGAAGCGCGCTGGGGCAAGATCACAAACCCCACCGTGCATATTGGCCTTGGCCAGCTTCGCCGTCTGCTCAATGCCATCATCAAGGTGCATGGCCGCCCGGATGAAATTGTCGTCGAACTGGCGCGCGAACTGAAATTGAACGAGAAACAAAAGGAGGTGCACAACAAGCGGATCAATAAAGACACCCGCGCGGCAAAAGCGAGATCTGACGAACTGGTGCGATTGGGGCAACCGGACACAGGTGCCAACAGGATGCTCCTGCGTTTGTGGGAGGAGTCCAGTCCCAAAAATCCACTGGATCATGCCTGCCCCTACTGCGGCAGGAACATCGGCGTTGCGTCACTGTTTGATGGCACTTGCGACATTGACCACATTATACCCTATTCCATTTCGCTTGATGACAGTGCCGCCAACAAAATTGTGGCGCATAGGGCGTGCAATCGTGAAAAAGGCAATCAAACGCCTTGGGATAAATGGGGCGAGACAGGCCGCTGGCCGATCATTGCGGAGCAAGCCAGTCGGCTTGATTCATCAAAACGCTGGCGCTTTGCGCCCGACGCGATGGAGCGCTTTGATCAAGAGGGTGGCTTCATCGCGCGCCAGTTGACCGACACGCAATATCTTTCGCGGATGGCGCGGACCTATCTGTCCAGCCTCTATCCCGAACGCCCTTCCGACCGCTTGCCCGGGGAAGGCGTAAAGGGCGTTTATGTGATCCCCGGTCGCATGACGGCGATGCTGCGGCGGCTGTGGGGGCTGAACGATATCCTTCGCGACCATAATTACGTCGAGAACCCTCACAACGGCGCACCAAAAAATCGTCTCGATCATCGCCATCATGCGATTGATGCCGCCGTTGTAGGAGTTACGACGCGCAGTCTGTTGAACGAGATTTCGAAAGCGGCAGGCCGCGCGGAGGATCAGAATCTCGACAAGCTGTTCGTGGGCTTGCCCAAGCCGTGGGAGACTTTTCGCGAGAATTTACGTGAGTCGCTTGATCGCGTAGTTGTCAGTCACAAGGCAGATCATGGTCGCAAGGGCGTTCCCGCGAAGGGTAAGGACGCCACCGCCGCGCGGCTGCACAATGACACTGCCTATGGGCTTACAGGCCTGACCAGCGACAGCGGCTTGCCGATTGTTGTTCACCGTGTGCCCCTGCTCAGCCTCAAACCGGCAGATATCACCGATCCCATCCGTATCCCGGATGCCGCCTTGCAACGGGCACTCTGGGAGGCAACCGAGGGCCGATCCGGCAAGGATTTTGAAAAGGCGCTTGTTCAGTTCTCTAAAACGAATCCAGTATTCAAGGGTATCCGCCATGTGAGAGTGCGTGAGATTCTGAGCGTAATTCCCATCCGCGACACTGATGGGCGAGCATTCAAGGCGTACAAGGGAAGTTCCAATGCACGATTTGACGTTTGGCGCTTGCCTGACGGCAAATGGAAATCAGTGACGGTCTCGACTTTTGACGCTCATCAAAAACAGCCAAAGGATACACGGCCACACCCTGCGGCAAAAAAAGTGCTTAGTCTAAAGCAGAACGATCTGATTGCTATAGAACGTGATGGTGGTCCGCGCGAGATTATGCTGGTCAAGCAAATATGGCCAACGCAAGTTAGTCTCGTCGGCCACTTAGAGTCGGGAAAGCTCGACGAGCGTAATAAGTCTCCGAATGACCCGTTCAAGTTCTTTTCCCCTGCTGCGGGTGGCTTGAAAAAGCTTAAGGCTCGACAGATTCGCATCGACGAACTTGGCCGTATATTTGATCCCGGACCGCGTTAACCATTAATTATCCATGCTGTGCCAGCCTTCATTGGCGAAAGACTGGCATAGCATGGATCGTATTGTCGATATTGCCACGGATGATTTGCACCTGTCCGCATATCGTGGATTTCTGGTTGTCAGCCTTGATCGTCAGGAACAAGGGCGGGTGGCGCTCGACGATATTCAAGCCATCATCGTTCATGCCCACGGCGTAACCTGGACGACAAGTCTGGTTGTCGCGCTCGCCGAACGCGGCGCGATTATGGTGATGTGCGCGGCCAATCATTCCCCGGTTGCCATCATGTCTCCCATTGACGGTCACCACGCACAAGCAGCCCGGATGCGAGCGCAATGGGAGGCCCCGCGCCCCATGTTCAAGCAGCTCTGGCAAAAAATCATCGTGGCAAAGATCACGATGCAAGCATCGCTCTTGGCAGTGCAAGGCAAAGCGGAAGCCAATGCGCTAATGCTTATGTCACGGCGTGTCCGGGTCGTGTCCCATATGGTGGTGTAGGTTCGCCGGCGTAGCCTTAGCGATCTCCGGCCAAGCCGGGTTGATCATGCTGCCATAGGGGGCAACGTGATG
>NZ_NCII01000084.1 GCF_002256775.1 Novosphingobium sp. 17-62-19 | reverse complement strand
ACAGCGGGAACGGTCATCATGAGCATCCCGATCATTCCAAATCTGATCATCTTCCATCTCGTCGCATTGCTTCGAATCGAAATGGAACGTATGGTGAACATGCGGGTGTAGGAAAATTGGACTCGCACTTCCGCCGGTTCGACCAAGCAAAAAGCGACGGGAAAGACCTGTCAGGCCGACCTTCGCGCAATGTCGAACGGCCAGAGCGCAAATTGGGCGGGATCCCGAGCAGCGCTTGCCGAAATTTGCGCAACGGCGTCGGATTTTTGCGCGAATCGCAAAAGCCGAATTATTCGGCCCTTCCTCTATGTTCCTTTTATGTTCTTTTCATTTTCCTACATCCTTCCTCTTGGCTTAGCCGATGAGTCGATCATTTCAGCCACAGGAGAAACAGCTATGATCGACATGGGCGTACTTGGTGAAACCCAGACCCGGCAGGAGCTCGCGCACCTGCTTCACACCGCCGTTGAACGGAGCGGTCGCAACCGCTGCGAAATCGCGCGCGAGGCCGACATTCACAAAGATGCGCTGCGCCGGACGCTGGTCGGAGAGCGTAGCCCGAGCGTGGGTGAAGCTCTTCGCATCCTCGCATCATCGGGCATGGCGCCGCATGCGCACCTTCTGTTGTTCCTCGGCGCCGGTGGTGACCAGGCAATCCGTTGGCTGCAGACCGACATTGCCCGCTTCTTCGAAGAGCTGGTCGGCGAACTTCCTTCTGCCCTCGAGCGTGTCCTTGGCAACCAGGTGCATGACGTAAAGCCCCGCTGGGCAAAAGGCACCGCGCATCGTATGGCAAGGCTGCTCGCTGATCACATCGACGAACTCGAGCGCAAGGATGCCCTGCTCGGTGAAAGCGGCGCTGGCTTTGGAGGGCGCCATGGCTGATGCAGAACCCTCTGCCGCGCCCGAGCCACGCAGAATTACTCGACTGATCCGCTTCAAGGAGGTCCAGCACCGTGTCAGCCTAGGCCGATCCACGATCTATCGGTGGATGGCCGAAGGAAAATTCCCGAAACCGGTTCAGCTGGGTGGATATGCCGTGGCATGGGCTGAAGAGGACATCCAAGCCTGGATTGGCTCCCAGACCTTGAAAGCCTGAGCTGACCTCAGCTCCCGGACCGGTAACTGCGGCTCGCGCGACACGCCATCCACTATCGTCAGGTCAGACGCCTGCGCTGTTGCTCACGCTTACGGCGAGGCCGTCTCTGGGCCGGTCCCTGCCCGCCTCGGCGTGCATGGCAACCCGGCTACGCCGGGTCCTTCGCTGCGCTTCGGCCCTTGCGGGTGCAATGCGCGCCTGGGCGGCGGGCCGTTGGACCGCCTGCCGCCGCCCTCGCCGCTCGGGCGAAGTCATCGTGTCGGCTGGGACTGCCTTATGAAAATGCAAGGTATCGCCGGTCTGCTGGAGCAGCTTCCTCTCTTGAAGCGCTGGACAATGCGTCGACGGCTTGTCCGTATGCGCAAGGCCCTGCTTGCCTTGTCGCCATTGCACCAAAGCGTGTTCCACATGATCCGCTTCGAAGGGATGTCGGTCCATCAAGCCGCACAGCAACTGCGCTTGCCTTCGCGAGGGGTCGAGAAATTGCTGACTGAAGTGATCATCGCGCTGGCCGAGGCTGCACGACGATGAGCGGACTCAGACGCCGACGTCAGCAGTCCGTCGGTCTACCCGTCGTCAACTTTGTGCCATTTGGTCACGTGCAGTCTGCCGCAACCACGATCGCGGCCATTCGCACTTTGCCCTTGGCAGGAGGCACAAAACCGTCGAATCTGCATTCCATGAACTTCAGCCTCGATCATCTGCCAGAAGGAAAACGGCGTGAACTCGCGCACGTCGTCGAGACTGTGCGCGCAGGCTTTGCCGAGGCGATTGCGTCGCGCACGCAGCCCCGCTATCGCGCAGGCAAGCTGCTCAAGATCGTTCTATTCGGATCCTATGCCCGCGGCGACTGGATCGAGGATCCGGTTGGCCGGTATTTCTCGGACTATGACCTGCTGGTTGTCGTGAACCACGACGATCTCACTGATATTGCGGAGTTTTGGGAAGCGACCGAGAACAAGCTGCTGGCAGACCTGTCGGCAGGCACGGTGCTGCGCACGCCCGTCAGCCTGATCTATCACAGCCTCGAAGACGTGAACGACAAGCTGCGGCTTGGCCGGTACTTCTTTATGGACATCCTCAAGGATGGCATTTTGCTGTTCGAGGAACCCGGCTTTCCCTTCGTCGAGCCGCTGCCACTGTCGCGCGAACAGGCCCTCAAGGAAACGCAGGACTATTTTGACGACTGGTTTGAAAGCGCATCAACATTTCTCAAAACTAGCTTGCTAGTTGCCGAGATGGTTCGCCCCAAAGAAGCGGTTTTCTTACTCCACCAGGCGACTGAGCGCTTCTATCACTGTCTTTTCCTTGTTCGGACGCTCTATTCGCCGAAGACCCACAATCTGAACCGCCTGCGGGATATGGCCGAGGAACTCGAGCCTGCGCTCAAGGATGTCTGGCCGCGCACCGGGCGCTTCGAAAAGCGGTGCTATGCCCTGCTGCGCGATGCCTACGTCAAAGCCCGCTATTCGCCAGCGTACAGGATCTCCGCTGACGAACTGGCCTGGATTGCCGAGCGAGTCAAAGTGCTTCAGGACAAAGTGAGGAGCGCCTGCGAGGCGCGCATCGAGGACCTTGCCAGGGCCGCCTGACGGGACCGGTGACCATCATGCATCGGAAGGATCGGCCCTAACAGATTGTTACCGTCCTGCTGGCACTGTCATCTGAAAACACGGCTCTGCCCCATGCAAAGTCCTGCTCGTTCAGGATCACGTCCACGGCCTGGAAGTCGACGACAGTGAACTGCAGCCATACGAAAATCTCGGCGACCCATTCGACAAACTAGGGCTTCAATGCCTAGGGTTAGGTCAATGCAATCGGGCCATTGGCGTTGATGTTGCCAAGCGTGTGACGCGCGGCGCGCAGCAAGGGCGAGCGCTGTAGCGTCAGCTCGATCTCCATCGCAGAGGCAAACGGCGGATGGGTCGTCATTAGCTGAGATTCCATCCACCGCCGCGCAGCACGTGCGCATCGCGTTCCCGCAAGGCGAGACCAAGATGCAGCTCCGCATTCAGCTGTGTAGCCACCTCGCCGATGAGATTGTCGAGCGGCCGCATCTCTTGTGAGAAGTCCGCGCACAGGTTCTCCATGGTCTCAAGGAGCTCTTTTGCTGCCGAAACCAGGATCCTTCTTGCGCCAGCTGCAGGAATGCCAAGGGCAATGCAAAACCCCTCCAAGTCGGCGGCTGTTATCTCATGGGGGATATGGGCATCCCCGATCCGGAAGGCGAGATCTTCACGGAAGCCTGCGACCATTTGCACCGGCACCAGATCATAAAATGGCGCCAGCACAGGGCCCTGTCCTGGCACGTGCAGGAGGGCGTGGTTCTTCGCATGGTTGTCATTGTTCCCGATGAGCAGGTTGAACAGGGTCAAACGCAGAAACTGCTCTCGGGCCAGTGCGGGCCGGTCCGTAGCGTCAAGGATGCGGGCTATGGCTTTGGTATCGAAGCGACGCCCCTCGCGGCCACGCCGTTCGTATTTGAGATCAGCAGGAAGACCGAGCGCCTGCGCGAAATCTTCCTGGTGTACGCGGTAAACCCGGTCCTCCTCCACCCAGCGATCATAGCGGGTGATGAGCAACACCTCTTGCCCCTCGACGTCGCCTGCAACACAGGCACCGACATTAAAGCCTGCCTGCTGGGCCAGTGCGGTGACGAACGCTTCGTGCTGAGCTTCATGACGATGATTGGGGTCAGGAATTTTGAGGATATGGGTCGTCGGAGCCCCTGAACCCATTTTCGGCAAACCGAACCGGTCGCCCGGCAAAGCCGCAAGCGATATCTTTCTGCGAAAGCCTGCGACCGGTGATGGATCGCGCGTTTCTGCTGGCAGCGGGCGTCCCTGTGCAAGGCGCAAGACGAGGTCGGCAAAGTCCTCTTCACTCAAGACGTCATAGTCCTGCCCGAGCGATCCTGGCCGCTTAATGGGAGGATGATCCTGCGGGAGCGCGCTGACAGCTCCCGAGCAGTCTGCGCCGACATGGGCCAGCAGGCCAACCATATCGCCGCGATCCAGACCTTCTCGCACAACGATCCGTTCAAGCTGATCGTTTTCGTGCAAGAGATTGCTGAAGAAGGCGCGCGAGGTCGCATCGCCGAAAGGATCTTCCCGCAGCGGCAGGGACAACGATAGCGGAAAGTTCGCAGCAGTATGGACCCACTCTGGCGCATAGGTGAATTGCACCGCTCCGTTGTCGTCCGCAGTCAGCAGACCAACAGGCTCAGAGGATGTTTCGACCCAGACATTGAGGGATCGCATCAAACGCGGCGCTTCTTGGCAAAGAGGTCGACGCCGGCAGCGCTTGCGCAAGCAAGGACTTTATCGAATTCGAGGCTGGGCTTGCCCCCTTCAAGCTCGGAAACAAAACGGCGACCAACCCCTGCGTGTGCCGCAAATTCGGCTTGATTCATCTTCATCGCCTTCCGGACATCACGGACCATCCGTCCCAGTTCAGCAATCGATGTGAGCTGTGTCGGGATTCTGCCAACTGTTTCGGTGATGACCGGCTCCGACTTTCCCTCAGACACTGACAGCTGCGACAGGATCGCCAGATTGGGATGCAGCGCCTTGAGCATTCCGCCTTGAGCAACAAGCGGGTGCTTTCCAAGAGCCGTGATCAATGCAGCACCCGAGCCCGCCGACGTCATGCGTGACGCAAGCAGGAGGTTTGCGGCCGCAGACAGTTCGAACTCGACGCTCATCAATTGCTCCCTTTCGGGAGCATATATGCTCCAAATCGCCTTAAATGTCAATAAATGACCCTGCTCGGGATCAATTCAATTTGATTAGCCAATCATCGATGAAATTGCTACCGTTCGGGAGCGAAATGGCGGTCGTGACTACCGCCGCCTGCGCCTAGGTTCGTTACGCGCGGGGGCCAGTTCCGGCCGACGCGAACGGCACCTCGTGGGACTGTGCGGTCGTTCAACAGCGATATATGAACGGCAGGTTTTCCGATTAGCCGACGCTTGTCGCCCATCTGACCAGTTATGTTCGCTGATACATGACTAATGACGTTTCTCACGCAGTGCACTTTTATGGTAGTTCGATTACCATATTTTGACGCGATTTTCCGGCGCGATGTACATTTTCGAGTCCGGGCCGATGCCAAAGGCCTCATACCACGCGTCGATGTTGCGCAGTGGCCCAAGCACTCGAAACCGCGCGGGGCTATGCGGGTCACTTGCAAGCTGTTGCACCACAACTTCATCCCGCTGCTTCGACTGCCACGCCTGTGCATACGCGAGAAAGAAGCGCTGTTCACCGGTCAGCCCATCGATCACCGGTGCCGGTTTGCCATTTAAGAATAGACGATAAGCGTCGAGCGACACCTGTAACCCGACCATGTCGGCGATATTCTCGCCCATCGTTAGTTTCGGGTTGATGAAGTGCCCCGGGACGGGCTCGTATTCTGCGTACTGCGCCCCAAAATCCTCTGCCTTTGCATCAAACCGCTCAGCGTCTTGAGGAGTCCACCAGTCACGCAACCGACCATCCTCGTCGATTGTACGTCCTTGGTCGTCGAAGCCATGCGCAATCTCATGCCCAATAACTGCGCCGATCGCACCGTAATTGACTGCATCGTCGGCGATCAGCGAGAACATTGGAGGCTGGAGGATGCCAGCAGGGAACACGATCTTGTTCTCGAAAGGCCCGTTGTAGGCATCCATTGTCTGCGGAGTCATATCCCAAAGCGTCTTGTCGACTGGCTTACCGGGCATTGCGCTCTCGTAGTCCCAATTGAACGCGCCAACCCGCGCGACATTGCCAAGTAAGTCGTCGGGTTTGAGCTCCAGTTGCGAATAGTCCCGGAACTTATCGGGGTAGCCAACCATTACGTCCATCTTAGCGAGCTTGGCCAATCCCGCCTGCTTGGTCTCGGGCGCCATCCAGTCGTTGTCGCGTATTCGCGCAGCCATCGCTATTTTGAGATTGACAACCATTTCCTCCATCTTGGTCTTCGAGCTCGGCGTGAAGTGCTTCTCCACGTAAGTCTGGCCGAGCAGTTCACCGAGCGAGGTATCAATAAGCTGCACGGCGCGTGTCCAGCGCGGACGCAATTCGCTTGCGCCACTCAGCACCTTGGTGAACGCAAAGCGGCTCTGTACGAATTCGTCGGACAGAAACGGCGAGGCCTCGTGCACTGCACGCGCAGCCTGCCAAGCCTTAAGCACTGGCAGCGGAGTCGCCGCATACACCTTAGCCACATCGACCACCGCTGAGTTGTCGGTCACAATGATCTTCCGATCGACAGGGACTCTGGCCGAGGCGAAGAATGCGCTCCATTCAATTTCCGGGGCATAGGCCACCAGCTCGGCGAGCGTCATTGGATTGTTCAGCTTGCCCAAGTCACGCAGATCGGCGGCCGACCACTTTACCGTTGCGAGGCTGGTCTCGAATGCCATCACGCCGTCGGCAGTGCCCGATGGGTCGGCTTGACCGACCATCGTAAAGATTCGCTCCAGATAGACGCGGTAGGCTTGCCGTTGGTTGGCAAACCGTTCCTCCAGGTAATAATCGCGGTCGGGCAGACCGAGCCCGCCAGTAATGACGAACAGGCTGCTGACCGTAGGGTCGTTCGGGTCGGCGAAGGGGAACATCTCAATCAGCGAGCCGCCGAAGGTGTCATGCACCCGGCCCATGTCTCGCGTAAATGCGGCTCGGTCGGGCAGTGCAGTGATGGCATCTAGCCGCGGTTGGAGAGGTGCGACACCTAGCGTCTCTACTCTCTCTTTATCTATAAAACTGCTATATAGCGCGCCGAGTTGGCTCTCAGGTTCCGAGCTGGTGATGATCTGCAGCAACTGGCCTTCGGTAACTTTGCGAATATCCCAGCCCACGCTGGCCGACGACTGATCGGCAGGAATCTTCGTGCGACCCTTCCATGCCCCGCTGGCGAAGATGTCGAAATCGTCGCCGGGCTTTACCGAAGGATCCATCGCAGTGCGGTCATAACCCCATTTGCCGAAATTGCGTGGGTTCACATCGCCCGTCGCTGCCTTTTCCGATGCGACGGTCTCCACGTTGGCATCGGTGGCGATCAAAACACGCGCCTGTGCAGCAGCGACCTCAGAGTTCGCGGCGTAGGCGGATATTGCCAACGCCGTTGTGGTGGCGAGTGCTGTGTGTTTCCAGGCCATTAAACTTTCTTCCACAGTAGTCGAATGCTACAGCATACGTGGCGCATCGCCGGAATGCAAGCAACAACTCGGATGAGCTGTACAGTTGAAATAAGAGACGTCCAAACAACTTGTCTCCGCTTGCAGTATTGTGACTGCCGCTCGTTTTGTTGGCATTGGCACTGAAGCCTAGGCCCAGGACTTCTGTGGTTGCCGCCCGTGGTACATGAAGATTTTGATCCGAGTGTGCGAGTCATCGAGTGCGGTCTTCTGTAAGGCCTTCGATTGCGGCATTGTCGGAAGCCGCTGGCCGGTATGGTGATCCGCAGATCAGATCCAAATCTCATTGGCGAGCTGTATCGCTCAGAGTCCTGAACTGGTTTTTCTGACCCAGATCTGTTCGATCATTTTGCCCATTCGAGTCGTCGCCTTCTC
This sequence comes from Novosphingobium sp. 17-62-19, assembly GCF_002256775.1. Lineage (GTDB taxonomy): Bacteria > Pseudomonadota > Alphaproteobacteria > Sphingomonadales > Sphingomonadaceae > Novosphingobium. The sequence goes on along the minus strand of NZ_NCII01000084.1, from coordinate 7,668 downwards.
ACACCCCCTTTATCCGGCCTTTAGCAGATTGTGCAGCATGTTGCTCATGCTGCCGCCACCAGTGCCGGAACTCGGTAATCCTCATTCTTTGCCATCAATGCCCAGATTGTCCGTGCCATCTTGTTGGCCAAAGCAATTGCCACAAGCATCCGCGGCTTTCGCGCTGCAATGCGCGCCAGCCACGAATCCGCTAGGATTGATTTTCGGCCCAGCCAGTTCAGACGCGACATGGCGCCTATGATCAGCAGCCTGCGGATATCAGCCTGCCCAGCCTTGGAAGTGCGACCAAGCCGCTCCTTACCCCCTGAGGAGAACTGGCGCGGAACGAGGCCCAGCCAGGCCGCAAAGTCGCGGCCACAGCTAAAGCTGTCTATCGGCGGGGCAAAAGCCTCAACTGCCAGCGCGGTCAACGGGCCAACTCCGGGGATCGTCTGCAAGCGCCGCGCGGTGTCGGCCTCAGCCGCGAGAACCTTGATCTTCGCGGTTCGAGCGTTGATGTGAACCGACTGTTCGGCGATCTGTTCCAACAGGTCGCGGCATTCCTCACGCACCAAATCGGGCAGGTCGCTGTTCGGCGCATCAAGGATTTCCTCGATCTGTTTGATCTGATGGATTCCCTGCGGAACAGCATGGCCGTATTCATAGAGGCCCGCCCTGAGTGCATTGATCAATTCGGTGCGCTGGCGGACGAGCCTTTCTCGAGCGCAGAACAAAATCGCCCGGCTTTGTTGTTCAGCACACTTCGGCTCGACAAAGCGCATTTCAGGCCGTTGGGCCGCGATCACTATGGCCTGCGCGTCTGCGGCATCGTTCTTCTGCCGCTTCACAAATGGCTTCACGTAATGTGGTGCAATTAGCTTCGCCTCATGGCCAAGCCTGATCATCTCGCGGGCCCAGTAATGCGCGCTGCCACAAGCTTCCATAACAACCACCGCTGGAGGCTGCTCGGCCATGAACCTGGGGAAACTTTGCCGCGACAGCTTCTTGCGGAACTTCTCTTGCCCCGTCATCGACGGGCCGTGGACCTGAAAAACAGCCTTTGCCAGATCCACACCGATCATCGTATTTTTCTGCATTGTTGCCGTCCTTTCCGCTAAGTGGCCTTCAACACCACTTTTTTGGCACATTGCGATGCCGTTCGGGACGGCGGCAACCACCCCATCTCATTGATTGTGCCAGAAGATGACGGTTGCAGCGATGCAGATGGCTGACATGAACGTGTGGGCGCATCTGTCGTAACGGGTATGAATGCGGCGCCAGTCCTTGAGTTTGCCGAACATGTTCTCGATCGTGTGGCGCTGGCCCTGATCGGCCAACAGCGCTTTTGCCCTAGGCAAGGCGTCGATCATCAGCGCCGCGCCCTTGTAGTCGCTCATCTGCCCTTCGCTGAGGAGCATCACCAGTGGCCGGGCTTTGCCATCGCAGACGGCGTGAAGCTTGGAGTTCAGGCCACCTTTGGTGCGTCCGATACGTCGGGGAACAGCCCCTTTTTAAGCAGGCTGGCTGCCGTCCGGTGCGCTTTGAGATGGTTGGTATCGATCATCAACTGGCCCGGCTTGCCACCCTTGGCGGACAGTGCCGCGAAAATTCTGTTGAACACGCCCATACGGCTCGAGCGGATGAACCGGTTGTAGATCGTCTTCGCCGGCCCGCACTCCACAGGGGCATCGCGCCACCGCAGGCCATTACGGATCACGAAGATGATGCCGCTGATAATGCGGCGATCATCGACCCGAGGCATCCCGCGCGACAGCGGAAAATGTGGCTCGATCCGGCGCATCTGCGCCTCCGACAACCACATCAGATCACTCATGGCAGCACCTCCTCGCGCCGCCGTTGAACCAACTGATCGATTCATTCGCAAGCAGTTTAATAGGTCCTGAGCCTCGATCTTCCGCGCGCCAGAGACAGACTATCTCGCTGTTGATTTTCATGTGCATCTCGTCGAGGCTCCACCGCCAGTGACGGAAGCCTCTCATCCGGCTGATGCTCTGCCGCCGAAAATCGCTGGCGAAGAGCGGGCCGACACGGTTCCGCCAAAGCCTTACTTTGTCGTGGCACATATCGATGCTCCGTTCGAAAAGCAGGTCCTCGACGTTCCGCAGACTTAATGGCTAGCGCGCATACATCGTCACCACGGGACGGATCACCTCGGGCGATGAGTTGTAGTAGCGAAAAGGGCTGGTGACAGGCTTGCTCATTGCCCGTAATTACCGCGCTGCAGTTTGCGTTGACAGGCCCCCTAATAGAGCGTGAACCTTGAACGGAACGCGCCAAGGTTCACGGCCGGTGGGGAAGAGAATGATTGCGGTGACTTTGTGGGCAACCTTACCCTCTACTCTCACAACTGTCACAGCGCGGCTCATGCTCGCTCGACAGCGACCCGATCAGGTGTTGCAACGAAACTCGCGAGCATGCTCAGCTTACCGCCCGAACGCTCGACCTGATCGACAACCTTGACGTCAGTCCTCCATAGTTTTGGCGTGATGTCGAATAGCTGATAACCGCGCTGGTCCGTTATAAGCTTCAAATGCGGATTGTTGGACAGTTGATAATCCACGTCTGGAATCGGCCGACCATTGCCATTTGAACTAATTGAAGTGGCGAGGAATTCGATAGCCGCCATCCTGCCGTCAAGAGCGTCGTCGCGCTCAGGTACGGTGCCTACAAAATGGCGATGATAATCGCCTGAGGCAATGACGACATTGGACAGGTCATGGCGCCGGATGCTCTCGACCAGCCGCGCGCGTGCCGGGCGATAGCCATCCCAATCATCAAAGGCGAAGTCGGGGGCAGGCGCATTCGGTCCACTCCGGTCATAGGGCATCACCAATATCTGCTGTGCCAGCAGGTTCCAGGCCCTGCCATGGCCCAGGCCCTCGTCCAGCCATTGCTCCTGCACGGCGCCAAGGAGTGTCGACGACACATGCGCCTCGGGCGGGCAGGCTTTGATCTTGCCGTCATTGCACGGCTGGTCAGACCGGTGGGAGCGTGTGTCCAGCACATGCACGCGTAACAACCGTCCATAGTCCAGTCGGCGATAGGCAGTGACTCCCGACAATGTGGGAAGTTGCGCCCGGCGCACCGGCATATGTTCATACCAGGCCTGGAAAGCGGCGGCGCGGCGCAGCATGAACAACCCGGGATCAGTGCCGTCCTGATCGATGACGCCCGCCCAATTGTTATCGACTTCATGATCGTCGAAAGAGGCGGCAAAGGCGCAGGCGGCATGTGCGGCCTGCAACTGTGGATCGCATTTGTAAAGGGCATAGCGGCGGCGATAGTCGTCAAGGCTATATATCTCGCCCCCGACATGCTGGCGGACCACCTTTGCCGCGCCCGGACTGGGTTCGCCCAGTGACCGGCCACCGCCTTCATAGATATAATCGCCATAATGAAAGATAAGGTCGAGATCAGGCTCCGCCGAAAGGTGGCGCCAGGCGTCAAAATAACCTGTCTCATAATGCTGGCAGCCCGCAACCCCGATCCGCACCCGGTCGGGAAGATCGCCGGGCGCAGGTGCCGTTCTGGCCCGGCCGACGGGGCTGACGTCGGTCCCGGCGATGCTGAACCGATACCAATAGGTGCGATGCGGCAACAGGCCGTCGACTTCGACATGTACCGCATGGGCGAGTTCAGGCCGCGCGATGGCTTCGCCCTTGCGAACGACGCGAGAGAAGCGCTCATCTTCCGACACTTCCCAGCGCACGGGCACTGCCGCTGTCGGCATCCCGCCATGCTCGTCCAGCGGCCGCGGTGCGAGCCGGGTCCAGATGACGAAGCCATCCGGCCAGGGATCGCCCGAGGCGACACCGAGCATGAACGGATTCGCGCCGAGCGGCGCCGCCCATAGCGGAAACGATCCAATACCGGACGCCAATAGGAGGCCCCCCGTGGAGCGAAGCAGAGTACGTCGATCGAGACCGTCAGTTTGCAGCGTCATCGTCACTCCTCTTCGTGGAATCGAACCGTTGATGAAAATCGCCGAGGCCAATGACGAAATCGTCGCGCCTCAGATATTCCGCGTCGGGAAGGTCTGCGAAGCCTTCATGTTCTTTGTACCAGGCGGCATAATCCTTCATTTCTATGCTGAATTTTTTGTAATGAGTTGAATAGGTGCGCACGCGAACAGTCGGCTTGTCGCCATCCAGCCGGAAGGTCAGCAACCGCATCCAGCCGTCGCCAAGCGTGGCGCCGGAATCTTTTCGGCCCAAATCCTTGGCGACCTGCCATCGGCCCTGATAGTCCGCCATCATCTGATGGACTTCATGCCCAAATAGATTGCGGTCGACGCTATAGCCCTGTCCACCGATATGGCCACTGAGCACTAGGAATATCTGGTCGTTACGGCTGATGAACTCGTCCCAGATCATCTGCGGATTGTTGTCGCGAAAATCGAGGATGCTGTTGTCGGGGTTGGAATTGTCGTCGCGCGCACCATCGCGATCCAGATAATCGTGGGTAGTGACAATCGTCGGCATGTTCGGGAAACGGTGGATCACGCGTGTCGCCCAGGCTAGCGAAGCGTCCGGCGCCTGATATTGCAGGCCGATGTGCAGGAAGCGGCACTGGCCCGAGGCGAAGATCTGCGCGCTGTCGGCGCCTCCGTCATGGGAATCGACATACCAAGGCTGTGACTTGAAGAAGACCGACTGATCGGAAAAGGCGGACTGGAAGCCGGCAAGGCCGCCCAGGTGGCGGATTCCAGTCTTCAGTCGCCCCGTCGCCTCGGGTCGCGGCGGGTGCGTGGGGTCTGTCCACAGCGCGTCGAAATCATGATTGCCGGGCACAACCGAGAAGGGCAGCCGCCCCGCGATCAGCTCGAAGCCATTGATAGCGCTTGGAATTTCGACCGTCCGCGTCTGCTCTCTCGGACTTTCTGCGACTTCCGAGCTCATGGCATTGGGCATGGCCTTGAAGCCACGTGCCGTATGGGCAGGGTCCGACCACTGCGAATAATGCTGCCAGACATCACCCAGATGCGTGGCAAATACGATGTCGCCGCCCACGCTTTGCGCATGGTCGGCCACATAGCGCATCTGCTCGTAGAATAGTTCCGCGCTGTCGATCGGAAATCCAGCAGCCTTTTGATGCTTGTAATCGACATAATTCTGCGTGTCGGGAATGACGGCTACGGTGAACGCCCCGCATTGGGCTTGTCTGTCCTCGGTCGCGTTGGCCGTTGCGGGATGCACCAACAGCGCAGCCGCCCAGATGACACCGGTCTTAGCCCTTTGGATCGTTCGATGCGTCTTCATTGCTCCGCCTCCGATGGATGGATGTCGATCTCGTCCGATTCCGGCCGGAATTGATCAGCAGGACCCGATGCGGTGGAGCGAACCGATGCCTCCTGGATGAACCAGGAGGCATCGACTTTCCTGTCCGCGCGTGGATTTGTGATCGGGATCAAAGCTTCGTGTTGACGCTCACGAAGAAGTTCCTGCCGATATTGTCGAAAATGCCACCCGCGCCCATATAGGTGTCGGGAACCTGAGGCGGTTGCACATCGAACACATTGTTTATGCCGAAGGTGATGCGGTAATTTTCGTTAATGTCATATCCCAGTGACATATCGTTATAGACCCGGCCTGGCACCTTGTTGGTGTCAAAGGTCTCATCGGATGCAGCATTGGTGAGGTGAAGCGCAGACCCACGGATGCGAGTGTTCCATGCAATATTAAAGCCGCCGATCCCGTAGCTGGCGAAGACATTGCCCCGGAAGCGCGGGTCGGCCCATCCCGTCACCTGCTTCAGCACGCTCGCCTCGATCCCCGGCACTGCTTCGACCTCCTTCTTGATGAGGTAGGTGCCCTTGAAGCCGATGCTGAACTGTCCTTCGCCAATGCCGGTCCGATAATTGACGCCAAAGTCCACGCCTCGTGCCTTCAGGTTCGATGCGTTGATCTGTTGTGTGGACAGGGTGGCGATGGCGCGAACCAGGCTGTTGGGATCGCGGGTCAACGCCCTGCAGAAGGCATTGTCGATGGTCGGAAGGTCGACGCAATAATTGGCGATCTGATTGCCGGTGAACTGGGTGATGACATTCTTAATGTCGATATCCCAATAGTCGATCGTGACATCCAGGCCGGGGAAGAATTTCGGCTGGAGAATGATGCCTAGGGTCAGGCTGTTTGATGTCTCCGGAGTCAGGGCAGGGTTGCCACCGGTGGTGACCATCGACGTTTCCTGACTGGCCAATCCCGGCCTGCCGATACCGAGCGCGCGACAGTTCGCCTCACGCGTCGCGCTGAGGTTGATATTCTGGGCTTCGCAGGGGTCGTCCAGATTCGACGGCCCGGTGTTGATCGGCTCGTACAGTTCACCAAAATTGGGAACGCGCACACTATGTGAGCGGACACCGCGCAAGGTGATTCCCTGCACCGGCGCCCATGTCAGGCCCGCTTTCCAGGTGTCGGTGGCGCCGAACGTGTTATAGTCCGAATATCGATAGGCGCCTTCAATCTCCAGTCGATGCACGAACGGCAGATCGCGCAGCAATGGCACGACCATTTCGCCATAGAGTTCGGACACGCTGAGCGACGCGTCGATCTCCGCATGGCGGGTGACGCCACCCGAATGGGCGAGTTCACCGGGGATGGCCAGCGCGTCCTCGGTCGTCTTCAGCGTTTCCTTGCGATGTTCCGCGCCGACCGCGATGGAAACATCACCATAGGGCAGGGAAAAGACTGAACCGACGATGCTGCCGCCAAAGATGGCCTGGGTCGTCACCCGCCGTTCGTGCCGCGTAGCGAACATCCATTCGCGCTGCTCCGCCGTCGGTGCGTCACTGCCGAACACATTATAGGGGACGCAGCCTGCCGCCCGCGCCGCCACGTCGCGGCAGATCGGATCGCCCGACACAGGATCAGAGATCACATCACGCGCGGCAATCCAGCGTGAGGCCCTGAGCGTACCGGGGTTCTTGATATTGTTGACAGCGCGCCCGTACTGGAAAAACACACTCCAATCCAGATTGCCCACAAGCCCGCCTGAAAGGTCGTTGGCAAAGGTAATCGTATCGCGCTCCTGCACGTCTCGCCTGATGCCGAACTCCGGGTAGATGCGGGCAAGGGGAAGTCTCGTAAGCCTATTCGCAACCATGAACTGACGGATCGCGCTGGGCAGATAGGGGTTGTCGAGCTGGGCCACGGCGCCGCCGACGCCGTTCAGCCAAGTATTGCGGCTATCTTCGCGATAATAGCTGGTCGTCCCTTCATAAAGGGTGTGCCCATAATCGGCTCGCGCGGAATAGCTGATCGAATCCGTCAGCGCATAATCCAGACGTACGATCGCGGCGAATTGCTTCAGCGGTGACAGAAGCTGTTCGCCCGAAACCAGCGGGAACGTGCCTTCGGTATAATATTCTCCGGTTCCAGCAACATATTCGCCTGGAGTTGAAATTGGATGGATACTTTGTTTCTTAACGTCTCCGTTCAGGTAAACGTAGTTAACATTGTTAAGCACGAATGTCGGATATTTGTTCAAACGCGCTGCGGCCCAATTATAATAGATTATCGAATCCGGAATGCCATCGTTCATGCTCTTATTCGCGGGATTGGACTGATACACTATAGGGAACCTCGAACAATGTGGTTTCCGGCTGACGCTGGTGGCGTGATGGCTATTCTGCGGGCGCTGACGCCGATTTTGGTTTACTCGGTGCCCTGA
>NZ_NCII01000083.1 GCF_002256775.1 Novosphingobium sp. 17-62-19 | reverse complement strand
TGGGTATGCTGGGTCTTGGCGACCTTCCAGATGCCCTTTTCGTATTCCAGGATATTGCCCGGACGGATGTCCACGCCGCTGATCTTCATGATGGAAAGAACCTTACCGTGAGTAGGGAAGCGCGGCCCTTAGCCGTTCAAAGCCGCAGCTTCAAGCGCGATTGCCTGAAATGGGGCGGGCGTGCTAGCAGAGAGCAATGAAGCGCCTTCCTGTTATCACCATCGCCGCCATCACCTTGGCCAGCGCCGCACAGGCCGTGCCTGGGGGCAAGCTCATGGTGTTGCAGAAAGGTGGTTGGACTTGCGAAATTCCCGGAGACGCGAACACGCTCGCCGCAGAGAAGCCAGAACTGGGTTTTCAGACGATTGCAGATTCGAGCTATGTTGCGCCGGATAACTCCACCGGCACGTATTTGCGGCTGGCAGATCGCGTAACATTAACCAGTGGCACTTTTTCCGGGCGCAGGTTTGTTATGGACGGGGAAGAAATCCTGCGAGAAGTCGCGCAAGATGATACGCAAATTGGCATCCGCTGCGTTCACGCGGGGCCGATCAGGATAGCGACGCCGGGCTAAGCCGAAATACTGTCACGCCGCATCCGCCAGTAGGCGTAGGCAATGATCGCGGCAAAAGCTGTGACGCCAAATGGCAAGCTGACGGAAAAGTCCTCCACCACCGCAAGTGCCTCGGTGTTGTCAGTGCCAGCGACAATCGCTGCGAAGGCAATATTGAACAAGCTGTCACCCACAATGAGGCCGGTGGCGGTCAGCACGCCCATTCGCTCGGCAAATTCGGGCGCGGACTGGCGTGCAGACCACTTGTTGTACAGGTGGCCAAGCACGGTGCCCAGAACGACCATCATCGTTACCTGCGTGGGCAGATACATGCCCATGCCGACAGCGAGCGGGGGCAGCGAGCCTTTGCCTGAGCGCGTGAGCAGTTCGTCTGCGGCGATCACCCCAGTGCCGATGGCCGCGCCGAGTCCGACGAGGTCCCAATCAAGGCTGCCGCCCAGCACTCCTTGCGCAATGGCCGAGATCAGCGAGGCCTGCGGTGCTGACAATGCATCCGGCCCTGCCCCGGGCGCGCCCTGAAAACCGAATGTAGAGTTGAGCAGATCAAGGATCGGCGGAATCACCAGCGCGCCGAACAGCACACCAAGGATCAGTGCGACCTGTTGACGCCATGGCGTCGCGCCAACCAGCTGGCCTGTCTTAAGATCCTGCAGGTTGTCGTTCGAGATCGTGGCGACGCCGAAGACGATCGCAGTTACAAAAAGTGCGAAGGCGACCAGCGCCTTCGTGTCTTCCTCACTGCCACCCTGCCCGAACAGCCCGAGAAGAAGCAATGAAATGCCAAGCGCGGCAAGAATGCCTACGCCTGAAATGGGGCTGTTCGAAGCGCCAATCAGGCCTGCCATGTAGCCACAGACGGAAGCAATGATAATCCCTGCGATCAGCACATAGACAACTGATGCGATCAACGTCATGCCAAGAGCAGCCGCAACCGGACCGCCGACTGCGAAATCAGCCAAAAGTAGTGCAATTGGAATCATCGACGCTAGGATCGTGCCACCTACGATGCCGATGGGAATATCACGCTCGGTGATGTCGAGGCTGGCGTTGCCACCACCTTTGCGCGAAACGTTCGCCGCGATTGCTGCGGTGACTCCGCGCACAATGGGGCCGATCACGCGCAGCAAGGTCCAGATTGCAGCGACGCCAATGGTGCCTGCACCAATGAAGCGGATTTTCTCGCGGAAAATGGTGCCAACGAAATCGGCAAGGTCGGTACCCGGAGGAATTCCGCCAGCAGTCAATTGCGGGAGCAATACGCCAAAACTGATCACAATGCCGATCAGCATCGAAATGCCAACCGCAAGGCCAACGAGATGTCCGACGCCAACCAGAGCGAGTGACAGACCTCCAAACAGCATTGATCCGCCCGAACCGACCTTGAACGCGCCACCCACTTCTTCGACTGCAAGCTTCATCTTGGCCAACAGCGGATAGAGCGCGGAAAGCAGACCACCGGCAGTGACGGCAGCAAGGCCTTTGCGGTTTTCCTCTGCTCCGCCGACGCCTGCGCCAACCTTCAGGACTTCGGCTGCCGCAACACCTTCCGGGTACGGCAGGTCAGAGCCTGTCACCAATGCTCGACGCAACGGCACTGAGTACATCACACCAAGAATGCCGCCGACTGCAATCACCGCGACGGATTCCCAGTAGGGGAAATCCGCCCACCATCCGACCATCACCAGCCCAGGCAGCACGAACACGATGGCCGAGAGCGTGCCTGCCGAGCTGGCAATTGTCTGGACGATGTTGTTTTCCTGGATCGTCGCATCGGAAAACGCGCGCAGGACGGCCATCGAAATGACCGCTGCCGGAATAGAGGTGGCAAATGTCAGGCCGATGCGCAGGCCGAGGTAGACGTTGGCCGCAGTGAACACGACCGTCAGGATCGCGCCCAGCAGGACGCCTCGCAGTGTCAGTTCCCTTGGGCTGGCGATCCCCGTCATGCGCGCTCCATCCGATACAACAAGCGCCCTGTTTTGCACGGCAGGGCGCTTGTGGGAAGCCGCATCAGCTTACGAACGAAACCTTCGTCGAGCCGCTGACCATCTGCGCAAGCCGTGCGGCATCCCAGTTGGTAAGGCGCACACAGCCGTGGCTTTCGGCGCGGCCGATTGTGTGCGGCTCAGGCGTGCCGTGAATGCCGTAGTGCTCCTTGGACAGATCGATCCAAACGACACCGACCGGGCCATTTGGCCCTGGCGGAAGCATATGCTCGCCCTTGCTGTCGGGCACGTCCCAGAACAGGCTGGGGTTATAACTGAACTCTGGATTGTAGGACTTGCCGTTGATTGTCCAATCCCCCAGCGGCAGCGGATCTTTTTCGGAACCAGTGGTGACGGTGAAAAGTGCGACAAGCTTGTCCGCGTCATCGTAAACTTCAAGTGTGCCCTTCGATTTTCTCACGATGATCTTAGCTGCGTCGGGCTGCGCATCGCTGACGCCAAGTGTTGCCAAAGTGGCCAGCCATCCCTTGTTGTCCACTTGAGCCGGATCGATCCGATCTCCACCAACGTTCGGAACGCGGATCTTCTGGTCGGCTGCGAAGGGTGCATTCTGCAGTTGCGGGTTCAATCCACGCAGCACTTCCGGCGTGGTGTGAAATCGCTCCGCCAGCTTTTCGTCGAGGGATGTGTAAGCCATCTCAGGCAGTGTGGACTGCTCTGCCGGGTCTTTTGGGAGGGGTGCGAATGGACCTTTTGCAAAGTCGTCCGGGATTGTGACGATGCGCGTGGCAGCTATGTTCGACCAGCGCGCCAGTGCCTGCATTGTCGGGTCATCAAATTTGCCAGTGACGGGCAGGTCATTGGCCTTCTGAAAGCCGGTTACAGCATTGGTGGTGGACAGACCGGTCTTCCCGTCAATCACGCCGGGTGCAAAGCCGAGCCTTTCGAGCACGACTTGTGCTTGCATCACAGGGCGCGCAGCCTCCTCTGGCTCGGCAGCCTGACCGGGTGCGGGATCATTCGATGCCATTGGAACGACGAACGACAGCGCGTTTGCCACAGCACTTTCAGAGGCGGCAGGATCGGCTTTCTCAGATTGGCAGGCGGAGAGTGCGATTCCCGCGATTGTCAAGGTGATGGCGGCATTAAATGATCGAGACATCATGGCTCCGGGGTCTGTGTTGCTACAGAACCACCGGACACGGTCAGTGTTCCGTCAGGCGTCGGAACTTACGCGGGGATTGGCGCGGATCGCATCGAAGAACGCCGCAACATTGGCTGCTTCATCTCCGTTCCACACGGCATTGCTCACCGCGAGGAAATCTGCGCCAGCCTGAACCAGTGGTGCGCAATTGGCAGGCGTGATGCCGCCAATGGCGACACAGGGCAGTTCGAAGATCGATTGCCACCATTCGAGCAGATCAAGGCCGGCGACGTGCTTGGTTTCCTTGGTGGTCGAAGGGAAGAACGCGCCAAAGGCAACGTAGTCGGCACCCTGATCGCCAGCGTCCATCGCAAAATGGCGACTGTCATGGCACGTCACGCCGATCTGGGCGTTGCGGCCGAGGCGTTCGCGCGCATCCGTGATGTCACCATCTTCCTGCCCAAGGTGGACACCGTCCGCGCCGAGGCGTTTGGCGAGGCTAATAGAGTCATTGACGATGAAAGCCACTTCGTGGTCCGCGCAGATGCGCTGGAGCGGCTCGGCAAGAATTGCTGCTGCGTGTTCGTCCATATCCTTCACGCGGAATTGGAACGCAGCGACCGGCCCCGCGTCAAGCGCGCGGGAAAGGCGGTCGGGGAAATTCCCGCCGACGTCGAGCGGAGAGATCAGGTAGAGTTCTGAGGATAGCTTGGCCATGGCGCGCGCCTTATCGGGAGTCTGCCTTGCCTGCAACGCCGGTTCCAGAACGGTTCATCAATCGGGTGCATTGTGCTGGACATGAAAACAGCATTCTTTGCCCTTGTGACCCTCGCCAGCCTGACCGGTTGCGCAACCATTCCCGTATCCGAGCGCAGCGATGGTTTTGCCGTGATCGGGCAAACGACGCGCGTAGCAGCGGTGAAGATTCGGCCAGAAAGTGTGATTGAGGACAGCCGCTGCCCGATGAACGCACGATGTGTCTGGGCTGGCCAGGTTGTGGTCGATACAACCGTTATGCGCGGGGGCACGGCAGAGCGAAGGCAGTTTACGTTGGGACAACCCGCGGGCGACGGACTGGTGCTTGATACCGTTGAGCCTGGCAAGATGACCGGCAAGCCATTGAAGCCGTCGGACTACTCATTCCATTTCAGCATAAACCAATAAAACGCCCCGCCCCAGCTTTGCTGGTGGCGGGGCGGCCTTTCCGTCCTCTCAAACGGGTGGTTATGCGGCGACGAGCGTCTTTTGCGTTGAGCCGGTGTAGATGTCGTTGATGGCCGCGCCCAGCGCAGCGTCGAATTCCGCGTCGGTCATCTGGTGGCGCAGGTCTTCGAGCAGAGCGCGGCTGAAGCTGGCGATGATGCCGGTGTTCTTGGCAAGTTCAACACAAGCTTCGGGGCGCTTGTAACCGCCAGAGAGCGCAACGACGCGCAGCACCTTGGGGTGATTGACCAGCGGATCGAACGTGCAAGGCGCGACGGGGAGCGAGAGCTTGAGCATGACTTGCGTGCCTTCCGGCAACGTGTCGAGCGCCTTGAGGATTTCATCGAGCAGGATGGCGTCGCATTCGGCGCGGGTTTCGCTCTTGATGTTCACTTCGGGTTCGATGATCGGCATCATGCCATGGCTGAGCACCTGCTTGCCAACCTCGAACTGCTGCGCGACCACAGCGGCAATGCCTTCGCGGTTGGCCGAGTTGATGACCGAGCGTTCCTTGGTGCCATAGACGCCGAGCGCCTTGGACTTTTCGAGCAACGCATCAAGCGTCGGCATCGGCTTCATCAGCTGGACGCCGTTGACCTCATCCTCAAGGCCCTTGTCGATCTTGATGAACGGTACGACGCCTTTTTCGATCAAGGCAGCTGGCACAGACTTGCCATCAACATAGCCGTCCATCGTGCGTTCGAACAGGATTGCGCCGATGACCTTCTCACCGTGGAACGCGTCCGAACGGATGATGCGGGCGCGCATCTCGTGGATCAGGCCGAACATTTCCTCTTCGGTGGTCCAGGCATCTTCGGTCACGCCATAGCCTGCGAGTGCCTTGGGAGTGGAACCGCCCGACTGGTCGAGCGCGGCGATGAAGCCGTTTCCGTTTGCCATCTTCGCAGTCATCTCGGTCGTGTTCATCGGTCCGTCCTATTCTGGCGGAAACCCCGGAATACCGGCTCCGCATACCTATGCGCGAATGCGCCGTAAAAAGACGCTCAGCCATTATGCGAGCGTCTGGAAATAAGGCGCATACCTATGCGAAGTCACGCCATAAGGGAGCGCGTGCCGCAGTGCAACACACGCTCCAGAATTTTTTACGCTTCCAGTGCGGCGACGCCGGGCAATTCCTTGCCTTCCATCCATTCGAGGAATGCGCCGCCTGCCGTCGACACATAGGAGAAATCCCCTGCAACACCAGCATGGTTGAGCGCAGCGACGGTATCACCGCCTCCTGCGACGGAGACAAGCGAGCCTTCCTTGGTCAGCGCGGCAGCAGTCTTCGCGAGTGCAATAGTTGCCGTATCGAAAGGCTCAGTCTCGAAAGCGCCCATCGGGCCGTTCCAGACAAGCGTGCGGCAGGTCTTGAGCACATCGGCCAGCGCTTCGACAGCGGCGGGACCGACATCGAGGATCATTTCGTCGGCTGCAACTTCATGAACATTGCAGGTACGCAGCGACGGTGGATTGGCCGCAAATTCCTTCGAAACCACAACGTCGTAAGGCAAGTGGACCGTGCAGCCCGCCTTGTCCGCGTTTTCGAGAATTTCCTCGGCAGTGCCGGTCAGATCATGTTCACACAGCGACTTGCCGACCGCCACGCCGCGCGCAGCGAGGAAGGTGTTGGCCATACCGCCACCGATAATCAGATGATCGACCTTGCTGACGAGGTGCTTGAGCACGTCGAGCTTGGTCGAAACCTTTGCCCCGCCCACGACGGCCGCAACAGGACGCTCAGGTGCACCAAGAGCCTTCTGAAGTGCCTTCAACTCAGCTTCCATCGCACGTCCGGCATAGGCTGGCAGCGCCTTGGCGAGGCCTTCGGTCGAAGCGTGTGCGCGGTGTGCAGCAGAGAACGCGTCGTTAACGTAGATGTCGCCAAGACTGGCAAAGCGCGCCACAACGGCGGGGTCGTTCTTTTCCTCGCCTCCGAAGAAACGGGTGTTTTCAAGGACCGCGATGGCACCGGGTGCCAGCGCGGCAATAGCAGCCTTGTCACCTTCCCAATCAATGTAGCTGACCGGGCGACCAAGCACATGAGCAAGCGGCGCAGCGAGCTTCTTCAGTGAGAATTCTTCAGAAGGTTGGCCTTTGGGGCGGCCAAAATGGGCAAGAACGAGAACTTTTGCCCCCTTGTCTGCCAGTTCGCACAGCGTGGCGACGGTGGCGCGCAGGCGGGTGTCGTCCGTGACGGCGCCATCGGCCATTGGCACGTTGAGGTCTTCGCGGACCAGTACGGTCTTGCCGGTAAGGTCGCCCAGATCATCAAGCGTCTTGAAGCTCATTCCTCGATCCTCACTTCGTCGCCGACGAAAATTTCACCGTCGGTCAGCACCCGGCCGAGCACGCCGCCGCGCCAATCAGGCATCAGCGCAAGTTTCAGTCCGGGCTGGATTTCGTCCATGCGGCTGCATGGATCACATTCGCAGGTTATTTCGATCCGCAAGGTCTTGCCGATGGCGATGACCCTGCCCGGTTCCCGCGGCAAACGAACGCCTTCGACCAGAAGGTTGGCGCGGCGAATGTACCACGGCATCGCGTGGTCTGGTGCGGGCTGCAGCTCGGAGAGCGCCGCCGCCCAGCTTTCAGCCTCGATCAGCGATACCTGCCGACGCCCCGACTTGCCGGGGCGGATCGCACCGCGCAGGTCACCCCGAACCCCGAGTTCGCGTGTGACCGAAACGTGATCGAGCGTCTCGATCGGCCCGCGCGACCTGTCGTGCCGTGCAATGCCTCCGAGACGCCCGTTCATATCAGAGCGTTCTTACAGAAACTTCGCCATCGCGCCCGCAGTATCGAGCATACGGTTGGAGAAGCCCCACTCGTTGTCGTACCACGAAAGGACGCGGACAAGCTTGCCTTCAAGAACAGCGGTTTCGAGGCTGTCAATGGTCGACGAGTGTGCGTCGTGGTTGAAGTCGATCGAGACGAGCGGCTCTTCGGTGTAACCGAGCACGCCCTTCAGCGCGCCTTCGGCAGCAGCTTTGAGCACGCCGTTGACTTCTTCAAGCGTGGTGTCTCGCTTTGGCGTAAACGTCAGATCGACGACCGACACGTTCGGGGTCGGCACGCGGATCGACGAACCGTCGAGCTTGCCCTTCAGGTCGGGCAGAACTTCACCCACAGCCACGGCAGCGCCAGTGCTGGTGGGGATCATGTTCATCGCAGCAGCGCGGGCACGGCGCGGATCGCTGTGGATCTGGTCGAGGATCTTCTGATCGTTGGTGTACGAGTGGATCGTGGTCATCAGACCGCGCTCGATGCCGATCGCTTCGTGCAAAACCTTGGCCATCGGCGCGAGGCAGTTGGTGGTGCACGATGCATTCGACACGATCTTGTGATCGCCCGTCAACTTGTCATGGTTCACACCATAGACGACGGTGAGATCGACGTTCTTGGCAGGAGCCGAGATCAGGACGCGCTTGGCACCGGCATCAATATGCTTCTGGCCGCCATCACGGTTGGTGAAGAAGCCGGTGCATTCGAGCGCAATGTCGATGCCGTTGGCGGCGTGCGGCAGGTTGGCGGGATCACGCTCTGCCGTAACCTGGATGCGCTGACCGTTGACGATCAGATCGTTGCCATCAACCGAAACGTCGCCCGAAAACGCGCCATGGACGCTGTCACGCTTGAACAGCAGGGCGTTGGCCTTCGCATCGGCAAGATCGTTGATCGAAACCAGCTCAAGGCCGCAATCGGGCCGTTCGAGGATGGCGCGGGCCACGTTGCGCCCGATGCGACCGAAACCGTTGATTGCAACCTTGATAGCCATGTCAGGTATCTCCTGTTGATTTACGAAACCCGCGAAAGGATCTGCGGGACAATCTTGTCGGCGGTGAGGCCGAAATGGTCATAGAGAACATCGATCGGAGCCGATGCGCCGAAGGTGTCGATGCCGATGGTCAGGCCATCGCCGACATACTTCTGCCAACCCAGCGTCACGCCTGCTTCAATTGACACCTTGAGCGCATCCGGCGGCAACAGATCGGCCTTGTAGGCCGCATCCTGCTCTTCGAAAAGCTCCCAGCATGGGAACGACACAACGTCTGCGCCGATGCCCTGTACTTCGAGTGCTGCCGCAACGTCCTTGGCAATCGCCACTTCCGAGCCGGTGGCCAACAGAACGACCTTGCGCGCAGCATTGGCTGCGACGAGGCGGTAAGCCCCCTTTGCGCTCTGCATGTCAGCATCGAAACGCACGGGAGCCAGGTTCTGACGGGTAAGCGCCAGAACGCTGGGCCGATCGTTGTTGGCCAGCGCGAGTGACCATGCCTCGGCGGTTTCAATCGCGTCGGCTGGGCGGAAGACCAGCAGGTTCGGGATCATGCGGAGCGACATGACATGCTCGACCGGCTGATGGGTCGGCCCATCTTCGCCGAGACCGATGGAATCGTGCGTCAAAACATAGATCACGCGCTGGTGCTGAAGCGCCGAAAGCCGGATCGCGTTGCGGCAATAGTCCGAGAAGATCAGGAACGTCCCGCCATAGGGAATCACACCGCCATGCAACGCCATGCCGTTCATTGCGGCGGCCATGCCGAATTCGCGGATGCCATAATAGACATAGCGACCGTCGTAGCTTTCCGGGGCGAACGGCGTAGTCGACTTGGTCTTGGTGTTGTTCGACCCGGTAAGGTCCGCCGAACCACCGACCATTTCGGGCACGTTCGCTGTGAACGCCTCAAGCGCCATTTCGCTGGATTTGCGCGTGGCAACCTTGGGCGGATTGGCGATCAGGGACTGGATGTAGGCATCGTAGCCGGTTTCCGCAGGAAGTTCGCCAGCCATGCGGCGGGCGAGTTCTGCAGCCTTGGGATTGCTGGCAGCGCGACCTTCCCATGCAGCACGAGCCGCCTTGCCTGCGTCTGCCGAAGCGCGCCAGTTGGCCAGAGTGTCTGCCGGGACTTCAAAAGGAACAGCTGTCCAGCCCAGATATTCGCGCGCCGCAGTGATCTCATCGGCGCCCAGCGGCGAGCCGTGGACGTTGTGGCCGCCCTGCTTGTTCGGCGCACCTTTGCCAATGACCGTCCGGCAGGCAACCAGTGACGGGCGCGGATCGGCTTCGGCTTCGGCCAGAGCGCGGGCGATATCTGCAAAGTCATGGCCATCGCATGTGGTGACATGCCATCCCGACGCAGTGTAGCGTCCAAGGATGTCTTCTGTGGTCGAAAGCGACGTATCGCCGTCAATCGTGATCTTGTTGTCGTCCCACAGCACGTTGAGGCGACCGAGCTTCAGCGTGCCGGCAAGACCCACGGCTTCGTGGTTGATGCCTTCCATCAGGCAGCCGTCACCGGCGATCACCCAGGTCTTGTGATCGACCAGATCGTCGCCAAACTGGGCATTCAGGTGACGCTCTGCCATTGCAAAGCCTACCGCCATCGCCACACCCTGCCCCAGCGGGCCGGTGGTGCATTCCACGCCGTCGATCAGGAAGTTTTCCGGGTGCCCTGCACAGACGCTATCAATCTGGCGGAACTTGCGGATGTCATCCATCGTCGGGCTTTCGTAGCCCGTCAGATGCAGCAACGCATAAATCAGCATCGAGCCGTGACCGGCTGAAAGCACGAAGCGATCACGGTCCGACCAGTTGGGGGCCGAAGGATCATGCTTCAGGAACTGCGTCCACAACACCGTGGCAACATCGGCCATGCCCATTGGCATACCGGGATGTCCCGAATTGGCTGCCTGGACTGCGTCCATGGCAAGCGCACGGATCGCGTTGGCCATAGGAGCCAGCGCGGTGGTTTCGCGTGTCATGCTTGAAATTAGCCCTTCCCTGTTCATGCCGCCAGCATCTGGCCAGCACGAAATCCGCTGATTCGGAGCCCGGCCTCTTTGGTCATGGGAACGCCATGGGTCAAGGCTGCGGGGCCGTGTTCTTTGCTGCAAATGCGTTGTCCTACGCTGTCTCTACCAAGGCGCCAGTGCATTCCCCCGAATAAGGGTTGTGCGACGGTTGCGGTAAAGGCCCAATCTGGTAGTTTCACCGACCATGACGATGGATGGATTGGGCACCGCCTTGGACCGGCTTGAGCAAGCGCTCGTGCGGGTTGAAACGGCAGTTACGCAACGGGGCACGGAGTCGGCCGAGGAGTTAGCGCTTCTCAAGGTCAGGCACCGCAAGCTGAAAGATACGGTTGCACAGGAGTTGCGCCAGTTGGACCTGTTGCTGGCAGGCCTGCCCAAATGAGCAACCTGACACTGTCAATCGGCGGCCGTCCGTTCACTGTTTCCTGTGCCGATGGCGAGGAAGATCATATCTCGATGCTCGGTCGCATGATCGACGAGCGCGCGAGCCGAATGGGTACCGGGCAAACAGAGCCGCGCATGTTGCTGTTTTCTGCACTGATGCTGGCCGATGAACTGCACGAAACCCACCGAAATTCCCCTGTTTCAGCACCTTCAGGTCCGGTAACCAGCACCGAAATTGATGTCGGGATCGTCGCTCGTGTAAACAGCCTTGCCGAACGCATCGAATCTCTGGCGGCGACTTTGGAGCAAGCCCCTTGAGAAACGGTCTGTGAATGCCTAGATCAATCGCGACGGGATCTGCCCGGCACGAGCCGCATTGTCTGGGATCCTGGTCCCGGGCAAGCGGTCCCCACCTGACGTCGAGGCGTCAGAGGATTTTCCGAGCTAACGACCACGGTGGGCCCGTCACCCTCCTTCTTTGCCGAATTACGGAGCCTCGCGTGGAAGCCAAGAATGGGCTGCGCAGTGAATTGAGAGCGCGCCGCAACGCCCATGTTCTGGCGATTGATCCGCGTGTTATGGCGCTGATGTTCAAGCGGCCGCCGTCACCTGTAGCAGCGTTGGTGCCCGAAGGGGCTGTAGTAGGGCTATATGTCGCCGGTCCGGCAGAGGCGCCCGCGACTGCCTATGCACGGTACTTCCATGAAGCGGGTCACAAGGTTGCTCTGCCGTGGTTTGAATCGCGCGCGGCACCGATGGTATTCCGCGAATGGACCTCACCCTGGGGGGACGATCTGCTTGAGCCGGGGCCATGGAAGGGCATTGTGCAACCGGCCAGCGACGCCGCTCTGGTGGTGCCCGATGTGCTGTTTGTGCCGTTGGTCGGATTTTCTGCTAATGGTGGCCGATTGGGGCAAGGTGGTGGACACTATGACCGCTGGCTGGAAGCGAATCCATTTGCCCGCCCCATCGGCCTTGCTTGGGATTGCCAGTTGGTAGACGATCTTCCGCGCGAGCCGCATGACGTTCCGCTCCATGCCGTGGTAACGCCCACGCGAATCTACGGACCGTGGGAGCATGCAGCGTGACACAGCCGGAAAAGCCGGATTGGCGGCCCACCTGGCGCAAGCCGGTGGGCATCATCGCGCTGGTTGTGGCGCTGTGCATCTACGTCTTCGCCGTCGCCTCAGCTTCGGCCATCATCGGTGGGTGGCATGTGTTGGTCCAGACGCTGGCCTACATCGTGCTGGGCACGGTCTGGCTGCTGCCGCTGCGGCGCTTCCTGATCTGGATGGAAACCGGGCGCTGGAGCTGATTGAAGCGCAGGTCTGACAAGAGCGTGGCGTAAGCCCCTGCCCCATTCACATGGCTGGTAAGATTAGAAAATTCCCAAGGTGGCGCGAGTGACGGGACTTGAACCCGCGACCCTCGGCGTGACAGGCCGATACTCTAACCAACTGAGCTACACCCGCGTCCCAATGGCGCGAGTGACGGGACTTGAACCCGCGACCCTCGGCGTGACAGGCCGATACTCTAACCAACTGAGCTACACCCGCTCACCCTTGGGAGCGCTGCCTCTATGGCAGAGCTTGCGGGCTGTCAACGCTGTTCGTGCACCATTTTCGGCTCTCCGCAAATTTCCTGAAAGATAACCCCAACGGGTCAGCATTTCTGGTACTCCCAGTTGCGCGTCTTGCCCTCGCCGATCCATTCGACGGCCTGCACGATGCGCTTTTTGCGTGTGGTGACGGTCTTCGCCTCTACAATCCATTCGATGTATTCGCGGCGCTGCCCCGGTGCCATCGCGTCAAAACGATCGCGCACAGCGGCATCTTCCAGAGCATCGGCAAAGCTGGATGGCATGTCGGGTACAGGCTTTGGCGCTGCCTTCGGTTTTGAAGCTGTTGACGCTGACGACAGCCGTTCCACCGCTGCATGCAACCGCTGAATGACCTGTTCCTCGTCAGGAAACTGGTCAAGGCTGGCGATCTTGCGGAAGGGGCCTGTTCCGCCGGGCTGCTCATCATGGTGAAAGAACACCGAGACGTGTGCTTTGAATGCGGCCATCCCCGCAAGGTTCTTACCCCGCAATGTGAAGTGCGGCATACCCCATTTGATCGCCTCGACGCAGTCTGGAATTTCACGGTGGACCAGTGCGCGGAAGCGCTCAAGGACCGGGCGGGCGAATTCTCCTGCCTTGGCAATGTGCGCATCGATACGCGGATCGATTGTCGGCATGGGCGTCTCCCTTTTCAGAGAGGATACCACATCAATCTGCCAGCAAAAGTACCGGCGTTTCGATCAGCTTCCTGACCGCTTGAACAAAACTTGCTGCGTCATGGCCATCTACGACGCGATGATCGCAACTGATCGAGATGTTCATCAGCTTGCGCTTCTCGATGCGCTCTCCGCCCATGCCGTCAGGCACAAACATCGGGCGCTCGACGATGCGGTTGGGGCCGATGATGGCAACTTCCGGGCGGTTGATTACAGGCGTAGTGGCAATACCACCAAGCGGGCCCAACGACGTGACTGTCAGCGTGGAACCCGACAGTTCCTCGGACTTTGCATTGCCGCTGCGTGTGGCGTCAGCAAGGCGGACAATCTCGCGCGCCAACTGCCACAGGTTCAGGCCTTGCGCATTGCGGATCACGGGGACCATCAAGCCCGCCGGGGTCTGCGCCGCCATGCCGAGGTGGACCGCGCCATAGCGCGTGACCACACCCGCCTCGTCGTCATACCGCGCGTTGATCATCGGAAATTGCGGCAGCGCGCGGCAGATAGCGGTGATGAGCAGCGGGAGCAGGGTCAGCTTAGGTTTGTCACCACGATGTGCGTTCAATTGCTCGCGCATCGCCTCAAGCGCGGTCACATCGCATTCCTCTACATAGGAGAAGTGCGGGATGTGGCGCTTTGAAGCAGCCATGTTCTCGGCAATGCGGCGGCGCATGCCGATGACCTTGATGACCTCATCGCCCCGTTCGCGGCCGGCGGAGCGGTATCCGCCTTGCGCATTGTAGGCGAGGAACTGGTCGAGGTCGGCGTGGCGGATGCGGCCCTCTTCCGATGGACGAACTTCGGCAAGGTCAATGCCGAGATTGCGCGCGCGCTGGCGCACGGCGGGGCTGGCGAGGACTTTCACGCTTGCTTCGTGCCCGACGGCAACTTTGGCCACTTTGGCCGGAACAGAAATTGGCTCAGCTGCGGGCGGCGGCACCGCTGCCTCGATTTTGGCAACATCTGCCGCATCGGGCGTTTCAGCCTCAATGCGCTCTTCTACCATATCGGCCTTCGGTGCAGGCGCAGAAGTAGGCGCAGCGCTCTCCCCTTCCCCCTCGGTCTCGATCACCACCAACGCCGAGCCGATCGCCACCACGTCGCCAACTTCGCCTGCGATCGAGACGACTTTGCCGGTAACCGGGCTTTCCATCTCGACCGTGGCCTTGTCGGTCATCATGTCGGCAAGGCGGCCGTCTTCCTCGACCATGTCACCCACGGCCACGTGCCAAGCGACGATTTCAGCCTCGGCGATGCCTTCGCCGATATCGGGCAGGCGGAATGTGTAAGTTCCCATGGCTTCAGGCTTTCATCAAACGATCGATGGCCTCGCCGATGCGGACCGGGCCGGGGAAGTAGGCCCATTCGAGGCTGTGGGGATAAGGCGTGTCGAAACCGGTCACGCGCTCGATCGGGGCTTCGAGGTGATAGAAGCAGCGCTCCTGCACCAGAGCCGAAAGCTCAGCGCCAAAACCGCAAGTACGGGTCGCTTCGTGGACGATCAGACATTTGCCGGTTTTTTCCACCGACTTTTCCACCGTCTCGATATCCAGCGGCACCAATGTGCGCAGGTCGATGATTTCAGCATCGACGCCATTCTCTGCACAAACAGCGGCAGCGACATGGACCATCGTGCCATAAGTCAGGACAGTGAAAGCCTGCCCCGGTCGCACAATTCGCGCCTTGCCTAACGGGATTGAATAGTATCCCTCGGGCACTTCGCTATTGTCATGCTTGGCCCATGGCTCGACCGGCTTGTCGTAATAGCCGTTGAACGGACCATTGTAGATGCGTTTTGGCTCGAAGAAGATCACAGGATCATTGTCTTCGATGGCGGCGATCAGCAGGCCCTTGGCATCGTACGGCGTGCTGGGAATGACCGTCTTGATCCCCGATACGTGGGTAAACAGCGCCTCAGGGCTCTGGCTATGCGTCTGCCCGCCAAAGATGCCGCCACCAAAGGGTGAGCGCACCGTCATCGGCGCGATGAATTCACCCGCCGAACGATACCGCAGGCGCGCTGCTTCGGAAACAAGCTGGTCCAAGCCTGGATAGATATAGTCGGCAAACTGGATCTCGGGCACTGGCCGCAAACCATAGGCGCCCATGCCCACCGCAACGCCGATGATCCCACATTCGCTGATTGGCGTGTCAAACACCCGAGTTTTGCCGTGCTTTTTTTGCAATCCCGCTGTGGCGCGGAACACACCACCGAAATAGCCAACATCCTCGCCCATCACGACGACGTTGGGATCGCGCTCCATCATGATGTCGAGCGCGTCATTGATCGCCTCGATCATGTTGAGCCGACGGACCGGTGCTTCGGCCAGACTGACGGGATTTTCTTCGTAGGTCATGCGTCCTTCCAATCCGGCCATTTGACCTGACGCTCGTGGATTGCCTGTTCGCTCTGTTCTTTCAGGTGCCAAGGCAGCTCTTCGAACACGTCCTCGAACATCGTGCGGAATGGGTGGTGCAAACCGTGACCGAGAATGCCGTTCTTCTCGGCCTCCTTGGTCGCAGCCTTGACCTGCTCAACCAGTTCGCGATCCATTTCGGCCTGCTGCTCTTCGGACCATTCGCCCAGCGCAATCAGGTGCAGTTTGAGGCGATTGATCGGGTCGCCCAGCGGCCATTCCTCACGCTCATGCGCAGAGCGATATTGTCCGGGATCGTCGGAGGTGGAGTGCCCCTCTGCACGATAGGTGAAGTGTTCGATCAACGTAGGTCCGGCGTTCGAACGCGCACGGTTGGCGGCCCATTGCGTCGCGGCGAAGACTGCCAATGGATCATTGCCGTCCACGCGAATACCGGCAATGCCGTATCCAATGGCCCGCGCTGCAAAAGTGGTGCGCTCTGCCCCGGCAAAGCCGGAGAAGCTTGAAATCGCCCACTGGTTGTTGACCACGTTGAAGATGACCGGCGCGTTGTAGACTGCCGCAAAAGTCATTGCTGAATGGAAATCGCCTTCGGCCGTCGATCCCTCACCAATCCAAGTCGCGGCGATGCGGGTATCGCCCTTGATCGCACTGGCCATCGCCCAGCCCACGGCCTGCGGATACTGCGTGGCAAGGTTGCCGCTGATGGTAAAAAACGAAGCCTCGCGCGCCGAATACATGATCGGCAACTGACGGCCTTTCAGCTTGTCAGCCCGATTCGAATAGATCTGATTGATCATCTCGACGATGGGATAGCCGCGCGCAATCAGGATGCCCTGTTGGCGATAGCTGGGGAAGACCATGTCGTCGTCGGCAAGCGCCATAGCAGGCGCAACCGAGGTGGCCTCCTCTCCGGTGCATTTCATATAGAAGCTGGTCTTGCCCTGCCGCTGCCCGCGATACATCCGGTCATCGAACGCACGAGTCAGCGCCATCGTGCGCAGCATTCGGCGCAGCGTATCGCCGTCAAGCTTGGGATCCCACGGACCAACTGCCCGATGACCGTCGTCCAGAACACGCACAAGATCGAGGCACAGCGGATGTGTTTGAGCCGCTGCGCATTGCTCGTCAGGGCGCGGCTGATCGCCCGCCACGGATATTTCAAGATGCGAATAATCGACCTTGTCACCCGGCCGGAACTTAGGCTCCGGCACATAAAGCGCAAGCGGCGGAAGGTTGCCACGCGCGGTTCCGCTCATTTGACGAACGCCTGCATCTGACTCTCCAGCGCCCGAATCTACCTATGCGAATGCAAAAGCCTGAAGGACGCAAAATTATAAACGTGTGTTATTTTATTTCACACGGCTTTTCGAGTCAATCGCTGTGTCAGACGGCAACAGGGGCAGACAGTTGGCCCTGCGGCGCGTAACCGGTCACTTCAAAATCCTCGATCCGATAGTCGAACACGCTATCTGGTCGGCGCAGGATAGCAAGGCGCGGATCACCGTCCGGTTCCCGCAAAAGCTGCGCTTCGACAAGATCGACGTGATTGAGGTAGAGGTGCGTGTCACCACCCATCCAGACCAGTTCGCCCGGCTCCAGATCGCACTGCTGCGCCAGCAGGCGAACGAACAGGGCTGCCCCCCAGAGATTGAAAGGCAGGCCGAGCGCCACATCGCAGCTCCGTTGATAGAGCAGGCCGTTCAGCTTGTTGCCGCTTACATGGAACTGATAGGTCTTGTGGCACGGTGGCAACGCCATCTGATCCACTTCCGCTACGTTCCATCCCTCGACGATATGGCGACGGCTGCCTGGGTTCTTGCGCAGCGAGTCAATCACGTCCGCCACCTGGTTCACACCTTGGGCGCGTTGGCTGAACAAGCCTTCGCCTGCTGGCTCATAGACAGGCCAGTTCACCCACTGTTTGCCATATACAGGGCCAAGGTCGCCCCATTTTTCCGCAAAAGCTACATCTGCAACGATCCGTGCTGAAAAGTCAGCGCGAGAAATCTGGTCGCCGGTTGCCTTCCGGTAGTGGTCCAATGGCCAGTCTGTCCAAATCTCAACGCCTTGGGCGCACAGGCTGCGAATGTTGGTATCGCCGGTCAGGAACCACAGGAATTCACGCGTCGCCGTTTTCCAGAAAACGCGCTTGGTCGTCAGCAGCGGCATCCGTCCGTCTGACAGATCGAACCGAAGCTGTGCGCCAAAGACAGAGCGCGTGCCGATGCCTGTCCGGTCTACCCGCTGATCCCCCCGCTCCCAGATCTCACGCATGAGATCGAGGTACTGCCATTCGTAATGGCGGGCGGAATCGGCGCGTTTCAACATGGCTCTGCTTCTATCGTTGCAACCGCGCGGGCGCAAAACTCCGCAGCGAAAAAACTTGGGGCTAGCCGCTTGCCAGCCCCCGAAGTGCCTCGTATAGGGCCCGCCTGCCTCGCAGCTGGGTAACCAGCTTGCGGATCGGTCGGGGAATAGCTCAGCCTGGTAGAGCACTGTCTTCGGGAGGCAGGGGCCGGAGGTTCGAATCCTCTTTCCCCGACCATTTCACCCACTTGAGGTGAGGAACAGAGCGGCCTTCGGGTCGCTCTATTCGTTTGTGCGCTGCGTCACAGTTCATCGCAGCTGAGGCACAACTCATTCAATTCACCGCAGATTTTTACGGACAGAGCGCAAACGCCCTTCCGTTGCGCCGCTACATTGCCGACCTTGACTGGGTTATCCCTATAACTGGACAGGACAACCCTTTCGTGAAACTCCGCAACCTTACGATTTCCCTTCTCGTTGCCACCGCGCCTTTTGCCGGCTCTGTCATCGCGCAGGAAGCCGGAGCAGCAGCATCCGCGCCTGCCGCCGCCACTCCCGCCGTAGGCGCGACTGTCTATGACACCGCCGGGGCCGAAGTTGGGACGATCAAGGCGATTGCTGCGCCCAACTTCGTGATCGACACCGGCAACAATACGGCCACACTTGCACTTTCCGCGCTCGGTACCAGCCCCAAAGGACCGGTTCTCGGCCTGACCAAGGTTGAGCTTGACGCTGCCGCTGAAAAGGCTGCTGCTGCTGCCAAGGAAGCACTAGCTGCTGCAATCGTCGTGGATGCCCCCATCCACGCTTCTGACGGCACGACCGTGCTCGGCAAGATCAGCGAAGTGAGCGAGACCGATTTCGTTCTCGATACCGGCACAGCCAAAGTGAAACTGCCCCGCACGTCGGTGGCCAAGGCTGAAACTGGTCTCCTTATCGGCATGAGCGCCGAGCAGTTTGCCGATGCTACGAAGAGTGCTGGAGCTCCGACACCTAGCAAGTAAGTCGGATATGAAGGCGGCGTCCAGTCGCGCCGCCTTCTCCATCAACCACCTCTGAGCAGTTGCACGCCCCAGTCGCGCTCGAACAGATAGAGCAACATCCGCGCAGCCTCGCCGCGCGGCGATGAAAGTCCGCCGTCGCGCTCCATCAGCAGCCGCGCATCGTCGTGGGCCAAAGGCAAAAGCCGCGCGATCTGTTCGAAATCTGCCACTTTGAACGGCGTATCTCCTGATTGTCGCGTGCCGAGCAGTTCGCCACCCCCGCGCAACCGCAGGTCTTCCTCGGCCAGCCTGAAGCCGTCCTGCGTCTCACGCATCAGCGCCAAACGCTCGCGCCCGGTTTCTGACAGGGCATCGCCGCGCAGCAAAAGGCAGGTCGATTGCTGACTGCCCCGCCCCACGCGCCCGCGTAACTGGTGCAACTGGGCAAGGCCAAAGCGTTCGGCCTGCTCGATCACCATGAGCGTGGCGTTGGGCACGTCGACGCCAACCTCTATCACAGTAGTTGCGACCAGAAGTTTGGCGTCGCCACGGGAAAAGCGCTCCATCGCTGCGTCCTTGGCCTCTGGCCGCATTTGTCCGTGGACCATGACCACAGTATCGCCAAACCGCTCTGACAGAACGGCATGGCGCGCTTCGGCGGCGGCAATATCGGCGGTTTCCAGTTCACGCACCATCGGGCAAACCCAATAGGCTTGCGCGCCTTTGGCGATGTGCCGGCCGATGCCCTCAATCACGTCTGCCAATCGATCCTGCGCCACAACGCGGGTATCGATCGCCTGTCGGCCCGGCGGCATCTCATCAAGCCGTGAGACGTCCATCTCGCCATATTGAGCCAGCGTCAGCGTGCGCGGAATGGGTGTTGCCGTCATGGCCAGACAATGCGGCGTGCGCTTTGCCTTTTGCGAGAGCATCAGCCGCTGACCCACACCAAAACGGTGCTGCTCATCAATCACCACTAGCGCAAGGTTACGATAGGCTACCGAGTCCTGAAAGATCGCGTGGGTGCCTACGCAAATGTCGATGCTGCCATCAAGCAGGCCCATGAGGATCGACTCGCGTGCCTTACCCTTGTCTCGCCCTGTGAGCAGAGTAATCGTCACGCCGGTGCCTGCGGCCATGCGGGTAAGCGTCTCGGCGTGCTGGCGGGCCAGAATTTCGGTGGGCGCAAGCAGAGCGGCTTGCCCCCCTGCCTCCACGGCAATCAGCATGGCATGGAGAGCCACTGCCGTCTTGCCTGATCCCACATCGCCCTGCAGCAGGCGCAACATTGGTGCGCCTTGCGCCACGTCGCCCTCAATTTCGGCGATGGAACGCTTTTGTGCGCCAGTCAGCTCAAACGGCAGGTTCAGCTTGGCTCGCAGGCGGCCATCGCCATGTAGCGGGGTGCCTTTCTTGGCGCGGTTGCTTTCGCGCACCAGCAGCAGCGCAAGGCTGTTGGCCAAAAGCTCGTCATAGGCTAGCCGGTCCCGTGCCAACGCGTTCTCAGCCTTGTGTACCAGCGGCAGGGCCTCGTGCCAGCGCGGCCAGCCCATCTTCGTGGCCAGCCCCGGCTCGATCCATTCAGGTAGTTCCGGCAGACCTTCAAGCGATTGGTGCACAAGCGCCTGCAAGCGACCCTGCGTCAGCCCGTCGGACAAGGCATAGACCGGCTCATTCAACTGGCCGACCATGCCTGCGCTGTCTTCGCTTACATGATCCGGGTGGACCATCTGCCAAGTCTGGCCGTACTGGTCCAAACGCCCGGCAATCCAGCGTTTTTCACCCAGCGGCAACTGCTTCTTGCCCGAATAGGACGCCCGCCCGAAATAGGTGAGCGCCACGTAGTTCCCCACCGCATCCTCGGCCATAACGCGAAACGGCCCTCGCCCGGCGGCTTGCTTGTATTCGCGCGGGGTCAGCGCCACCACGATCTGCTCGCCAACGCCGGCCTCGTCCAGATTGGCGACGGCACGCCGCGCCACGAAACGGTCGGGCAGATGATACGCCAGATCCTTGACCCGCGTCAGGCCAAGCTTTTCAAGCGGGCGCGATAGGCCCGGCCCTACGCCTTTCAGGGTGCCGGATTCGGCAAATAGCGGATTGAGCACATCGGGACGCATTGGGCCGACATAGGCCGACCACACGCATTTCGCCAATGGTGGGTTGTGTGAAAATCACGCCAATTTTGATGCAGCGCATGGAGCGTGGAGCCAAGTGCGCGTCTCATCCGTTCAGCAGGCAACAGTCACAGGAGTTTTACACAATGTTGATCCCACACGCTGCCTTCATCGCGCTTGTCGATGGAGAAGATTGGCAGATCCTGCGCAACAGCGGCACGGAAGCCGAGCCTGAACTCACGGAAATGCCTACGCCGACATTGGTCGAGAGCAATCACGGGTCTGGCGGGCGTCATGCAGTCAGTTCCGCCAACCCATCGGGCAGCCAACGCGATGAAGATGCGCACGCAGCCGCCGTTGCCGAATGGCTGAACCGCCAGGTTCAGGATCACAAAATCGAACAACTTGTCGTCATCGCGCCGCCGCGCACGCTGGGTGAACTGCGACACCACTACAGCAAGGCCGTGCAGCGCGCTGTCATCGGTGAACTGGCAAAGGACTTCATGGACCGCCAGCCTCCGCAGATCATCGCAGCTTTGCGCAGCAAGTAGCGGGGTAGCATCCCGGCGCGCTAGGAGGCACGTGTGCCGGGATGCTGCAATACGTGCCCGCTTGAACAGGCCGTGCGGCCTTGTTTCACCCGCGGGTTCGGCCTAACGGCAATCCCATGACGAACAGCTCAGCCGAGATTACGCCCGAACGCCTCAAGCGCCTGCAGTTCCGCGCATGGCATCGCGGCACGCGCGAAGCAGACTATATGATCGGCTGTTACTTCGATCGGTTTCACGCCACATGGAATGCCGATCAGGTCGCTTGGTTCGAAGCACTGATTGAAGAAGAAGACGTGGACATCATGGCTTGGGCCCTCGGCACCCAGTCGGTCCCGCCAGAGTACGCGGGGTCGATGATGGACGAGATGTGCAAGTTGGACTACGTCGAAATTCCGCGCTGATTTCGATCACAGCGCATTAACTAGACGCCATGTCCGACCTGACCCGCATCCTTGACGCCAAGACGCCGCTGACCCTCTCGTCCATCGCACGCGGGGCGCAGCTGCTTGTGCTGGCCGACCTTGCCCGCACGGCAAAGGGACGCGCGGTATTCATTGCGCCGGATGAAGCGGCGATGCGTGCGGTGGCAGACAGCGCCGCCTTCTTTGCGCCTGACCTTGAGGTTATTGACTTTCCGGCGTGGGATTGCCTGCCGTTTGACCGCGCTTCGCCCGCTCTCAGTGTCAGTTCAAGGCGCCTTGCGGCACTGCAGAAGCTGCAACACAAACGCACCGGTCCGCAACTGCTGGTCACCACGATCAACGCTGTGCTGCAGCGCGTGGTCACCCCTTTCCGCATCCGAGAAGCCACGCGCCTGCTGACGCCGGGAGCCGAGATCGGACGTGAGAGCTTGATCGCGCTGCTGCAGCGGCAGGGCTATTCACGCACGGATACGGTCGTCGATGCGGGCGAATACGCCGTGCGTGGTTCGGTGTTCGATATCTTCCCGTCCGGGCTGGATCACGGCTTACGGCTCGACTTCTTCGGGGATGAGTTGGAAACGTTGCGCCTGTTCGATCCGAACACGCAGCGTTCTGTGCAGCCCGTAGAAACGCACCTGCTGCTCCCGGCCAGCGAAGCACTGCTCGATGAAGATAGCATCAAGCGCTTCCGCAGCCGCTACCGTGAACTGTTCGGCGCAAATGCAACGGGCGATCCGCTCTATCAGGCGATTAGCGACGGTCGCCGCCTGGCAGGAATGGAACATTGGCTGCCGTTGTTCGAAGACCGGCTTGTCACGCTGTTCGACCACTTGGGCGAAGATGACCTTGTGGTGGTCGATGGCACCGCGATCAAGGCTGCTGAACAGCGCCTGGCCGACATCACCGACTATCACCAGTCGCGTCTCGATTCCTCATCCAAGGCCCCGGGCAGCTATCGCCCCCTTGCAGAAGACGCGCTCTATGTGACGCGCGATGAACTGGACCGCGCCCTTGCAGGCTGGCCCGTCCACCGCACCACGATCTTTGCAGAACCTGAATCCAAACAGGTCGTCGATTTCGGCTTCAGCTCCAGCCACGATTTCACGCCCGAACGCGCAGCGGCCACATCAGGCGGCAGTAATATCTACGAATCGGCGGCGAAATACATCGCCGCCCTCGGCACCCGGGGCAAAAAGCCCATCGTCGCTGCCTATACTACCGGCTCACGCTCACGCCTTGCGTCACTACTGGCCGAGGCGGGCAAAGCTGCGCCACTTATGGCCGAAAGCTGGCAAGAGGCGCTTGGCCTCGCCGCGACGGGCAAGCCAGTCGCCGTGGTGCTGCCGCTCGACCACGGTTTTTCCAGTGACGAACTGGAACTCCTGACCGAGCAAGATATTCTGGGCGACCGCCTTGTCCGCCGCAAGAAGAAGCGCAAGGACGCCGATGCGTTTCTGGCGGAGCTATCAGCTCTTACCCCCGGCGATCTCGTTGTCCACATGGACCACGGCATCGGGCGCTACCTTGGCCTCGAAGCCATTGGCGTGGGAGATTCCCCCCACGATTGCGTGCAACTGGAATATTCGGGCGGTGACAAGCTCTACATTCCGGTCGAAAACCTCGACGTCCTTTCGCGCTACGGGTCAGACTCCGATGGCGTATCGCTCGACAAGCTGGGCGGCGAGGCTTGGCAGCGCCGCAAGGCCCGGATGCGCGAGCGCATTCTGGAAATGGCGGGCCAACTCATGGCCACAGCGGCCCATCGCGCGCTGCGTCAGGGTGAGATCCTGCCCGTCGATCCGACCAGCTACGGCCCGTTCGTCGACCGCTTCCCGTGGGACGAGACCGAGGATCAGGAACGCGCCATTGGCGACGTCCTGTCCGATATGGTCGAAGGCAAGCCGATGGATCGCCTAGTCTGTGGTGATGTGGGTTTTGGCAAGACAGAGGTCGCACTGCGTGCCGCTTTCGTCGCCGCCATGGCCGGTGTGCAGGTGGCAGTGATCGCACCAACGACATTGCTCGCGCGCCAGCACTTCACCAATTTTGTTGAGCGTTTCAAGGGTTTCCCGCTGGAAATCGGGCGTCTTTCGCGCCTCGTCACTGCCAAGGAAGCCGCCGAAACCAAGATCGGGCTTTCCGATGGCCGCGTCGATATCGTTATCGGCACTCATGCGCTCTTGGCCAAATCTATCGAATTCAAGCGCCTCGGCCTTGTGATCGTGGATGAGGAGCAGCGTTTTGGCGTGACGCACAAGGAAAAGCTCAAGGAGTTGAAGGCGGACGTCCACGTCCTCACTCTCACTGCCACGCCGATCCCGCGCACGCTGCAGATGGCGATGTCTGGCCTGCGCGAACTGTCCACGATCCAGACTCCGCCGGTAGACCGCCTTGCCACACGCACGTATGTCATGCCGTGGGACGACATGGTGATGCGCGAGGCCTTGCTGCGCGAACACCAGCGCGGCGGGCAGAGCTTCATCGTGGTGCCGCGCATTGCCGACATGCCCGATGTCGAGGAATGGCTGCGGCTCAACGTTCCCGAAGTCCGTTACATCGCCGCGCACGGCCAGATGAGCCCGACCGAAGTCGAAGACCGCATGGGCGCGTTCTACGAGAAGAAGTACGAAGTCCTGCTCTCCACCACCATCGTGGAAAGCGGAATCGACATTCCCAGTGCCAACACCATCGTCATTCATCGCGCCGACCGCTTCGGCCTTGCGCAACTCTATCAGCTGCGCGGGCGCGTGGGGCGCGGGAAGATTCGCGCTTATGCCTACCTCACGCACTCCGAGAACACGGCGCTTTCCGAAGTGTCTGAAAAGCGCCTCAAGGTGCTGGGCGATCTCGACAGCCTTGGTGCAGGCTTCCAGCTTGCCAGCCACGATCTCGATCTGCGCGGCGCGGGCAACCTGCTGGGCGACGAGCAGTCGGGTCACATCAAGGAAGTCGGCTTCGAACTGTACCAGTCGATGCTTGAGGACGCGATCCTAGCAGCCAAGGCAGGCGACATCGGCTTGGCGCGTGAGCGCGAGGCTCTTAGCCCGCAGATCACGCTAGATGCGCCGATCATGATCCCCGAGAACTACGTGCCCGATCTGGCAGTCCGCATGGCGCTTTATCGTCGCATGAATGATGCCGATGGCGCCGATGCCGTGGAAGCGCTCGCCGCCGAGATGATCGACCGTTTCGGTCCTCTGCCCGGCCCCACGCAAAACTTGCTGCGCCTGATCGAGGTCAAGCGTCAGGCCATCGCCGCCAATATTGCAAAGATCGACGTCGGCCCCAAGGGTGCGCTGGTCAGCTTCCACAAGGACCAGTTCCCCGATCCGCTGGGACTGATCGCCTATGTCGAGCGGCTAAACGGTGTGGCCAAATTGCGCCCGGACAACAAGCTGGTCATCACAAGGGCGTGGGGCACGGCGGAAGGGCGACTAAACGGGCTGGTGCAGTTGACCAAAGGCCTTGCCGCCATCGTGCGGCGCGCAAAAAAGGCCGCCTAGAGCATATCGGCAATGGCTTCGGCAGAAACCGGCCCAGAGCGAAGGAAACCCTGAAACACGTCGCAGCCTTCTTCAGCCAGCACGGCCAACTGGCTTTTGCGCTCGATCCCCTCGACTACGATCTTCTGCCCGAGAGCCCGCGCCATGGCGATGATCGCCCTTAGGATCGCACGATCACGGGGATCGCTGTCAACATCGCCAACCAGCGAGGCATCCAGCTTGAGCGTATCAATCGGCAGCGCCTTCAGTGTGCGGAAGTTTGCATAACCCGTACCGAAATCATCCAGCGCAATCCGCACGCCCAGCGCGGCAATTGCCCGCAAGGTTTCGGCAGAGCGCACGAAATCGCCAATCAGGCTCTGCTCGGTCACTTCCAGCGTCAGCATTGCCGGAGGGAAAGCTGTCTTGGCGAGTTTGCGCTCGAAGCTGGCGGCGAAATCCTCAGCAGTAAGATCTTCTGCGGTGATGTTGATCGACAGCGGGAGAAGACCTTTCCACAGCATATCGGCGGCCAAGGCACGAAGCACTATATGGCTGGAAAGCTGACCGATATGATCACCCCGCTCGGCAATGGCGAACAGCGTTTCCGCTCCGATCCGACCAAGTTGTGGATGGTCCCACCGCGCCAGCACTTCGGCACCTGCGAGCGCGCCAGTGCTGACCGCGTACTGTGGTTGATACACCAAGCCAATCTCATCACGCGCCATCGCACCGATCAGGTCGGCCTCTAGACGCGCCGCACTGCGTCCGCGTGAACGGTGAGAGCCGTCTGCCCACATCACGCGACGCCCCGGTTGCTGTTCAAGGCTACCCAGCGCCTGGTCAAGCCTGTCAAGCATACGGCCGCCGCCTTCGCCCGGTGCCCGGCGTAGCAAGGCGATGCGCGGCAACAGGTGCAGCACATCGCCATGCACCGGCAAAGCGCGCCCTACGGTTCGGCCAAGCGCCTCGGCCAGCCATTGCCAGCGTTCACGCGGCAATGCGCCGCTGCACGCGACAAGGAATTCACCGCCGCCGATCCGTGCAATCATCGCAGAAGGACCGAGTTCCTCCACCGCAAAATCACGAATGCGGCGCGCAATTTCTGCCAACGCAAGATCACCCCCGGAATTGCCATAGGCGATGTTGACCGAGCGGAAGCGGTGCAGCCCGATAAGCATGGCTTGCACGAAGTCCGGCTTCGGTACGCATTCCAACCATGCCAGCGCCTCAGTCGAACCGGCAAGGCCGGTCAGCGGATCGCGTGTGAATGTTGCAGCAGGGTCACCCATGATCTCAGGCCTTAGCCTGCGAAGTCTTGCCAAACCGTTCCGATTGCGGATCTTGCAAACCGGGCAAACCGGCCAAGCCTATGCTTTTGTGCATTGCGTCATTGCCGCACAAACCATATCTCCAAGAGCAGCAAATGCCGGGGAGGCGTAATCACAATGCCCGAATACAGCCGCCTGGCCCTGCTCGCCTCGCCAACCGAGCGGTCGCAGGAAGCCTTCGATGCCCTGCGACAGCAGCGTCAGTGGGTAGCTTTGGATCAGGCTGACGCAGCAGTCGTGATCGGCGGTGATGGCTTCATGTTACAGACGTTGCACACCATGCTCGACATCGACCATGTCATCCCGGCCTTTGGACTGAACCTTGGGACAGTCGGCTTTCTGATGAACAAATATCGCTCTGGAAGGAGCCTTGACGAGCGATTGGCAAAGGCCACGGCCATCGCGATCTCGCCACTGCGCATGACGGCCACGACCAATACTGGTGACGAGCATTCGGTCTGTGCGATCAACGAAGTGTCGATCCTGCGTGAAACACGCCAGACTGCGAAGTTGGAAGTAAGCGTCAACGGCAAGGTACGAATGCCGGAACTGGCTTGCGATGGCGTGCTGGTGGCAACCCCCGCCGGATCCACCGCCTATAACCTGTCAGCAAACGGCCCGATCCTGCCGCTGTCGTCGAATATGTTGGCGCTGACGCCGATCAGCCCTTTTCGCCCGCGCAGATGGCGCGGCGCGATTCTGCCCGACACTTACGAGATCGTGTTCAAGGCGCTGGAATCAGTGAAGCGCCCTGTGCTCGTGGTGGCAGACCAGAAGGAAGTGCGCGACGTGCGCGAAGTGCGCGTAAAGGCCTGGCCTGAGCATCGGCTGACGTTGTTGTTTGATCGCGGACAGAGCCTCGAGGACCGCATCTTCGCCGAACAGTTCATGGTCTGAGGAAAAATTGAAAACAGGTGCTTGCCAAACCTGAATCGCCTGTTATTAGCGCGGACCTGCCCCGGGCAACCGAGGCTGCTCCCTGATAGCTCAGCGGTAGAGTAGGTGACTGTTAATCACTTGGTCGTAGG
>NZ_NCII01000082.1 GCF_002256775.1 Novosphingobium sp. 17-62-19 | reverse complement strand
ACCACGCTGGGCACCAAGGAATCCGAGCAGATGATCGACGGGCTGGAAGGCCTGCGGTATGAAAGCTTCATGCTCCACTACAACTTCCCGCCCTATTCGGTTGGTGAAGTTGGCCGTTTCGGCGCTCCGGGCCGTCGCGAAGTGGGCCATGGCAAGCTGGCATGGCGCGCGCTGCACCCCGTGCTGCCGAGCAAGGACGAGTTCCCCTACACGATCCGCGTTCTGTCGGACATCACCGAGTCGAACGGTTCGTCTTCGATGGCCACCGTTTGCGGCGGCTGCCTTTCGATGATGGATGCAGGCGTTCCGGTGAAGCGTCCGGTTTCGGGCATCGCCATGGGCCTTATTCTTGAAGGCAAGAACTTTGCCGTCCTGTCGGACATCCTGGGCGATGAAGATCACCTTGGCGACATGGACTTCAAGGTTGCCGGTACGTCTGAAGGCATCACCACGATGCAGATGGACATCAAGGTTGCCGGGATCACGCGCGAAATCTTCGAAGTTGCCCTGCGGCAGGCTTCGGAAGGCCGCGCGCACATCCTTGGTGAAATGACCAAGGCTCTGGGCGAATCGCGTACCGAGCTTTCGGCGCACGCTCCGCGTATCGAGACGCTGCAGATCGACAAATCGAAGATCCGCGACATCATCGGCACCGGCGGCAAGGTGATCCGCGAAATCGTGGCCACCACCGGTGCGAAGGTCGACATCGACGACGAAGGTCTGATCAAGATCTCGTCTTCCGACCTGACCCAGATCGAAGCTGCGCGCCAGTGGATCCTCGGCATTGTCGAGGAAGCTGAACCGGGCAAGATCTACAAGGGCAAGGTCGTCAACATCGTTGATTTCGGCGCCTTCGTGAACTTCATGGGCGGCAAGGACGGTCTCGTCCACGTGTCCGAAATGAAGAACGACGTGGTGAAGGAAGGCCAGGACGTTTACGTCAAGGTCCTCGAAATCGACCAGCGCGGCAAGGTTCGCCTGTCGATGCGCGTTGTCGATCAGGAAACCGGTGCTGAACTGGAAGATACCCGTCCGCCGCGCGAGCCCAAGGGCGATCGCCCGGACCGTGGTGATCGTGGCGACCGTCGTGGTCCCGGTGGCGGCCGTGGTGGTGACCGCGGTCCGCGTGGCGGTGGAGACCGTGGTCCCCGTCGTGAAGGCGGCGATCGTCCGCGCCGTGACCGTGAGGACGGTCCTGCTCCCGATCACATGCCTGCGTTCCTCAAGTCTGACGACTGAGGTTCAGCGCAAGCTGCAAAATGAACGAGGCCCCGCCGCAAGGTGGGGCCTTTTTCGTTGCCATCGCGCCGTTTCGGGTCCACAGCGGCGCTATCGGTGGAACGACCATTGTAGGCACCACCGGCTGAGAGACACCATGCGCTCCCGCTTACGCAGTGGGAAGCAGACGTTGATCATCCGGCGCGCATTCCCTTTATCTGTGTTCGCTCATGTGTGAGGCTGTGGCCCGCGCATTTGCCTATCGTTCCAGCAAGGAGTGCCGCCCATGAGCCGCGCAATGAACCTCAATCTTCCCGAAGCCACTGTCCGCTCGCGTTGCGAAGCGGCGGGCGTATCGATCAGCGCGCTGGAAGTGCTGCCTTCGGGTGGAAGCCGTTTGGTCTGCACACGCGAAGAAGGCGCTGACGAAATGCGCATCAAGCTGCGCACGAGCATTATCGACGGCAAGGTTGCGCGTTTTGCCTTCCAGCGTGCGCAGAATTCTCAGTACAACTGAACGTTCAGGCTGCATCCAGCAGGGGCGGGGTGCTGCTTCCGGCAAGCAGGATCTGGTTTCGGCCAGACTGCTTGGCGGCATAGAGCGCTTCGTCGGCCGCGCGCAGAGCTTTGCTCTTGCCAGTATAAGCAAAAATGTCGGCAATGCCGCCCGAGAACGTGATGCGCCCGAACGGCATGTCCGTGGAACGGTTGACGAGGCGACGTTCAGCAAGTTCCTCACGCGCGTAATCGAGCCGGTCCCACGCTTTTTCGGGGCTTAGGGCGCGGAACAGGACGGCGAATTCCTCGCCGCCATGCCGCGCTACGTGGCAGCGCGCGTCGGAGATGCGGCTGAGTGTTTCCGCGACGACCTTGAGCACGCGATCCCCGGCGGCGTGGCCGTGGGTGTCGTTGATGCGCTTGAAATGGTCGATGTCGACAAAGGCGACGCAAAGGGATTCGCCCGCAGCCTGCGCGACGGCGACTTCCTTGTCGAGCATGGCTTCGAAGGCACGGCGATTGGGCAGGCCGGTGAGGTGATCCTCGTCGGCAACACGCCTTGCTTCGTCGAGGCTGTTCTGGAGTGCCATGGCGCGTTCTTCGGATTCGTTGAGGTTGTGTTCGATCTCGCGCGTGCGATGCATCATGGCCTTTGCCAGCGCGGCCAGTTCGGTGATGACCACGCCTGCGCGGCTGACTTGTTCCAGATCATCAACATGCTGCTGCAAGGCCGCGCCATATTCACTGGTGGCTGTGCGCGCGCTGCTGGTGGTCTTTGCAAAATCGTTCAGGCTTTCTTCAAGCCGCGACATCAGTGCGACGAGTTGTTCGGCGGTGCCATCGCCTTTTTCCTCGCGCATGACTTGTTCTAGCCAAGGCAAGGTGATTGCCTTGCCTTCCTCGGTCCGTTCAAGGATCAACTGGGCAAGGCGGGGGTTGGCGCCGGTGACGCAATCGTAAGCGATCTCCAACGTCCACGGCATGACTTCAAGATCGTGGTCGATCAGGAAATCAGCGACCTTGCCAAGCAGGCGGCGTTTGGCCGGTAGCCAGATTTCACGCGCGCTGGGATCTCGGAAGTTGGCAATCTCTGACGGTGCCGAATCCTCGGCCTGATCGTCTTCGCCGGAAATTCCGAGCCATTTGAGCAAGCGGGACCGGGATCCGCGCGCGGAGGGATCGTGTGTCATGTTCCCTAGAACGGCAAGTGCCGCGTGATGTTAACCACGCGGCACTGCGGAATTTGGTGAATTCTGCGCTTTTCAGCGTGCGTGTTGGCTTACCGCACTCTGGGGCCGCCAAAGGGCATCGGCGGGGGAGGGCGGCGATGGCCACGTGGCAACTGCGCCTGATAGGCGCGACCGCAATGCTCGACGCAATAGGGGAAACCGGGGTTCACCTTGTCACCGCAGAAGTGGAAGTCCGGCTCACCCGGATGGCCCATCGGCCAGCGGCAGATGCGATCGTTGAGATCGAGCAGGCCGGTCTTGTCAGCAATTTCAGGGCTGGGGCGCGCAGGAACAAGGCGACGCGGCGGGGCAGGCGGAATCGGTGCCTGCTGATCGCCGGGGCCTTGACGCAGGAAGCCGCCGGGGCCGACCGAAACGATGCGTGGCTGCGGGGGAGCAACCGGCGCATCGGAAACGGGCTTAGCTTCAGCGGGAACTGGCGCAGGGGCTGGAGCGCGTGGAGCAGGCGGGGGCGGAGCGACAGGTGCGGGGCGCGGAGCTGCGATCCGGGGCTCCGCCACGGGCGGTGGCGGCGGGGCCGGCTTGGGCGCCTTGGGAGCAGGCGTTGCCGTCTCGCTCTTGTCGTTTGCCTTCACGGGGGAAGGGCGCGCCTTCAGGCCCAGGCGATGCGCCTTTCCGATCACTGCATTGCGGCTGACTCCACCGAGTTCCTCGGCGATCTGGCTGGCGGTGGACCCACCCTCCCACATCTTGGTCAGCTTCTCGATCCGCTCTCCCGCAACACCGGAACCTTCACCCCGCCCGGGCAACCGGTGTTTCGTGGCTTCAACAGGTTGGGGCTGTGGACCCTCTATATGAAGGAGGTTCGCCGTTTCTTCAAGGTGCAGACCCAGACGATCTGGGCACCGGCGGTAACGACGCTGCTTTATCTGATGATATTCACGCTGGCGCTCGGTGGCGGCGCCAATGGCGAGCGCCAGGTGTTGGGCGTGAACTTTGCCAGCTTCGTGGCGCCGGGACTGATCGCGATGGGGATGATCAACAATTCTTTTGCCAATTCCAGCTTCAGTATGCTGGGCGGCAAGATCCAGGGCACCATCGTCGACTACCTGATGCCGCCGATCTCTACCGGAGAACTGATGCTGGCATTGGTGGGGGCAGCAGTGACGCGAGCGGTGCTGGTGGGGCTGGCTGTGGCCGGAGCTATGCTGCTGTGGCCGGGCGTCTCGCTGGGTATCGCGCATCTGTGGGCAGTCGTCTGGTTCGGGCTGATGGGGGCGATTCTGCTGGCGCTGATCGGTGTGCTGACTTCGGTCTGGGCGGAAAAGTTCGATCACAACGCGGCGGTGACAAATTTCGTGATTACGCCGCTGTCGATGCTTTCGGGCACGTTCTACGTGATCGACAATCTGGCCCCGGCGTTCCAGACGGTGAGCCGGTTGAACCCGATCTTCTATGTGATATCGGGCTTCCGCTTCGGCTTTCTGGGGCGCAGCGACATCGGAAGCACCAACATGGCGGTCCTGCACGGCGCGATTGGACTGGGCGTGCTGAACCTGGCTTTGGGAGCAGGGCTTTACATGGTCCTGCGGTCTGGCTGGAAGCTCAAGAACTGAGCGGGGAGGGCCCCGTTCAGTTCAATGTGAAAGGCTGCGGCGCAGGCGATAGCGACCATTGCGGTAGCCTTCGAACATCTCATCCAGCGAGGGATGATCGATCGGTCCCGATTCGGCATCGGCGAGCAGATTCTGCTGGCTGACATAGGCGACGTAGCTGCTCTCATCATTCTCGGCGAGGAGGTGATAGAACGGCTGTTCGCGTGGAGGGCGGATGTCTTCGGGAATGGAATCGTACCATTCCTCGCTATTTGCGAAGACCGGATCGATATCGAACACAACGCCGCGGAAGCCGAACATGCGATGGCGAACGACATCGCCAATCGAAAAGCGTGCCGAAGAAACGGGAGGGGCCGAAATATCGCGCCCGGCCTGTGGCGAAAAGAAGCTCGCGCGGTCCATCTACGCAATATAGGCAGATGGTGCGCCGCAAACAAGTTGCCTGCCGAGAAAGGTTGCTACCCACAGGACAGTGTGGAAAACTTGCACTGCTTTTCGCTTGGCAAGCCCGATGTCATGCGCTAACGGCGCGCTTCCTCGACCGGGATAAGCCCTTTGCGGCCCCCTGATTGGCACCATATGGAGAGGTGGCAGAGTGGTCGAATGCGCTGCACTCGAAATGCAGTGTACGGGCAACCGTACCGTGGGTTCGAATCCCACCCTCTCCGCCAAGAAATTTTTATACTGACATGTGAAAGTATAAAAATTTCTGCACCGAGCCCTGCGGAGGCGAACCACAGCAACCTGTTAATTGTTGTTGCCCGCTAGGGAAATTATTCTTCGTGATACTGAAGCTCAACCATCATTTCGGGGTATTATGCTGCCCAGAATGTGGCGAAATTTCAGCTGTTTGAAGCTCGCACCAAGCTCCAATTGTCATATTTCGTAATTATTTCAGATAGTAATATCGCAGACGCACAGACCTCATAGGCGCGGCCCGACGCATCAAAGGGGTCGAACGTGAAGTCAACTTTTTCCAAATCCATCTGCATTGGCCTGATCTGCTCGATCAGCACATTGGCATCGGTTGCGGCCAGCGCTGCCGAAAGCGAACCAGCGCAGGATTCGGCTCAGGCCCCAGCGGCTGAAAGCGAAGAGCCTGAAAACCAGGAGCAGATCGTTGTCACGGGATCGGCGCGTGAACAGCGTCGTTTTGACGTGTCCTATGCCGTCAACGCGCTGTCGCAGGACGATGTGCTGAAGCTTGCGCCGAAGAACTACGCCGAACTGCTGGGCAACGTTCCGGGCATCCACATCGAAGCGACCGGCGGCGAAGTGCAGAACATCACCCGCGTGCGTGGTATCCCGACCGACCGTGGCTACCTGATCTTCCAGCAGGACGGTCTGCCGCTCTATCATGAGATCGACGGCTTCTTCTTCAACTCGGGCGAAGGCATGAACCGCTTCGACCTGATGACCGAGCGCGTTGAAGTGGTGCGCGGTGGTCCGGCACCGATCTATGCCAGCAACGCTGCTGCGATCGCCAACAACATCACTGTGACCGGTGGCGAAGAGCCACGTGGCCGCGCGCAAGTTACGCTGGGCGATACCGGCCTCTATCGCCTCGATCTGATGCAATCAGGAAAGCTGGCGGAAAACACCTATTTCGCCATCGGCGGCTTCCTGCGCCAGCACGACGGCTATCGCGACAACGGCTTTCCCAACGACAAGGGTGGCCAGATCCGCGCAAACCTGAAGCACAATCTCGACAATGGCTTCGTCAAGCTTTCGGTCACTTATGTGAACGACAAGAACCTGTTCTATCTGCCGATCCCGGTATCGGATCCGCGCAACCCATCGGTTTCGCTCAATCCGTTCATCGACTATTTCACCGGCACGATGAATTCGCCTTCGCTGCGCGGGCTGAACATTTCCTATCGCAACGGCAATGGCCAGACTGAAACCCTTGCCCGCGATCTGGCCAATGGCCGTCATATGCGCTTTGGCAATGTCGGTCTGGAATATCAGGGCGATTTCGGCGGCTATCTGGTTTCGGCCAAGCTGGGCCTGACCACCGGCAAGAACAGCTTTGACGCGTTCTATTCAACCACCAACCCGGTTGCAGGAACCAGCTTTGCCAACAGCTATCTGGCCGCTGCCAACACCGCATTCGGCACTGCCACCAATCCGGTCACGCGCATCGGCTATGCCATCGGCGGCACGAACGGCGCGACCGTCTATGATCCGAACTCGGCATCGGGTCTGGTCATGTCGGGCCAGTATCGCGCGGTCGAAGCCAAGTTCCATTCGACGCAGGCGGACCTGAGCGTCACCAAGGAATTCGAAACCGGCTTTGGCAAGCATGACGTCAAGGTTGG
Organism: Novosphingobium sp. 17-62-19; assembly: GCF_002256775.1. Classification (GTDB taxonomy): domain Bacteria; phylum Pseudomonadota; class Alphaproteobacteria; order Sphingomonadales; family Sphingomonadaceae; genus Novosphingobium. The sequence goes on along the minus strand of NZ_NCII01000082.1, from coordinate 12,286 downwards.
CGTCTATGGCTCGATCTACGGCACGTCGGCGTTCCTGGCCTATCAGGACATGCTGATCGAAGTGGCGGGCAAGCCGCGCACGCTCGATCTGGTGGCCTACAATGCGGCAGGCCAGATCCTTGGCTATGTGACCGACAACGGCACGCTGCGCGCAACCACGACACTGACCAACGGTGACAGCGACGGCAAGGTCATCTCGCTCTATGCCAACGACACATGGGAAATCACGCCGGGTCTGCGTCTGGATGCCGGTATCCGCAAGGAATGGTACGAGCTTTCGGGCTATACCGAACTGACCGCTGGCGGCATCAATCTGGGCAAGCCGGGCACGCTGGCCGATGACAACACGCGCGGCTTTACCGGGCAGCGCGTCACCAACCTGCTCAAGCCCACCGCTACCAACTGGACCGTTGGCCTCAGCTACGATTTCTCGCCCAGCTTCGGTGCCTATGGCCGTGTGTCGAACCTGCAGGTGCCACCGGGCGCAGGTGTGACGCTCAATGCTGTGCCCAATATCGTCAAGACTCAGGCGCGCCAGTATGAAGCCGGGATCAAGGCCGATTTCGGGCGGTCCTACATCTACCTGACCGGGTTCTACACCGACTTTAACCCGTTCAACGCCTCGTTCGTGGCTTTCAACCCCACGACCGGACGCAACGATCAGGTGGTGCCATTCGTCGGTGAAGCAGTGGCCAAGGGCATCGAAATGGACGGCAAGTTTGCACCGGTTGACTGGTTCGACCTTGCAGCTTCGATCACCGTGGCCGATCCGCAGTATCGCAATCTGGAAAACAGCGCCGGCGCTGACCCCAGCGCGGTGAACGGCAACCAGATCATCCGCGAGCCGAAGCTGTTCGGCAACGTCCGTCCGACCTTCTCGTTCGACATGGGTGGCAGCCGCCTTGAAGTGCAGGGCCGGTTTGACTTCGTCGGCGAGCGCTTCGTCGATCTGTTCAACCGTACACGGCTGCCAGCATACCAGACGTTCGGTGCCAACATCGCGCTGACCACGGGCGACTGGCGCTTCCAGGTGGTGGGTGACAACCTGACCAACGCCGAGGGGCTGACCGAAGGCAATCCGCGCACCGATCAGCTTTCCGGGCAGGACGCATCCGATGCGATCTATGGCCGTCCGCTGTTTGGCCGGAACTTCCGCCTGATCATCAGCCGCAGCTGGTAATCGGTTCATGCGCAAGATGTTTGCCCGCAGGCTAGCTCTGGCCAAGGTCTCGTCTGCGGCGATCATTGCTGCGGCTTCCATCATGACGATGGGGGCCGCAGCCGCGCCTGCCGATATGAATGCCGGGACAGGTGCATCGCCACCTGATCCGCGCATCAATGAAATGCAGGTGATCGGCACGCATAATAGCTATGCCATCCCCGCCGATCCGCGCGTCATGGCCATTATGGCCCCGCGCATTGCCGCGCTGACCGGCGCGATGCTGGAGCGGCTCAATTCCGAACAGCGTGCTGCACTGGCCGAAGAGCATCCTTCGGGCATCAGTGATTTCAGAACCACGCTCGATTACGTTCAGATGCCGATTGAGGCGCAATTGCGCAGCGGTGCGCGCAGTCTGGAATTCGATCTGCATCCAGATCCAGCGGGCGGGCTCTATGCCGATCCGCTGCCCTACCAGATGCTGCGCAAGGCGGGGGAGGGGGACCTTGCCCCGATCCACACCGAGGCGCTGCGGCAGCCCGGCATGAAAGTGCAGCACGTGGCCGATGTGGATTTCCGCAGCCAGTGCCCGGCGCTGCGTGACTGCCTGATGATCTTGCGGCAGTGGTCGGACGCCAATCCGGCGCATAGCCCGGTGTTCATTCTGCTGGAGCCCAAGCAGGGCGGGCTGGCGCGCGCCTTTCCGGGGGCTGCGCAGGTGCCGCCGTTCGACGCTGCGGCCTTTGCCGAAGTGGACCGGGCGATTCTGGACGTTCTGGGCAAGGACAAGGTGTTCACGCCCGACCAGTTGCGCAGCGACCATCCCACGCTGGAAGCGGCGGCCAAGGCGGGTGCATGGCCCCGGCTTTCGCAGGCAGGCGGCAAGTTCGTGTTTCTCTATCTGGTGCCCGGCCTCGATTTCGCGCGGTTTGCGCCGTACCTTGATGGCACACCATCGTTGCAGGGCCGCGCGGCCTTTGTGCAGGGCCTGCCGGGCATGGCCCACACCGCGTTCGTGCTGGTCGACAATGCGCTGGTGAAGCCCGAGCGCATTCCTGCGCTGGTCCGGCAGGGTTATCTCGTGCGCACCCGCGCCGATATCGATACCGATGAGGCGCGCCGCAACGATCCGCGCCGCCGTGATCAGGCGCTGGCCAGCGGGGCGCAGATCATTTCGACAGACTATCTGACCGCGCGCAATGTTCACGGTAATGACTATCACGTGCCCCCGTTTGCGGATGGGTGGCGATGCAATCCGGTGGCCGGCACATGCCGGGCCAAGGAGAATGGCAAATGAAACGCGTTTTTGCGATGACAGCTGCACTGTTGCTGGTTGCAGCCCCAATGCCAGCAAGCGCACAGGACCCGGCAGGCTACACTGCGCCCTTTGCCGACAAGCTGGAGACGCGGCTGTTCCCGATGCCTGCAATGATCCGCGCGGCGGCGGGGTGGCCTGCTGCGCTTGCCGCTGATCCGGCGCTGGCCAAGCTGGCGGCTGAGCGTAGCGCGCGCGTGCCGGCCACGGATTGCAAGCCTGCGCCGCAGTGCCTTGCCGATGCGTGGCTTTGGACCGGGGCCGATATCGCCACGGTCGAGGCGAGCCTGCGCGCGCTGGTGCGGGAACCGCGCCTTGCCCGCTCGCTGGTGACCGATCAGATGCGCCGCTCGGGCCGCTTTGCCCGCCATGCTGCGCTGGCCGATGCCGATTTTCTCGCCGCTGCCTGGCGCGAGACGGCTGGTGGCATGAACACGGTCATCGCGGTCTATGCCAAGGGCCAGCCGCCGCGCTATCCCAAGATCGACGCGTACATTTTCGACACGGCCAACCCTGAGTACGCCAAGGTTCTGGCCGCCCACGGCGTGGCCGCTGCCAGCATGGCGAGCAAAAGCGACACAATGTTCGACCCACCAACGCGCTATGCGACCGGCCTGCTTGGCATGAACGAGCGGGTTGAGGGCGGGGCGTTCAGGCCGTTGCTGGGCGAAGACAATGCCGCCGCCGTTGCTGCCGTTCAAAAAGCTGCGTGGAAGGACTTTCCCTATCCCGCGCTGCTGGTGTTCGGCCACGGCCCGGAAGATGCGCAATCGCGCACGGGCGTGATGGGCCACATCCGCATGGGCATTGCTGCTTCGATGTTCCGGCGCGGGCTTGCACCGTTCATCGTGGTGTCGGGTGGCAACGTGCATCCCAACCGTACGCCCTTCAACGAAGCGGTGGAGATGAAGCGCGTGCTGATCGAGCAGCACGGCATCCCGGCGGACCGCATCCTGATGGAGCCGCACGCGCGCCACACCACCACCAATCTGCGCAACTGCGCGCGGTTGCTGCTGGCGGCAGGGTTCCCGGCGGATCGTCCTTCGCTGATCGTATCGGATCACATGACGATCAAGTACATCGCCAGCCCCCTGCTGGCACAGCGCAGCCTTGCCGAGATGGGCGTGAAACCCGGCAAGATCGCACCGGGTCCCGATCAGTTCACCGTGCTGTTTACGCCCGATCCGGTGGCGTTCCATGTCGAACCGCTGGACCCGCTGGACCCGTGAACATTCTGCACAAGCTTACCAGCGCAGTGGCTGTTGTTTTGTTCGCGTTCGGCCAACCCGCTGCGGCGCAGAGCGAGCCGGGCAGGGCCGTCAATCCTTTCGTGGGAACGCTGGCCGATTTCGGCCAGTTGAGCCCGGCGGCAGTGGCGCCTTATGGCATGGTCCAGCTAGGCCCGGATACGACACCGGCCAATCACGCGGGCTATGATTTTGCCGCTACGACGCTGGACGGATTTTCCCACACGCGCGGCGTTGGCGTGGGTTGCGGCGGGGCGGGCGGCGATGTGCGGGCGACGCTGGTCTATGCCGGTGAGCCTTCAGCGCAGACCATCGACAAGCGCAGCGAGCGCGCGCACGCAGGCTACTACCGCGTCAGCTACGGGCCGGGTATCCTTGCTGAAATGACCGCCACACGCGGCAGCGGCGCACTCCGGTTCCGCCTGCCGCGCACGGGCCGCATTCAGCTTTCGGTCGATTTCACCCGCAATTATTCAAAGCACAGGGCCGCGCAGTGGACCGGTGAGAGCGACGGTGAACTGCGCGCAAGTTTCTCCGCCGGGACGGTTTGCGATGTCGGGCGGTACTATCTCCATTCGGCATCGCGCCTGCTGCACAATGGCAAGGCGATTGCTGCCCGGTGGGAGGGTGACCGGACCAGTCAGGCCGTATTGCTTCTCGATGTGCGGGCTGGTGATGTGGTGGAATTGCGCACCGGCCTGTCGTCGGTAGATGCGGCGGCGGCGGCGGTCGTGCGCGATGCAGAACTGGGGCAGCGGCCTTTTGCCACGCTGGCCCGCCAGACGCTCGACGAATGGAACCGTGAACTTTCGCGGATTACGATCACCGGCACGCGCGAGGAACAGGCCTTGTTCCACACCGCGCTGTACCGGGTGATGCAGACACCTGTGGCGATTGGCGATCCCGATGGCCGGTATCGTGGCAGCGACGGCAAAGTGGCGCAGCTTGCCCCCGGCGAACAGCACTACACCAGTTGGGCGATGTGGGACAATTATCGCACGCAAATGCCGCTGATCGCGCTGATCGATCCGGCGCGCGCACAAGACATCGGCAAGTCGCTGGTGCGGCTCTACGCCACCGGCAAGCGGCGCTGGGCGACCCCGACCGAGCCGTTCCTGACCGTGCGCACCGAACATGCCGGAATCGCGCTGCTCGATTTCTACCGCAAGGGCATCACCGGGTTCGATGCGCGCGCCGCGCTTTCAGGCATGGTGGCGGAAAGCCCCACCCTTGCCCGCGCCACGCCCGACGAGCAGATCGAGGCCGCCTATGACGACTGGGCGATTGCCGAACTGGCGGACGATCTTGGGGAAGCAGACCTCGCCGCGCGCCATCGCCAGCAGGCGCTAAGCTATCGCGCGATGTGGCTGGCCACGTTCGACCGGCTTGGCTCCGATGCCGATGTGGTCAAGGCGCGCGGGCTCTATCAGGGCACGCTGGCGCAATATCGCTGGGCGCCGGTGTTCGATCTGCCCTGGCTGAAGGCCACGATGGGCCCCCGGTTCGAGACCGAACTGGCAGCCTTCTTTGCCGACAACCTGTTCAACATGACCAACCAGCCCGATATGCATGTGCCCTATATTCTGGCGTGGGCGGGCAACCCGGCGGCGACCGATGCCATCGTTGGCAAATACCTGCGCCAACCGATGGAGCACCGCTATACCAATGCGGGCGTGCGGCCAGAGCCGTGGATTGGCCGCAGCTTTTCGCTGTCGCCGCAGGGCTTTGCCGATGGGATGGACGACGATGCCGGGTCTATGACCGGTTGGTACGTGTGGTCAGTGCTGGGCCTGTACCCGCTCATGCCCGGTTTACCGCAATATGTCGTCTCGCGGTCGCATATGCAGCAGGCTGTGATCCGGCCATCAAAGGGCGTCAGGATTGTCGTGAGCAGGGCAGCCGATGGCCAGATGCTGGTCAATGGTCGCAAGGTTGTTGGCTCCAGCCTGCCGCACTCACAACTCTATCTGTACAGCGCCTCAACTTCGCGCGAGGCTTCCGTTCGTAGCCCCATTCGCTGGGCACATGGATCGCGGCCGTCTGCCAGGTAGCAGGATCAAGCACCAGCCCGTCGAACCTGATCTCAAGATCAAAACCGGACGGCGTCGTCATGCAAAAGCTAGCGACCAGAATGCAAAAGCTAGCGACCAGATCAGTTGGTCATTCGTTTGCCCACGATTGCACCCAGTTCGTCGATGTTGGTCGGTTTCCACAGGACTGGGATTTGCGACGACGACATGGTTTGGAGTGTTTCGGGCGAGCCGTCGCCGGTGATGAATACGGCTGCGATGCCCGGCCATTTGCGAACGGCAAGTGCTACGGCAGCATCGCCGTGCTGACCATCGGCCAGATGCCAGTCGGATATGATCAGATCGGCCGGCGAGCCCTCAAGCGCTTCAAGTTCGCGCAAGGTTCCGACCGCGCGAACTTCAGCGGCGATCAGGCCGAGCAGGGTGGCGAGGGCTGTGCGAGCCCCTTCATCGTCATCGATCACGATGATCCGTAGATTGGCAAGGGCCTTGCGCCCTATCGCTTGTGCAATGCGCGAGGAACTTTTCGGGCGCACTTCAGCCAGCAGTGGCAGATCGATGAAAATTGCAGCGCCGCTTGTCCAGCGTAGATCAAGCTCAAGACTGCCGCCGACAAGCCGGGCCATTTCGCGCGACACGGCCAGGCCAAGCCCCATGCCTTGGGCCTTGCCGCGTGCGACTGCGCCCTGCATATAAGGCTGGAAACATGCGTCGGCATTTTCGTCGAAGCCCACTCCATCATCGATCACATAAAGCCTCACCCTGTTGCCCATCCGGCGGGTAAGGATGAGCAGCCGTTCCCCTTGTGCATGGGTACAGGCATTGTGCAGCAGGTTGCGCAAGATGCGAGAGAGCAGGTGCGGGTCGGTTCGCACCCGATATGATCCGCCAAAGGCTTGCAACCGTATCCCGGCGTTGCGGGCAATCACTTCATGTTCGGCGGCCAGCGTTGAGATCAGCGGGCCTAGATCAACCGCACAGATCGCCGTTGGCATCGTGCCGCTTTCCAGCCTGAGGTGTTCTAACATCCGATCCAGCAATGCGTTGGCTTCTTGAAATGCCTGTCGCACGCCATCTTCGGCACGAGCCCGCAAATGTGCTTTGGGGTTCATCGATAGTTGCTGGAAGAACAGCATTGCTGCTTGCAGCGGCTGGCGCAAATCGTGGCTCGCCGCCGCAATGAACGTCGTGCGATCATCGCGCGCCTTTTGTGCCTGTCCCAAGGCCACTACCAGTTCGGCAGATGCTTCTTCGGCCTTCAGCCTTGATTGAATCGCGCTGCGCACCGCATATTTCAATGTCAGTGCAACGCCGATCATCAGTGCGCCATATGCGATCAGAAATACGGCCAGCGAAACCGCGTAACTTGAATCGCTTTGCAAAAAGAACAGCGCGGTCGATCCGAAAATGGCTACCACGCCGAACGATATGTTGGCAATCGCTTCTGCCGTTGAAATAACCTGAGCGCTGATGGTTGCGCAAAAGAACACGACCATCAGCAATTGCAACTGCTCGCTGATATGCGGAAAGAACAGCCAGACCGTGGAAGCCACGGCGAGATCGAACAGCGCAGTCACTACTGACCCGACCCGCGCCCAAACCGTGGCGATTTCCAGATCGTCCGGGCGCCGGATCAGGACAATTCCTGGCACAAGAAACAGCATGAAGATGACAAGGCCCATGGACCATGTCCAAGCCATCAAGTTTGCAGTCGGCACGATCGGCTTGAACAACAGATGGACGTAAACAAATGTGCCAGCGATCAGGAAAGTCATCAGCCCGGCAAGCGTAAATTCGATGCGCGATTCTGCGGCGCGAATGCGTTGATATTCGTTGGCTTGCCTTGGCTTGCCTGTTTCCGGCCCCGTCATGCGTTATCCTCCGCCGCAGGACTTGTGGCTTGCGTTGATGTTTAGCGCAACTACCCCGGCCAAGTGGCTAACCCGGATCGATCAGACCCAAGCCTCGCGCACGGGCGGCAGCTTCGATCCGGTTGGACACGCCAAGCAGCGCAATGACGTGGGCCACGTGCGCCTTCACGGTGGCCGGTGAAATTGCCAGTTCGCGCGCAATTTCCTTATTGGATCGTCCGGCAGAGACTTGCTGCAGGACCATGATCTGCCGCTCGGTCAACGTGCCGTACATGGCTTCGGAAGTGTGCGCGACCGGCGTGGCAGCCGCACCCACGGTGCTGGATGTAGGGTGGGTTGCTTTGGCATTGCGCATTGCCAGTTCACCAATGCCACTGGGTAAATAGACCCCGCCCGCCAGGACGAGGCGCACCACAGCTTCAACGACTTGCGGCGTAGAAGACTTGGGCAGAAATCCATGCATTTCCAGATCCAGCGCCATCATTAGGTCCGCCTCTTGTGCCGACCCTGAAAACAACAGGAAACGGGCCTGAGGCAATGCTGCCTGCAATGCCTTTATCCCTGCGCGCGCATCTTCACCTGGGATATGAATATCGAGTAGGCACAGTCCAATATCGGGCTGTTCTGCGGCCATTGCCCTGGCCTGCTGATAGTCATGCGTGATATGGATCGTAGCATCGAATGTGCCCTCAATCATCATCGCGATGGCTGATGCAACAATCGGATGATCGTCGCACACCAACACTTTCACGACATTCTCCCACACCTGCACCAAAAGCCTATGCCCGCAATGCCGGAAAAACAAGGTTCTTGCACTGGCCAAGGGCGTTAGCCACCGCTTCGGCTAGGCCATCTGGCTAGACCACCTGGCCGATGCGCCTGTGCTCCCCATCGCTCAAAAGACGTCGGAATATAACTGCATAGCGGGCTGGCTGACCACAAGCTGGCCGGTTTTCCGTGGGGGATTGCCGCAATTTCGGTTCCGGCAATGCAGGTAACAGGGGAACGTCACCATGAACACGCGCGCAAAGCCAATCACAAAGCCCGCCGCTCATGAGCGTCATCGTGCTGGGCGGCGTGTGATCGGCGTGCTTCTGACGGGAAGTGCACTTACCCTGCCACATTTGGTGCTGGCGCAATCTGCAACATGGAACGGCAATACCAGCAGTGATTTCGGCACGGCGGAAAACTGGAACACCGGCGTGGTGCCCAACAATGCCAATATCGCAACGCTTGATAGCGCCGCTGTGCCCAACCAGCCGACGATCACCACTTCTCAATCGGTGGCCCAAACCAATGTTTCGGCCGGAACGCTGACTGTCAATTCGGCGCTATCTTCGCCGACGACTACCGTTAGCGCCACTGGAACCTTGGTGGTCGGCGCTGAGGGGACCCTGACAGGCAATCTGGACACTACCGGCGCTGGCACCGCCAGCAATGCGGGGACCATCAATGGAGCCGTCACTCATCGCGGCGCAGCCTTCGCCAACAGCGGCTTGATTTCCGGCCTTGTGGAGAACAGTGCCACATTCAGTTCCACTGGCGCGATCAATGGGGGACTGAACAATCTGGTCGGTAGCACCGCTACGGTGTCGGGCACGCTAAACGGTGCCATCACCAGTTCCGGCGCACTCATCATCAACGGCGATCTGATGAGCAGCAGCACGCTATCCAATGCGGGTGGCGGGACGGTTGTCATCAATGCCGGGGCAGATTTGTCCAGCATGGGCACTGTATCCAACACTTCAAGCGCAGCGGATGGCATCTTGATCAACGGCTCGCTGACATTGGCTCCCAACGCGGCTTACAGGGTGCAGCAAGCGGCGTCGACGCGGGTTGCAGTCGGTGGGACGCTCTCGCTTGCCAATCTGGCGGCTACCGGCAACGATGATCGACTGGTACTGAATTCCAATGCGCGATTCCTAAACCAGGGAACAGTAAATGCCAGCTTGACCGGCGTCGTCGGGAGTTCTGGGGCAAACACTGTAAACGACGGTATATGGAATGGTGGATTTGTCGTGGGACAAAATATCACTGTCACCAACAATGGAACGTGGAACCTTGTTGACTTGATTGGTTTTTTTGATGGAAGTATCATTGGAAACTTCAACAACAATGGAGCTATTACTGGAGGTATCGTTTCAACAAGTGGTCCGAATGCAAGATTTTTGAACCTTGGTACGGTCGATACGACAAGCATCGCGGGCGAAAGCGCAATTACGACCGGCGGCACACTGGACAATCAGGCCAACTGGATCGGTTCAATCCGACTAAGCAGCAGGACAACACCTTCCTCGGCCACCTTGACCAACAGTGGCACTATTACCGGTGCTGTGCTGAACCGTAGTGGCGGAACCCTCGTTTCGACAGGCGTGATCACCGCTGGTCTTGATAACGAAGGCACCGCAACGGTGCGTGGTACGTTGAACGGGCCAATCAGCACGCTGGCTGGAACGCTGAATGTAAACGGCGCGCTATCCAGCAACGGAGCGTTGGACAATTCAGGCACTGGCCGGATCGTGGTTGAATCCGGCGCGGTTTGGGACGGGTTGACCTCAATCAGCAATGCAGCACGTATCGACAATCGCGGCACGATTGTGGGCAGGATCATCAACAGCGACGCAGGCGATCTTACGTCATCCGGCACAATCACAGCTGGGCTGGAAAACGCCGGCAATGCAGGGATTGGAGGCACGATCAGCGGGCCGATCGACAACACCTCAGGCACACTCGGTATCAATGGCACTGCCGTCAGCGATGGGGCGCTGACCAATTCCGGCGATGGAGTTGTCAACGTCACGCTTGGCGCGTCATGGACCGGACTGATCGGGATCGAGAACCGTAGCACTGCGGCTGCAGGCGTCGTCATCGTGGGCGACATGACCACGGGCGGCACGTTTCGAACTTCCAGCAATGTCGCAGGCAATCCGCCTGCCGTGGTGGATGTAAATGGCGGAACGTTGACTATCCTTTCGGGTGGGCAACTCATCATTGGCGATACGATCAGCCCGTTTGGCGTAGTCACGCCGGGCAGTGGTATCGTCCGGGTCAGCCGGAACGCAGCATTTGAAAGCAATGGCACGCTGGACGTGCAGGGCACGCTGTCCATCGGCGCAGCTTTTCAGGCCACCGGCCTGCTCGAAGTCACCAATGGCAGCCTTGCACGGGCGGCTTCGCTCTGCCTCGGTTGCGGCAACGCCAATTTTGCCGGAACAGGTGAACTGATCGTCGATGGCAGCAACGGCACCGCTTCGCGCTTCGAATTCACGTCCGTAAATGGGCAACTGGCGGTCGGCAATGGATCGCAGGGCGGCGGCGTGGGCAATATCATCGTCCGCAACGGGGGAAGCTGGGCGAGGACTGTGACGTCGACTTTCGGCATGGGGATCGCGAGCGGTTCTTCACTGCTTGTGACAGGATTCGATTCCCGCTTCGATCTGCAATCACCACTCAACCTTGGTGGTTCTGCCACTATTACCAACAACGCTATCGCGTCTGTCGCTTCAATCGAACAGTCCGGCGGGTCGCTGACGGTGACCGATGGTGCGCGGCTCAACATGACCGGCGTGCAGTCGAACGCTTTTGCGGAACAGGCCAGCGTGCTGATTTCGGGAGAAGGTACCGAAGTCAATTCGACAGGAGCCTTGTCGATCAACGCCAATAATCCGGGCGCGCTTGATTTCGTAGTTACCGACAATGCAGTTTTCAACGTGACTTCGGCCTCATCAAGCGGGCTTTCCTTCGGTGGGGAGCGGCGCTTGGCGGTGCGGAACGGCGCAACCCTCAACATGACCGGCGGCCTGTTGATGAACCGCGGCGTGCTTGAAGTAACCGACGCGACCGTAGACTTTGGTACCGGTCAACTGACAATGGGCAGCCTCTTTGGCGGTAACCGGCTGACTCTCATCAATTCGGATTTCACCGCTGGCAGCATTGGCAGCGGTCTGGCCGAAAACGAGATCAATCTTGGCGGGACAGTGGACAGCGAACCGGGCGCAGTCGGGGCATTCAATGTTGCACAACTCAGCCTGTTCAACACCCAGTTCGTGATCAACCACACCGCGACCGATTTCGTCCTGCCCAGCCGCATCGACGGTTCAACCAACGATGCGTCGGCCAGTGTGATCCGGCACCTTGCCGGGACGACGACGATGACAGGCGTCACACCCGGGGGTGGAGCGGGGCTTTATCAGGGGCGTACGCTGGTCAAAGGCGGCACGCTGCGGGTAAACGGCAATTTCGGCGCCGCTACCCACATCATGACTGTGTCGAACGGCGCAACGCTGGGCGGCACTGGGCGCATCGGTGGAACTGTGTCCATCGCCGATGCCACCCTCGCGCCGGGCAATAGCCCCGGTAACCTCACCTTCGGGAACGATCTTGTGCTGGGCGCAGACAGCATTTTGGCCTTTGAACTCGGCGCGCCGGGTGACGTGGCCGGGGTAAATAGCGATGTGGTGACGGTGGGTGGGAACCTCACGCTGGATGGCACGCTCAACGTGATAGATGCAGGCGGCTTTGGAGAGGGCCTGTATCGTCTCTTCAACTATGGCGGCGCGTTGACCGACAACGTCCTATGTTGGGAAAGCGTAGCGGGAAAATGCCAGCAGGTCTCGTTGCGCCGAAGGTGATCGGCGCTGGTGATTTTATGATCCAGATGGCTT
>NZ_NCII01000003.1 GCF_002256775.1 Novosphingobium sp. 17-62-19 | reverse complement strand
CATGAAACGCGCCCCTCGCAGCCGTCAACGCCATGATTTATATGCGAAATATCACGATTACGACAGCGAAATCAGCGACTTACTTGGAGAATGTGGGGCTATACGCAGCATGACTTGATTCTGGCGGTCGATGTAAAGACCGGGGGCCTCGACATGCAGATCACGGCCGGGGTCGAGAACATCTTCGACACCGATCCGCCGGCGGCGCGGCTGGAATACAGCTACGATCCGTTCATCGGCAGCGCGCTGGGCCGCACGTTCCGACTGGGCACCAAAGTGCGCTTCTAGTCTCTCCAGAGCGTGGGCGGCGGCTGTTGCTGGCCGTCCACCAACTCTGATTTGGGGCGGCTGGCGTTGCGTCATCCGCCCCCTTTTTCTGAAACAAGGAGATTTTCGACATGCAGGGCAAATTTGCCAGCATCGTGCGCGCAGGGGTTCTGACATCCGCACTGGCGCTTTGCACACAGGTGATGGCGCAGACGGCAACGCCGGTGGTGCAGACCGACAAGGGCAAGGTTCAGGGCGTCAAGCAGGGCGGCGTCGATGCCTTCCTGGGGATTCGCTATGCCGCGCCGCCGCTGGGCGATCTGCGATTCAAACGGCCGGAGGCGGCAGCAGCGTGGAGCGGTATCGCCGATGCGACAGGCCCCGGCGCGCCTTGTATGCAGCTCTATTCGGCCAGCGGGCCGAATGAATCGGCACTGACGCGGCAGATCCAGACGATCTTTCCCACCAGCACCGAAGCCAAGACCGACAACGAGGATTGCCTGTTCCTCAATGTCTGGACGCCCGATGCTACCAAGGGCAAGCGGCCGGTCATGGTGTGGTTCCATGGCGGGGGATATGCCTATGGGTCTGGCAACTGGCCTGCCTACAATGGCCGCAATCTGGCGCACAAAGGCGACGCTGTGGTCGTTACCGTCAACCACCGGCTCAATGCCTTTGGCTATCTGAACCTTGCACAAAAGTTCGGTGCTGAATTTGCCGAAAGCGGCAACGTCGGCAATCTTGATCTGGTGCGCTCGCTGGAATGGGTGCGCGACAATATCGCAGCATTCGGTGGTGACCCTGCCAATGTCACGATCATGGGGGAATCGGGCGGCGGTTCAAAAGTCAGCCATCTGATGGCCATGCCTGCTGCTGCCGGGCTGTTCCACAAGGCCATCGTCCAATCAGGGCCGGGCGTGGTGAGCGGCAAACCCAATGAAGCTGCGGCCTATGCCGCCAGCATCCTGAAGCAGGCCGGGATCGAAACGGTGGAGCAGCTGCGGCAGGCGCGGCCCGACCAGCTGATCGATGCGGTGCGTAAGGCCACCCCGGCCGGCGCAGAAACCGGGCGCGGGCCGCAGTTTCAGCCGATTGCCGATGGCAAGATCGTGCCGCGCGATCCCTTCATGGCGGGCGCTCCGGCGCAATCGCGCGATATTCCGCTGATGATCGGCTACAACAAGACCGAGATGACGATGTTTCTGGCATCGCAGCCGTGGTTTGGCCGGATCGACGAAGCAACGATGACCGCGATGGCCGGCATGACCGGGCCGGGTGGCACCGCCGCGGTTGAGGCCTATCGCAAGATGTATCCCGATTATTCGCCCACGCACATTGCCAGCATGGCCATGGGCACGCGCTTTGTGCGGGGCACTTTCCTGATGGCCGATCAGCAGGCGCGCACTGCCCGCGCGCCGGTCTATGTCTATCGGCTGACGTGGGAAACGCCGGTGGGCGGAGGCATGTTGCGATCGCCCCACACGCTCGACATTCCGCTGATGTTCAACAACGCCAAGGAAAGCGCTTCGCTGGTGGGCGAGGACAAGGATGCCGAAACGATGGCCGCGATGATGAGCGATGCCTGGATCGCCTTTGCCCGCACGGGCAAGCCTTCGAGCAGGCTCATGCCCGAATGGACGCCCTATACGCCCGACCGGCGCATGGTGATGGAGCTTGATGTAAAGCCGCGCGTGGTGAACGATCCCGAAGCGGCGATCCGCGCCTTGCCGCGTCCTTGAAGTTTCCTCCGCAAGGGGGAAGGGGGAAGCCCCGGCAGCACAATGGGCTGCCGGGGCTTTTTGCATCCGGCGCTCAGTCGAACGTGCGACCCTCGCTCGCACGCTCGCGCAAGTAATCGCTTACTGGCAGGCCGTGGCGGTCAAGCCCTGCGACGACGGTATCGAGGCCGACGGTCGATGCCCAGAACATCGGGCCGCCGGTGTAGAGCGGCCAGCCATAACCGTTGATCCAGACCACATCGATATCGCTGGCGCGCTGGGCGATGCCTTCTGACAGGATCATCGCCCCTTCGTTGACCATCGGGTAGAGCAGGCGTTCGCGGATCTCGTCCTTGCTGACTTCGCGCTGAGCGTGGCCTGCCTTGGCCGCGAAATCGGCAATGATTGTGCGGACCTCGTCCGAAGGGGTGCGCTGGCGGGCACTGTCATAGTCGTAAAAGCCCTTGCCCGCCTTCTGGCCAAAGCGGCCCGCCGCGCAAAGCGCCTCGCGCACTGTGGTCACCTTGGCCGGATCGCGGTGCCAGCCAATATCGATTCCGGCCAGATCGCCCATCTGGAACGGCCCCATCGGAAAGCCGAATTCCAGCAGCACGTCATCAACGTCCCAATAGTTTGCACCTTCCATGATCAGCTTGTTGGCCTGCTCCTGCCGCTTTGACAGCATCCGGTTGCCGATGAAGCCGGGGCAAACGCCCGATACGGCGGCCACTTTGCCGATGGTGCGCGAAAGCTTCATCGCGGTGGCGAGCACATCGCCACGCGTCTGCGCGCCGCGCACCACTTCCAGCAGCTTCATCACATTGGCCGGAGAGAAGAAGTGCAGACCAAGGACGTAGCCGGGCCGCTGCGTTGCCGTGGCGATTTCATCGATGTTGAGATAGCTGGTGTTCGACGCCAGAATGGCTCCCGGCTTCACCACTTCGTCAAGCTTGCCAAAGACCTGCTTCTTCACGTCCATGTTCTCGTAAACCGCTTCGATCACCAGATCGCAATCGGCCAGATCGGCATAATCGAGCGTCGGCGTCAGCAGGCCCATCGCTGCATCGACCTGTTCATCGGACATGCGGCCGCGTTTGGCCGAAGCTTCATAATTGCGCCGCATGACGCCTGTGCCGCGGTCCAGCGCATCCTGCTGCATTTCCAATATGGTGACCGGAATGCCTGCCGACAGGAAGTTCATGGCAATGCCGCCGCCCATCGTGCCTGCCCCGATCACGCCAACCTTGCGGATCGGCAAAAGCGCGGTGTCGGCAGGCAGATCGATGATCTTCTGCGCGGCGCGTTCGGCAAAGAAATAGTGGCGCATCGCTTTTGACTGGGTGCCGGTCATCAGCTCTACAAAAAGCTCGCGCTCCTTCTTCACGCCATCGGCAAACGACAGCTCGCCCGCAAGCCGCACGGCGGAAATCGCCGCGTTGGGCGCATCGAAACCGCGCATGGCGCGCCCGTTGGTGGCGCGGAATTCATCAAAGATCGAAGGATCGCGCACGCCGTCCTGATTGGCGGTACCCTGGCTGGCGCGCGGCACGCTCTGGCCAACCTTGCTGCGGGCAAAGGCGATGGCTTCGGCCTCAAGCGTGGCGTCACCGGTCAGCGCGTCAAGCAGGCCGATGGAAAGCGCCTGCTTTGCCGAAATCGGATTGCCCAACGCGACCAAGGGCAGCGCGGCCTTTGCGCCAACAAGGCGCGGCAGGCGCTGCGTGCCGGCGGCTCCGGGGATCAGGCCCAGCTTCACTTCGGGCAGGCCCAGCCTGGCCTTGGGCACGGCCAGGCGATAGTGGCACGCCAGCGCCACTTCGCACCCGCCGCCAAGCGCGGTGCCGTGGATGGCTGCAACCACGGGCTTGTCGCTCGCCTCGATCCGGTCAAGCACTTCGGGCAGGCTCGGCCCTTTTGGCGGCTTGCCGAATTCGGTGATGTCGGCCCCGGCAAAGAACGTCTGCCCATCGCAGCGGATGACCATGGCTTCCACCTGCGCATCGGCAAGGCCCTGCGCAATCGCATCGGCCAGCCCCGCGCGCACGGCCTGTCCCAGTGCGTTGACGGGTGGGTTGTCCGATATGATCAGCAGCACGTTGCCCTGCTTTTCGGTGCGGATGGGGCTTTGGGGTGAAATGGGTGACGACATGGATCCTCCTCCGGTTGTGGCGGCGGGGATGCTTTCCGCCTGCCTTTGCATGGGGCATACCGAGCATTCTTTTATATGCCAAGGCGGTATTCTATATAATACAAAAGATCATACCTAGAATTCAAAAAAGCGGAGGTTGCAGCTTGCCACGCGGCGCGGCTTCTGGTTTGATCGTGGCAGAAAAAGAATCATGGTTTCGGGAAAAGGATTGCTTCGATCATGCGTGACGCCGTCATTGTGTCCACCGCGCGGACTCCGCTGGCAAAATCGATCAGGGGTGCATTCAACGCCACGCATCCGGTTCAACTGGGCGGCTGGGCCGTGGCCGCTGCGGTCGAACGCGCAGGGCTTTCGGGCGGGGATGTGGACGATGTGATCATCGGCGCGGCCAGCCAAGGCGGAGCGCAAGGGTTCAATATGGGCCGCCAGATCGCGCTGCGGGCAGGGCTGCCGGTCGATGTTGCTGGCATGACGATGGACCGGCAATGCTCATCGGGCCTGATGGCCATCGCCACGGCCGCAAAGCAGATCATCGTCGATCGCATGGACATCTGCGTGGCGGGCGGAGTGGAATCGATCACCGCGCTGCGCACCGCAACCGGCAGCGCGCCGTGGCGGGACGAGGAACTGCTGCGGATGCATCCCGACATTTTCATGCCGATGATCGGCACTGCCGAAGTCGTCGCCCGCCGCTATGGCATCGGGCGTGAAGCGCAGGATGCCTATGCGCTGCAATCGCAGCAGCGCACCGCCGCCGCGCAGCAATCGGGCAAGCTGGCGGACGAGATCATCGCCGTGTCCACCACGATGCAGGTCAAGGACAAGCAGACCGGCGAAGTCACGCACCAGCCCGTCACGATCAGCATGGACGATTGCAACCGGCCCGACACCACTGCCGAAGGTCTGGCCCGGCTGGAACCGGTGATGGGGCCGGGGCATACGGTAACGGCGGGCAACGCCAGCCAGCTTGCCGATGGCGCCGCAGCAACCGTGCTGATGGAAGCCGATGTGGCGAAAGCACGCGGGCTGACCCCGCTGGGGCGCTATGTCGGCATGGCCGTGGCGGGGACCAAGCCTGATGAAATGGGCATCGGCCCGGTCTTTGCCATTCCGCGCCTGTTAAAGCGGTTCGATCTGTCCATCGACGATATCGGCCTGTGGGAACTGAACGAGGCTTTTGCCGTGCAGGTGCTCTATTGCCGCGACCGGCTGGGCATTCCCGATGACCGGCTGAACGTGAATGGCGGGTCGGTTTCCATCGGCCATCCCTTTGGCATGACCGGCGCGCGCTGCGTGGGCCATGCCCTGATCGAAGGCAAGCGGCGCGGCGTTCGCTATGTCGTTATCACCATGTGCGTGGGTGGCGGCATGGGCGCGGCTGGCCTGTTCGAGGTGCTTTGACATGGCCGATGTGCAGGAAAAATTGCAGGCCGATGCGTCGTTTGATTGGACACCGCCCCCCGGCTGGCCAGTCATCAGCCGTGACCGTTGCCGCGAAATCCTGACGGCGCCCGGCCAGCGGTTCGAGATGGAAACCATCGACATTCGCGGCGTGCCCACGCGGGTCTGGAAAAACGCGCCGCCGAACTTGCGCGCCATCGTGCTGGCTGGGCAGGCACATGGGGACCGGGTCTTCACGATCTACGAAGATGAACGCGTCACATTCGACGCATGGTTCCGCGCGGTGGCCACCTTGGCGCACGATTTGCAGGCGCGCGGCATCGGCAAGGGGGACCGTGTGGCAGTGGCCATGCGCAACCTGCCCGAATGGCCGGTTGCGTTCTTTGCGGCGGTGTCGATCGGGGCGATCTGCGTGCCGCTCAACGCGTGGTGGACCGGGCCGGAACTTGCCTATGGCCTTGCCGATTCCGGCACCCGCGCGCTGATTTGCGATGACGAGCGGTGGGAACGGATCGCCCCACATCACGCGCAGTGCCCCGATCTGGAGACCGTGTTGGTCGCCCGCAGTGCGCAGGCTCCTGCTGGCGCAATTGCGCTGGAAGGCGTGATCGGCACGCCGCCCGCCTATGCCACGCTCCCCCAGGTCAGCCTGCCCGATGTAGCCATCGCGCCTGACGATGACGCGACGATCTTTTACACCAGCGGCACCACCGGCAAGCCCAAGGGCGCGCTGGGCACGCATCGAAATTTGTGCACCAATGTGCTGTCCAGCGGATACAATGCGGCCTGCGCCGTGCTGCGGCGGGGTGAACCATTGCCCGAACCCAAGCAGAAGGTGGGGCTGACCGTAATTCCGCTGTTTCATGTCACGGCCTGTTCGGCAGGGTTGATCGGCAATATCGCCGCGGGCAACACCATGATTTTCATGCGGAAATGGGATGCGGTAAAGGCATTCCAGATTATCGAGGGTGAAAAGGTGAACTCCACCGGTGGCGTGCCCACCATCGCCTGGCAGATGATCGAACACCCCGAACGCAAGAACTACGATCTGTCGAGCATCGAGGCGATTGCCTATGGCGGGGCGCCATCGGCCCCCGAACTGGTGCGTAAGATCCGCGAAGTGTTTGGCGCGCTTCCCGGCAATGGCTGGGGCATGACCGAAACGATGGCGACCGTCACCGGCCATTCGAGCGAGGACTACCTCAACCGCCCCGACAGTTGCGGCCCTGCGGTGGCAGTGGCCGATCTGAAGATCATGGATGCCGATGGCGTGAACGAACTGCCCGCCGGGCAAGTGGGCGAGTTGTGGGCGCGCGGGCCGATGGTCGTCAAAGGCTACTGGAACAGCCCTGAGGCGACGGCAGCCACATTCGTCAACGGCTGGGTGCGGACCGGAGACCTTGCGCGGCTGGATGACGAAGGCTTCTGCTTTATCGTCGATCGCGCCAAGGACATGATCATTCGCGGCGGGGAGAACATCTATTCGTCCGAAGTGGAAAACGTGCTCTACGATCACCCTGCGGTGACCGATGCCGCGCTTGTCGGCCTGCCGCACCAGCAACTGGGCGAAGAACCCGCCGCCGTAGTGCATCTGGCCCCCGGCACGCAGGCGACCGAGGCCGAATTGCAGCAATGGGTGGCAGACCGTCTGGCCCGGTTCAAGGTGCCGGTGCGCATCGTCTTTTCGGCCGAAACCCTGCCGCGCAACGCCAATGGCAAGATCCTGAAAAAGGAGCTGTCCGCACTGTTTTGAACGCAAGCAGGCCCGGTCCATGGCGCTTGGAAAAAAGCTGGTGTAACGCGATCTTTGCTGGAGGGAACGGTGGCAGACACGGGCAAGGGTACAAAGCGGTTCGGGGAAAAGCGGCAGGCGATTGTTCATGCCGCATCGGTGCTGGTAAACGAAGTGGGCGTGCAGGCAACGACCCTGTCCGAAGTGGCGCGCGCCATCGGCCTGAACGCCACGAGCATCACCTATTACTTCTCGCGCAAGGACCAGCTGATCGTTGCCGTCTATGAAGAGACGCTTGATCGGATGGACCGCATGGCGTCAGAAGCGCTGGCCGAACCGGACCCCGAAGCCCGCCTGCGCAAATATGTGGCGCTGCACGTGGCGCTACGCACCCGCATCCGCAAGGGGGAACGCGGGCTGGTGACGGCGCTTTCGGAAATCCGATCGCTCGATCCCGAAAGCCAGCAGCCGCTGCTGGATCGCTACCGCCACGTGGTGGAAAAGGTGCGCAGTTTCTTTGGTGAACCCACCAGCGCCGAACAGCGCGCCCTGTATTCAGCCCGCGCCCACGTTCTGCTTGAAGCGATGATGTGGTGGCCGGTGTGGTCCTTGCGCTATTCCACGCTGGATTTCCCGCGCGTGGAACAGCGCATGGTCGATATTCTGGCGCATGGGCTTCCGGCCCTGCGCGGCACGTGGAAGCCGCTCCGGTTGGAAGTGCGCCATTGGCGCAGCGATAGCGAAGGCGCGCCCAGCCAGAACGATGAATTCCTGCGCGCCGCCACGATCATGATAAACCAGCTCGGCTATCGCGGGGCGTCGGTCAATCGCATCGCGGAATCGATCAACGTCACCAAGGGCAGCTTCTACCACCATCACGAAGCCAAGGACGAGCTGGTGCTGGCCTGCTTCGACAAGAGCCATGACCGGCTTTCGGCCACGCAAATGGCGGGCAA
This sequence comes from Novosphingobium sp. 17-62-19, assembly GCF_002256775.1. Taxonomy (GTDB): domain Bacteria; phylum Pseudomonadota; class Alphaproteobacteria; order Sphingomonadales; family Sphingomonadaceae; genus Novosphingobium. The sequence continues at coordinate 60,860 of NZ_NCII01000003.1, read as the reverse complement.
GCATGGTGGCGGCGATTATTGGGAGCGGCTTTCCAGCGTGCTTTACGAATTGCTGCGCCTGCAGTTCTTCGATCCCATGCCCCTGCTGCGCACCACCGCACTGCAAGCGCTGAACAGCGAACACAAGAATGACGTCGTCACCCGGTCAAACCGTCTGGCGCGGCGCTTTGCCGGGTTCCTGATCGATGGCATCGCCGATGGATCGGTGCGGCCCATCGATCCGCTGGTGGCCAGCCAGATCATCATGTCCACACTGAACGCCGCCTATGAAGCGCGGCGCTGGGCCGAACGCTTTGGCGATGGCGACGAGGCGATTGCCACCTATGCCTCCACGCTGTTTTCGGGGCTGATCGATCCTGCCTGACGGGCCGGATCGATCAGCAGATTCTCAGGCAGGTTCAATCCGGTTGCGCGGTTCGCGTACCTTGAACACCATGCCGATCAACGCCAGGCTGACCGCGCCCAGCAGCACAGCAAACAGCGGCGTGAACCCTGCCGTTGCTACCAGCAAGCCCGCCAGCACCGGCCCGATGGCAGAAATCGCGCCTTCCACCGTAGTGGCAAAGGCGAGCCGCATCGGCGTATCCTGCGCCGCGCCAAATTCCAGCACCATCGTGGTCGATGCCAGCATCCACCCCGCGCCGCCAAAGCCCAGCAGGACGAAAGCGGCATGGATCGGCAGGGCGGTTTCCCCCATCATCAGCGTGACCATTCCGGCCAGCGAACAGCACAGCGCCAGCAAATAGACCAGCTTGAAGCCGAAGCGGTCCCCCAGCGGACCCCAGACCACGTTCGATACCGTGTCGGAGGCAAGGAACACGAAGCTCAGCCCGCCCACCAAGGCGCCGCTGAGGCCAAGGCGGCTTCCGGCATAGACCGTCCAGAACGGCCCACCCACGCGCGCCAGCGTGGCCAGGCTCTGCACCAGCAGAAAGGCGGAGAAATCACGATCCTCCAGCAGTTGCGGAAATTCACGCACACGATCGCGCATCCGCATCTGCGGCCGGGCACTGGCAGAGGCTGGTTCGCGGATCAGCGCTTTCAGCACGAACAGGCCCATGCTGGTCAGCACGAACGCCAGCAGAAAGGTGGTGGCATAGCCATTGCCAAGCCATTGATCGGCGATCAGATAATTCCCCGCAAACCACGCCAGCACTGCTGCGATCAGCCCGCCTGCGAAATTGCGATAGCCCTGAAGACGGCCGCGCTTGCGAATGGGGATCAGCTTGCTCATCAGCATCTGGAACGCCACGCGCTGCGCCCCTGTGAAAAAGCCCAGCAGCAGGAAGCTGGCAAACGTGGCCACCAGCAACACATTGCCGGTCAGGAACCAACCCGCCAGCGCCAGACACAGGATCATCAGCCGCATCAGCGACCCCACCTTGATCGCATAGGGCAGGATGTGGCTGCGGTGTTCGATGCGCGAACCGCTGGCAATGGGGCTGATCGTTGCACCCAGTTGCAGCATGGCCGCACCCAGCCCCACCGCTGCCGTGCTGCCTGTCAGCATCAGCAGATAGGCCGGGATGATCGTGGGCGCATAGATCAGCCGGAACCCCGTCAGCCCCAACACGCCATGGATGAAGTTTGCGCGGTAATTGCGCGGCAGGTTCTCGTCCATGAAGCGGGCATGATCGGCCAGCGCGCGTTGCCGCGCGCTGGCTGCCAGATCCAGCCCGTCCGGGTCTTCAATCAGGTCCAAGGTTTCAATAGCCCGATAGCGTCGCGAACCGGTCTTTCAGGAAAGACGTGGTGCCCCAGCTGGCTTCCAGCACGCGGGCGCGCTTCAGGTAAAAACCGATGTCGTATTCATCGGTCATCCCGATGCCGCCATGCAACTGCACGCCTTCGCGGCTGATGGTGTGCAGCACGCGGTTGGCCTCGGCCTTGGCCAGTGCAGCGGCCTGCGGCACCATCACCCCGGAATCGAGCGCCTGCAACCCGCCTTCCACCGCAGAGCGCATCATCGCCAGATCGCCGAACAGATCGGCCATGCGATGCTGCAATGCCTGGAACGAGCTGAGCACCTGGTTGAACTGCACGCGCTGCTTGAGATAGCCCAGCGTGGTATCGAAAACCTGCTGCGCCATGCCCAGCATTTCGCACGCGGTCAGGATGCGGGCGCGGTCCAGCACCTTGTCCAGCAGATCGTCCCCGCCATGCTCCAGCTTTTGCGCCGCAGCACCGCTGAAGGTGACCTGCGCGTGCGAGCGCATGTCCGCCAGATGACGCGTTGCCACGTCAACCGTGCCCTCGGCACCCTCGACCAGATAGAGCCCGTCCGCCGCAGCCACCACAAACAGCGTGGCATCGTGCGCTTCGTGCACAAAGGCCTTGGTGCCAGTCAGTGCGCCACCCGCCACCGTGGTCGCAAGCGTGCGGGGGTTGTGATGCGGGCCTTCGTCGATGGCCAGCGTACCGATCACCGCGCCACTTGCCAGCTGCGGCAGCCAACGCGCCTTCTGCTCATCACTGCCGCCCAGCACGATGGCCGCTGCGGCCAGTGTCGTGGCAACCAGCGGGCTGGCCGTCACGGTCTTGCCCAGCTCTTCAACGATCATCCCGGCGGAAAGCCAGCCAAAATCATAGCCGCCGAACGCTTCGGGGATGATTACCCCGGTCCAGCCCATCTGCGCCATCGTGGCATAGGCTGCCGGATCATAGGCGCGTGGTTCGCCACCGGCACGCACGGCGCGGAACTTCGCTACCGGGCTTTCATTGGCCACCCATTCGCGCGCCATGTTGCGCAGCATTTCCTGTTCTTCGCTAAGAACCGCCATGTCCTGTCCCGTCGTTCTTATTGGTGGTCAAGCATACCAAGCACGCGCTTGGCGATGATGTTGCTCTGGATCTCGGTCGATCCGCCATAGATCGTGGTAGCCTTGCCAAAGAGCCAGGCGCGCACGCCCGAAAGCTCGGCATCGGAAAAGCCTTCGCCTTCCCAGCCCAGTCCTTGCAGGCCCATGATCTCGATGGTCAGCTCGGCGCGTTCCTGCCCCAGCTTGGTGCCGAGCTTCTTCAGCACCGAACTGATTTCGGAAACGCCGCCCTGCGCCTTGCTTTCCTCGGTCGCGCGGCGCGCGGTCAGCAGGAACGCGCCCCAGCGGATTTCAAAGTCGGCAATCCGGTCACGCAGCACCTTGTCGGCCAATGCGCCATCGGCATCGGTCTCGCGGTACTTCTTGGCCAGATCGGAAAGCCGTGGCCCCATCATCCGCGCCATCGAACCGCCGCCCGAAAGGTTGGTGCGTTCATGCTGCAACAGCCGCTTGCCAATGGTCCAGCCTTCGCCTTCGCGCCCCACCAGGTTTTCCTTGGGCACTTTCACATCGGTAAAGAAGGTTTCGCAAAATGGGCTGAGGCCGCTGATCATGCGGATCGGCCGCACTTCCACACCCGGTGCCTTCATATCGATCAGCAGAAAGCTGATGCCCTTGTGCTTGTCACTGCGGTCGGTACGGACAAGGCAGAAGCACTTGTCGGCCCACTGGCCCCCGCTGGTCCAGGTCTTCTGGCCATTGACCAGATAGTGATCGCCCTTGTCCTCGGCGGTGGTTTGCAAGTTCGCAAGGTCCGATCCGGCATTGGGTTCGGAATAGCCCTGACACCAGCGGATTTCGCCCCGGCAGATCGGCGGAATGTGCTCCTGCTTCTGCTGTTCGTTGCCATATTCCAGCAGGGTGGGGCCAAACATCATCACGCCCATGCCGCCGATGGGGTTATAGGCTCCGGCGCGGGCCAGTTCTTCGTTGAGGATCGCGGCTTGCCCACGGCTCAGCCCGCCGCCGCCATAGGCTGCGGGCCACGTCGGCGTGCCCCAGCCCTTGCTGCCCATCGCCGCGCGCCAGCGCTTCTGCGCCTCGGTCTCGCGCAGGTCGCTTTCAACGCCTGCCATGGGGTTGCCCTTGCCTTTCAGTTCAGGCGGGAAATGGTCGGCAAGGAACTGGCGCACTTCCTGGCGGAAGGCTTCGTTTGCCGCGTCTTTATCGGTCATCGGCCGTGTGGCCATGGCGTGCTCCCTGGAAAAACTCCCGCGCCGCGCACCGGCGGGGGATGAATGGACGGATAGTTGGAACTTCAGGCAGGCTGCTCCCCCGCTTCGTCGCGGCGGCGCAGTTCCTCGATATTGGCGGCATGGGATGCCCGGTCGATCCGGTAGGAAAACAGGAACCCGGCCCCACCGATGTAAAGGACGATCAGCAGCGGCACATAGTACTTGGCCAGCAGCATCGGCAGTGCGGGATCAAGCGTCTTGGGATCGGCACCGGGGGCAAGGCCCACCACCGTCAGCAGCATACCTGCGGCAAAGACACCAAGGCCCGATGTGGATTTCTGCATCAAAGTATTGGCGGCAAAGAACAGCCCTTCGGACCGGCGGCCCGTGGCGATCTGGCTTTCCTCCACCACATCGCCGATCATCGCGTGGACCAGCACGGCTGATGAAATGCCGCACATTTGGAACACGGTGGCAAAGGCGAAGATCGTCGGCACCAGCATCGGGTCGCCGTTTTCAAAAAACAGCCCGTTGATCCGCAGCAGATAGGGCAGGCTGGCCAGCGACACCGCAATCACCGAAAGCCACAGCGCGGCATTTCGCTTTCCGAACTTGCGAGAAACCCATGGCGCAAAGAACAGGCCGAGCGCGGCGCCAACAAGTGAATCTACCGTGAGAATGGCCAGCTGCGCGGAATTGAGCCCCCACAAATAGGTGCCGAAATAGATGCTGAGCGCCGAGGTCATCCCCACCGAGGTGTATTTCAGCACCCCGAATGCCAGCAGCGCCAGAAAACTGCGGTGCGAGAAGGTCTGCCGCATGTCCTTCAGCGTGGCCAGAACGCCGATCTTGGGCGGGGGCGGCGGAGCCTTGAAATACTTGACCCGGTGCAACGTGCCAAAGCTGGAAGCCAGAATCGCCACCAGCATGACCGACGATCCGACCATCGCAAAGGTATGATACCCGGCAGGGTTGAGCTGGCCCACCGGATAGGCTGCGGTCGGCGCAAGGAACACCAGCAGCGTCAGGAACGCCATGCAGACCCCGCCCAGATAGGCGAAGAAATAGCGGAAGCTGGCGATGGAGGTGCGCTCGTCATAGTCGCTGGTCAGTTCGGGGGCGAGCGCGGAGCTGGGAATCTCGAAGAAGGTGATGAACGTCCGCACCAGACAGCCGACGACAACCAGATACCAGAATGTCTCGGTCTCGCTCATCCCCGCGGGCGGGAAGAACAGGAACAACATGCTGAGCGAGGCCGGAATGGCTGATAGGATCATCATCGGGTGGCGGCGGCCCCAGCGCGTCTGCAACTGGTCCGACCACTGTCCGACAATGGGATCGGAAATGGCATCCACCACCAGCGCCACCAGAATGGCCAGCGACACCAGATCGGCGCGAATGCCGATGACCTGATTGTAATAGAGCAGCAGGAACGAGCGAAACGCGACGTCCTTGATGCCGTAGCCGATCGATCCCACGCCGTAGAAGATCTTGGTGAAAAGGCCCAGTTTTGGTGCCGAGGCTTCGGTTACCATGCGGGTGCCCCCCCCGCTGCCTGCTGCCGTGGCCTTGGCAATCGTATCGCCATATTGCGCCTGTGCCCGTTCACGCCGGGCGAGCAGCGAGTATTCGGGGAACATGGCGTCAGACACATCGCGGTAGGCGTGCAGATGCTGCCGCGCGACGGTCACCTTGTGAACCTCGGTCGGACCATCGGCAATGCCCATGACCATCGCGCCGATCACGCTGCCCACGAACGGCATTTCGTTCGAAACGCCCAGCGAACCGTGGATGTGGACGCAGCGCGTGGCGATATTGTGATAGACCTTGGGCATCAGCGCCTTGATCGCGGCGATGTCCTTGCGGACCTTGCGATAGTCCTGATACTTGTCGATCATCCATGCGGTTTTCAGCACGAACAGCTTGAACTGCTCCAGCTCGATGTAGCTGTCGGCAATCTGCATCTGCACGGCCTGAAAATCGCCAATCGCACCATTGCGGGTCTTGCGGCTCACCGCGCGGCGGCTCATCGCATCCAGCAGACGGCGGCAATTGCCAACCGTGCGCATGGCATGGTGCACGCGCCCTCCGCCAAGCCGGACCTGGGATATGGCAAAGGCGCCGCCCTGTTCGCCCAGCAGGTGATCGGCGGGCAGCCTGACATCGGTATAGCGGATATAGCTTTCCGACCCGTCCTCCTGCCCGAACACACCGACATTGCGCACGATCTCCACGCCCGGCGTATCCACCGGCACGATGAACATGCTCTGCCGCTTGTGGCGCGGAGCATCGGGATCGGTCACAGCCATGACGATCAGGAAATCGGCCCAGCGACCGTTGGTGGAAAACCACTTCTCGCCATTGATGACCCAGTGCGTGCCATCAAACTGTGCCTGCGTGATGAACCCGGTGGGATCTGACCCGCCTTGCGGTTCCGTCATCGAAAAGGCGGATACGATCTCGTTGGCGAGAAGTGGGCGAAGATACCGCTCCTTCTGTTCTGGCGTACCGTAGTGGGCCAGAATCTCGGCATTGCCGGTGTCAGGCGCCTGGCATCCGAACACCACGGGGGCGTATGTGGCCCCGCCCAGAATCTCGTTCATCAGTCCCAGCTTGACCTGGCCATAGCCTTGCCCGCCCAGCTCCGGTCCAAGGTGGCAGGCCCATAGCCCCTGCGCCTGAACTTCCTGTTGCAGCGGGCGAACCAGCGCATTTCGCGCCGGATTGCGCACGTCGTATGGGTGGATGCCCAGCAGGCCGAGCGGCTCCACCTTTTCGCGGACGAACTGTTCCATCCAGTCCAGCTTCTGCTGGAAATCGGGATCGGTTTCGAAATCCCAGGCCACTGTCACTCTCCCATGCCGTGCGTTTTCGCACCTGTCGATTCTCAGCATACCCAGTTTTTAGAATACGGCAAGGACGTGTGTGATGAAGGGGGGCGGATGCCGCGCTAGCGCAGGCAGAAACTGTCGGCCGGGTGGGCGAGCGTGGCTTGTATCGCCCTTGGCCAAATGCAAAAACGGCGTGTTTCCCTGGGGAAACACGCCGCTTCGGTCGTCTAAATTGAGGAGTACTCCCTGTTCAGGGGTGAAGCCCGCGCCCCTCGATCTGCAGGTCAACCAGCACACAGCGGGCCAGTTCGACCTGTTCTTCAAGGCTCATGCCTGATCCCGAATGAAGCTGCAGCGTGACACCCTGCCGGTTGATCGATTTGACGGTAACGGCCGGACGGCCAAAATCACTGGCATAAGTGACCGGCCCACTGCGTTCCTTTGCCGTTTTCGGCGCGGCGAGCAGGTGTGCGATGACGGCATTTGCCGGGATGGCAGGATCGCCCATCTTGCGGCGTTCCTGTTGTTCGCGGGCCAGCGCCTTTGCCTCGCGCAGGATCGCCGTTGCCGCACTGCGATCGTCAAGCGCTTGGGCGAGCGGATAGGCGGGCTTCAACTGCACATCGGCCGGACTGGCGAAGGCCGCCAGAACCTGATCGGGCAGGCCTGCCACCTTGATCATCTTCGAAAGCCAGCCCTTCGAAAGCTTCAGCCGTTCGGCCATGCGCGTCAGGTGGCTGCCATAGTGATCGTTCAGCGCCTGCGCATAGTTGCGTGCGCGTTCCAGATCGGACACGTCCTTGCGCGCGCGGTTTTCCAGATCGGCCAGACGGAAAGCGGCTTCATCGTCCAGATGGGCAACTTGCGCCAGAAATTGCATCTGCGGATAGGAATTGGCGCGCAGCCATGAGACCGACCAGTGCCGCCGCGTGCCTGCGACCACTTCGTAGTCATGGGCAGGGTCGCCCTCTATCCGGCGCACCACCGCCGCCACTTTCTGCCCGCCTTCGGCAATGATCGAATCGATCAGTTCACGGCATGATTCTTCCGACAAATGTTCGTAGGAGCGGGCGTTGCCTTTCCACACGCGCACCCGGGCAGGATCGAGCAAAAGCTGCGTCACCTGCCGCACTTCGCCACTGGCCACACGCGCCAGCGCGGATTCGCGGCCCAGCAGCGTGCTGCCGCGCAAACGCTCGCTGCGCGGCGAATCAGGCGCAGTGGCTTCTTTGTCGGATGGCAATGCGCTTGCTGCGCCGCTTTCCATTTCCGCTTTGGTGTTAGTCACTTCCTCGTCCGCCAGCAGAGCAGCGAGATAGTCCGATTGCTTACGCGCCATAGGTCATCTCCCGGATATCAGTGTCGAACATAATAAGAACATGGCGTTGTAGGAAAGTGCCTTCACAGCGCATGGATCACATCCTCTTCGCGCGCCGGGGCCACGCGGCCCCAACCGGCGCGCACAAGCTGCTCGATCTGCCCAAGCGCCTCGTCCAGATTGGCGCGGCAGCGCTTGTGCGTGCGCGGTGTGCCGATGGGCCTTTCGAGTTCGTAGACAGTCATCATGCGCAGCGCGGCGTGGCTGATTTCGGCGCTTTCAAGAATGGGGACGGGGAGCAATGCGGGGCCGAAGGTCTGCTCCATGATCGTGCGCACCATTTCGTGGCTGGGATCGCCGCCGTCGAACTTTGAACAGATCAGGCGGACGAAGGAGTAATCCACCTCGATCCCCGCTTCGATCAATTGCGCGATCACCTGATCCATCATCGAAAGGAACTGCACGGTGGAGCAGAAATCGGGTGTGGTCGCCGCCAGCGGCACCAGCAGCGCATTGGCGGCTTGCATCACCGCCAACGAAATCGTGCCCAACGCGGGCGGCGGATCGAGGATCACGATGTCGTAATCACGCGCCATATCGAGTAGGCCGGCTTTCAACTTGCGGAAACGCGCAGCGAGGACCGACTGGCCATCTGCGCCCGATGCGGCCAGCTCGTATTCCACATCGAACAGTTCCAGGTTCGACGGGATCAGATCGACATTGGGCCACGGCGTGCGCTTTACCGCATAGAGCAGATCGGTCTGCGTCGGGTCGATCGAGAGGTAGGGGTAGAGCGTTTCATCGCGGGTGATGTTGAAGTGCGGGTTGAAGCCGAACAGTGTGGTGGTGGTCGCCTGACTGTCGCAATCGACCACCAGCACACGGTATCCCTGCACGCCGAAATAGTGGGCAAGGTGCGTGGTAACGGTGCTTTTGCCCACGCCGCCCTTGAAGTTCTGCACCGCGATGATCGCTGGCACATCACCCGGCGCGCGGGCGGGGGAGGCGCCCAGCACGGCGCGCATGTGCATTAGCTCGTCCATCGAATAGCCCAGCCGCCGCCCATTTTCGCCCGCAGGGGGAGGGGGCAGGCGGCCATCGTCTTCGGCCATGCGGATGCGGTTGGTCGAGCAGCCTAGCAGTTGCGCGGCCTCGGCAATGCCGATGCGGACATTGAGGCCCTTGCGACTGTCCGGCAGGAACGCCTTGCGCCGCAAACGCTCGATCATCTTCTCACCCGCTGAGGCAAGATCGCCGATCTGGCTGCCTATTGAATTCGGATCAGACATCGTGCGCCTTTTTGAAGGAATTTCACGCTTTGGATATCGGATTTCGTTCAATTGTGCAATTGCCCGCGCGCTGAAGTTTGCGGAAACGGGTGGATGACATGCGTGGCACAAGAGACTATATTCAGTCCGAATTCCGATGGAGCGTATCATGGGCCTTGAAAGCCGCATCAAGCCGATCAGCTATGTAAAGGCCAACAGCGCCGAAGTGCTCCGCGAATTGAATGAAGGCGCGCCGCCGCTGATCATTACCCAGAACGGAGAGGCCAAAGCCGTTTTACAGGACGCCGCAGACTACTACCAGACGCAGGAGACGCTGGCTCTGCTGAAGATTCTGGCGCTGGCAAAGGATGATATTGCTGCGGGCAGAATTAAGCCGATAGAGGGTCTGGGAGACCGGATCAGGGCAAGGGCGAGATCGACGGCGTCAGAAAAGTCGGACGTTTGACGAATGGTTCGCGTTACGATTTCGGACGAAGCTGAAAACGACCTGTTTGCGATCTACCAGAAGCGGTTGGCCCTGCGCGGCCCGGATGGCGACGATGGGGCCGAGAGCCTACTCGACAGTCTGCTGTCTGCGATGAATCGCGTTGTGGACTATCCAGAATGCGGCCCGAACGTCCCGGAACTGCATGATTTGGCAGAATCGGGATGGCGGCAAATATCTGTGCGACCTTATCGCATTATCTACTTTCTGTCAGACGATCACGCGACCGTGGTAATGGTCGAAGACAGCCGCCGTGATCTTTCCAGCCTATTGCAAAGGCGGCTTTTCGGCAGACCCTGATTGTTCAGGCCAAAGCCTTCAACGCCGCGCCCTTCCGTGCCTCATACCGTGCCGCCACGCCGCGCGTGAACTGCGGGGTGTAAACCGTTGATACGGTGACGAAATCGGCCACGGCGGCGTCGGGCGTTATCGTGACCATCGTATAGCCCTTGGTGTCCTGATCGCAGAAGGCGACTTCGGGGCTTTGGGCGGCGATGATCTTCCCCAGACCCGGCAGGAGTGAGCCGTAGGAGGGGCTGGTGATGGCGGTGGCGCCGAATTCTGCGCCGATGCGGGTGCCGCTGTCATCGTGGAGGTCATTTGCCCATGCGGCGTGGCTGTCTCCGGCGAAGGCAAGCGGGTTCGCGCCGACTTTGCGCAGCATGGCGTAAAGACGTTCGCGGGCAGGGGGGTATCCGTCCCACGCGTCAAGGTTGAAGGGCAGGCCAGCCTTGAACGCGGCCTGCGACTGCGCGATCAGCCCGCGATAGGCCTCTGGCATTTTGGCGAGCATCATTTCGAACTTTTCATCGCCCAGCGCCATCTTCAAGTCCGGCCCCGGCACGCGCGCCATGACGACCTGATTGCCGAGCAATTGCCATGGCTTGCCTGCGCTTACCGAAGCGGCAAACAGGCTTTCGAGCCACTGCATTTGCGCCGCGCCCAGCATTTCGCGCGCAGGATCGTTGCGTGCGGCAAGCATGGCCTGCACCAGTGCTGTGTCAGGCGCCGCGCCCTTTGTGGCAATCTGCTCGGACCGGGCAAGGAGGCGGGTTTCGACCATGGCGAGCGTGGCCAGATCGCCGAATTCGAAGCTGCGGTTGATGGCTGCTGGATCGGCACCAGCCTTTGGCGCGCGGATCGGCATCCATTCGAAATAGGCCTGCAATGCGGCGGCCTTGCGTGCGCGCCAGTCGCCTTCCTTGGCCGGATCGTGGTTCTCTGCGCCGCCGATCCAGGCATCGTTGGCGGTTTCGTGATCGTCCCACACGCAGATGAAAGCGGCGCGGGCATGGGCGGCCTGCATCTGCGGATCGGCTTTTACTTGCGCATGGCGGCGCCGATAGTCGGACAGGGTGACGATTTCGTGCGGGGGATCGGGCAGGCGGTTCAGCTTTTTGCCAATGTCCGCGCCATAGCCTTCGGCACCGTATTCATAGATGTAATCGCCCAGATGCAGGACCGCGTCGAGGCGCTCTTGCACAGCCATATCGGCATAGGCGTTGAACAAGCCACCGGGGTATAGCTGGCACGAGGCGAGCGCGATCACGATCTTGTCGGTCTTGCCTACCGGCAGGGTGCGGAAGCGGCCTTTGGGTGAGGTGGTGCCATCTTTGGTGCTGAACCAGTACCAGTAATCAGATGCGGCGTTGAGGCCTTCGACTTCGACCTTTGCGGTGTGATCGGCTGAGGCAGTGGCGGTGATCATGCCGGATTTCAGCGGCTTGCCATCGGCACCAGCGGCAACATGCCAGTTAAGCGGAACGTCGCCTGTGGCGCCTTGTGCCACGGTAGCGCGCGTCCAGATCACCGCACCGTCTGCCGCTGGATCACCGCTGGCAACACCATGGCGGAACGTTGCCGTCTTGAGCAACGGCGCGGCCATCGCCGCAGGAGCCAGACCGATGCCGGTGCCCGCGCCCATTGCGGCGAGCAGATTGCGGCGATTGATCGAGAGTGTCATCGGTCTGGCGTCCTTGGTTTTCAGCAGGTCAGGCTATCAGAAGCGCGCGGTGAGTGCAGCGCCAAAGAAGCGTGGTTCGGCAGGGATGAACGTGGGAATGCCGAACGCACCGCCGGTGTTGCCGGCATCGAGCAGGTAGTCCTTGTTGGTCACATTGCGCATGAAGGCCGAGATTTCATACTTGCCATCGGCAAACGACACACCGCCGCGCACGTTGACCAGCGTTACCGGCGCCTGGCTCAGCAGATCGCGGTTTGGCAGTTCGAAGAAGATCTTGCTGCGATAGGTAATCGTCGGCGTGACGAAGAAGCGGATGCCATCGGCCACCGGCGTGTTGATGGTGAAGCCGCCTGCGGCCTGCCATTCGGGCTGAAGGCGGAAGCGTGCGCCCGAGAACGTGGGGGCAAACGTGGTGTTCTCGTCAATCCCGCCGTCGATGTAGCCAACGTTGCCGAACACTTGCAGCCAGTCTGCGGCCTTGATCGCCAGTTCCGCTTCAACGCCAAGGTTGCTTGCTGTGCCCGCGCTCTGCGTGACAGTGGTGCCATTGCTCTGCTGCACGCTCACCTGGAAACCATCGTATTTCTGGTAGTACACGCCAAGCGAGCCGGAGACCGGGCCAGCTGCGCCCTTCAGGCCCACTTCGTAGTTCCACACCGTTTCTTCTGGAACGTCCTGCCGGTTGGGCTGAACAACGCCGGAAACACGCGCGGCCGAAAGCTGGACGACCGGCGAACGGCGGCCTTTCGATACAGTGGCAAACACGTTGGTGCGGTCAGACAGGCGATAGAGCACGTTGACGCGTGGCAGGAAGGCGTTGGATTTGCCGCTGGCGGTGAAAGTCCGGCCGCCAGTGTCCGTCTGGCCGGGGACCAGTGAGAAGGCCGTTGGGTTCAGCAGCGGACGCGGTACGCGGGCAAAGTAAGTGGACGTGCGGTCTTCCCATACATAGCGCGCACCGGCTGTCACTTCGAGCGCGGGGGTGGGAATCCAGGTCGCGTCGGCAAAGACCGAATATGCGGTATTCTCACCCCCGTTGATGAATTCCGATGAATAGGGCACCTGCGTGAAGCGGCCGCCGGTGGCAAGCGCGGTGGCCTGTGCGGCGGTGACGACGCCAGCGGAATTGATGCAACCAAGGCCCGGAATGATGTTAGCGGCGCACTGCAGGAATGTCCCTTCTTCGGAACTGAAGGGCACGGCCTGGGTGCTGTCTTCCTTGAACACGTTCCAGCCTGCCGAGGCGCGGATGCTGTCCGACTGGAAGCTGAAGCGGCCTTCGTGGCTGGCCTGCCAGCCCTTGGCGTTTTCAGCGAATTCGAGATACCATGCGGCGCTGCCATCGGCATCGAACACTTCGCGGCTGTCGAAATCGCGATAACCGTTGACGGTGGTGAACGTGATCTCGTCCGTCAGTTCGGCAGCCACGGTCAGGTTGGCATCATAGACATCGCGGTCAAGGCCGAGCTGCGGCATTCCAAGCACTGTCGCCGAAAGCGGGGAGCCGCCGAGGTTGGCATCGCCGAAGGGATTCGCGGGGCCGCTGGCAGTGGCATAAGTGCCCGAAACGAAGGGTGTGCCGCCATTGCGCTGACGGTCATAGGTGCCGATCAGGTCAACCGTCACGCGGTCTGACGGTTTCCAGCGCACCGAAAGGCGCAGACCCAACTGGTCCTGCGCGTAAAGCTCTTCGTCCTGCGATGTGGCGAGGTTTTCGACATAGCCATCGCGGGTGCGCCATTCGAAGGCGATGCGCGCGGCGATCTTTTCATCGCCAGAATTGAGGAAGCCGCCGAGCAGGGTCTGGTTGAAGTTGCCGATGCCGCCGGTGACCATGGCCGAAACGCCGGGCACGGGGCGGGCCGAGACCATGCTGATTGCGCCAACCGCAGAGGCGGTGCCGAACAGGGTGGCCTGCGGGCCTTTGATCACTTCAACACGCTCAAGATCATAGATCGCCTGATACGATCCGCGCGAGCGCGAGATGTCGACGCCGTTGTAGTACAGTGTGACGCGCGGGCCTTGCTGGGCTGAGCCGGAATCCGAGGTGATGCCGCGGATCACGACGCCCGGATTGTTGGCGCTCTGTTCCTGAATGTTGAGGCCCGGGACATAGGCGGACAGCTCATCAAGGTCGGAAACGCCGAGTTCACGGATGCGATCACCAGTGACGGCAGAAATGGTGATGGGAACATCGACCAGCTTCTGTTCGAACTTCTGCGCTGTAACGACAATAGTGTCTAGGTTTTGTTCTTCAGATTCGGGTGCGGATGCTTGCTGTGCGAAAGCATTGGCCGAGAAAAGCAGCGAAGACGTTAGCGCTGAACCGGTAAGAAATGTCTTTTTCATTGGACCCACCTGTTGTGATGCAGGGCGGATAGGCGGGCAATGTTTCGGATACGTGACGGCAATCACATCCTTGTTAGTAGGGACTCTGTGTTTGCATACGGCATTCAGGGCAAGTGCGGCCTTCCCGCGCAGGTGCGCTTGCCATTAATCGCGCGATTAATTACCCTTGTGTCAATAAGCGGTGACGGACTTGGGGAAGGGTGCTGGCAAATGGCGGATGGGGCGTTCGACTATATCGTGATCGGGGCGGGCAGTGCAGGCGCGGTGCTGGCGGCGCGGCTTTCGGAAGATCCGCAGATGCGCGTGCTGCTGCTGGAAGCGGGCGGCACAAATACCTCGGTGCTGGTGCGGATGCCGGCGGGCGTGGGCACGCTGATCAAGCAGAAAAGCAAGCACAACTGGGGCTTCTGGTCCGAGCCGGAACCGCACATGGACGGCCGCCGTATGTGGCACCCGCGCGGGAAAGGGCTGGGCGGATCGTCGGCGATCAATGGCATGGTCTATATCCGCGGCCACGCGCGCGATTATGACCAGTGGCGGCAGTTGGGGCTGGATGGCTGGTCCTATGCCGATGTGCTGCCCTATTTCCGCAAGGCTGAGGACTTTGCGGGCGGCAAGACCGAGTTTCACGGTGCGGGCGGACCGCTGAAGGTCAATTGGGGCGAGAAATCGGGCCATCCGCTCTATCGCGGGATCATCGAGGCGGGGCGGCAGGCGGGGCACAAGGTCACGCCCGATTTCAACGGCGCGGATCAGGAAGGCTTCGGACGCTATCAGTTGACTATCAACGACGGGCAGCGGTGGAGCGCGGCGCGTGGATACCTGACGCCGATTGCTGGCACGCGGCGCAACCTGAGCGTGGTGACCGGGGCGCGGGTGCACCGCATCGTTGTGGCGAATGGGCGCGCGGTGGGCGTGGAATATTCGCTGGGGTCCAATGGATCAGGGAGGGGCAAACCGGTGCAATGCGTGCGTGCGGCGCGCGAAGTGTTGCTCTGCGCGGGCGCATTCCAAAGCCCGCAGATCTTGCAGCTGTCGGGCATCGGCGATCCTGAAAAGCTGAAGGGGCACGGCATCGCGCCGGTCCATGCCTTGAAAGGCGTGGGCGAAAATTTGCAGGACCATCTGGACGTCACCCTCAACTGGGCCTGCACGCAGCCAGTGTCGCTCTACAACGAAATCAGGGGCTTGCGGCAGCTGAAGGTGGGGCTGCAATATATGCTGACCGGCAAGGGCACCGGGCGACAGAACGGGCTGGAAGCAGGCGCCTTCCTCAAATCGCGGCCCGATCTGGACCGGCCGGACCTGCAAATCCACTTCGTCATCGCCATCATGCAGGAACATGCGAAAGTTCAGGTCAAGCGCGATGGCTTTACGCTGCACGTCTGCCAGTTGCGGCCCGAAAGCCGGGGCAGGGTGGGGTTGGTGAATGCCAATCCCTATGCCGATCCATCGATCCTGACCAACTTCCTGGGGACGGAAGAAGATCGGCGCGTGGTGCGCGAAGGTATCCGCATGGCGCGGCACGTGGCGGCGCAGGATGCGCTGGCGCCCTATCGCGGCGAGGAGATCTGGCCGGGCGCACATGTGCAATCGGACGACGAGATCGACGCATGGGTCCGCGCAAAGGGCGAGACGATCTATCACCCCGTTGGCACGGCGAAGATGGGGTTGCCAAGCGATCCGACGGCGGTGGTGGACAAGGACTGCAAGGTGATCGGGCTGGAGGGGCTGCGGGTGGTTGACGCTTCGGTGATTCCCCTGCTGATCGGCGGGAATACCAATGCGCCCACGATCATGATCGCCGAGAAAATTGCCGATGTGATCCGGGGGCGCGAGGCGCTGGCGGCGGTGGCCTGAGGCGCGCGTTGCCTACTGACGCAGCAAGATAGTTGCTGCATAGGTATGATAGCGCAATCATTTTATTCGCCGACGGCTTGAATTCCGTTGCGCGTCCCTCTACGGTAGCGTTACCAACAACGCATTGCATCGTGTTGCCATGCACGGCGCGATGCAAAGGGATACGTTCCGGGGGATGGATAAATGACAGTCGGCCTTGCGGCTTGCCTTCCGCACGACTTTGCCAGTGGACGCTTCCTCGGCCGCGCATTGAGCGAGGCCGGACCGCATGTGATCATGCTGCGCGAAGGGCGCATCTTCGATATGACCGCTCTTGTCAGCACCTCGTCCGGCGCAATTGCGCGGCGGGTGTTCGATGGTGGTGAAGATCTGGGACCGGTGGAGCAGGGCTTGCCTGAAGGTTGGCGGCTGGTCTCTCCGATTGATCTGCAATGCGTTAAGGCGTGCGGCGTGACCTTTGCGTTGAGCGCGATTGAGCGCGTGATCGAAGAACGGGCGCGGGGCGATGCCGGGGCGGCCGCAGCAATCCGTAGCGAACTGGAAGCGAAGATCGGATCGGGCATTCGCGGCGTTGTGCCGGGCAGTGACGAGGCGATGGCGCTGAAAGATCTGCTGATCGAGCAGGGTATGTGGTCGCAATATCTGGAAGTGGCGATTGGCCCGGATGCGGAAGTGTTTTCCAAATCGCCGGTGCTGTCCACCGTGGGGCACGATGCGCTGATCGGCGTGCGTTCGGATTCGGCATGGAACAATCCCGAACCCGAAGTGGTGCTGGCGGTTGATCCGGCGGGCGAAGTCGTTGGCGCAATGCTGGGCAACGATGTGAACTTGCGCGATTTCGAAGGGCGTTCGGCGCTGCTGCTGTCAAAGGCCAAGGACAACACCGCTTCGTGTGCGCTGGGGCCGTTCATCCGGTTGTTCGACGAAAGCTTTGGCATTGACGACGTGCGCAGTGCGCAAGTGGAACTGGTGGTCGAAGGCCAGGACAATTTCCGCATGGAAGGCACCAACCGCATGTCGGAAATCAGCCGCGATCCGCTCGATCTGGTAAGTCAGACGTTGAGCGAACATCACTATCCCGATGGCTTCGTGCTGTTTTGCGGCACGTTGTTTGCGCCGGTGCAGGACCGGGACGAGCCGGGGGCAGGATTTACGCACAAGGTGGGAGACAGGGTGACGATCCGGTCCGAACGGCTGGGCGCGCTGGCCAATACGGTGACGACATCGCGTGATGCACCCGCATGGACGGTGGGCATTGCTGAATTCATGCGCAATCTGGCACAGCGCAATCTGGTGAGCGTAGCGTGACGGGGGCGATTCCCGTGGCAGAAGCCACACAGCATCTCCGCCATGATGCACCGGCAGCTTCCGGTCAGACCATTGCCGAGGCACCTGCCGCAGCGCAAGCCAGTTATCCCAGCTTGCGGGGCAAGCGCGTGATCGTGTCTGGCGGGGCCAGCGGGATTGGCGAGGCGATTGTTGCAGGCTTTGCGCAGCAAGGCGCGCGGGTCGGCTTTATCGATGTGGCCGAAGCTGCGGCGCACGCGCTTGTCGCAAGGCTGGAGGCCGATGCTGACGTCAGCCATGTGCCGATCTGTCAGGTGCAGGATGTTTCGGACAGCGATGGCCTGAACCGGGCCATGCGCACGTTGACCGAAGCATTGGGCGGATGTGACGTGCTGATCAACAATGCCGCCAGCGATGATCGCCATACGATTGACGATGTGACGCCCACCTATTGGGACGAGCGCATGGCCGTGAACCTGCGCCATGCGTTCTTCGCCTCGCAAGCGGTATGGCCTGCGATGAAGGCGCAAAGCGAGGGCGTGATCCTCAACCTCGGCTCAATCTCGTGGCATCTGGGGCTTGAGGAACTGGCGATCTATCAGGTGGCCAAGGCGGGCATCGAGGGTTTGACGCGCAGCCTTGCACGCGAACTGGGACCGTGGAACATCCGTGTGAACACGATCATCCCCGGCAATGTGCAGACCGAACGGCAGATGCGCTGGTACACCCCCGAAGGCGAGGCCGAGATCGTGGCCGCGCAATGCCTGAAGGGACGGTTGCAGCCGGTGGATATTGCGGCGATGGCGATGTTCCTTGCCTCTGACGATGCAAGGTATTGCACCGGGCATGAATACTGGGTCGATGGAGGCTGGCGCTGATGGACGTGGCGGGAACAGGGATGCGGGTTCTCGCCGCCGGGTGTGAACTGGGCGAAGGGCCGGTGTGGGATGCTGCGCGGCAGTGCCTGTGGTTCGTCGACATCAAACGGCGCAGCATTCACAGCTTCGAGCCTTCGTCCGATCTGCACGAGGTGTTCGGCGTTCATGAACAGGTGGGCTGGGTGTTGCCTGCACAGGGCGGCAAGCTGCTGGCCGGGCTGCGCGACGGGTTGCACCTGTTTGATCCGGCCACGGGCAAGCGCCACGCCGTTGCACCTGTGCCGGGCGAGCCTGCTGGCAACCGGCTGAACGATGCCTGTGTCGATCCGCAGGGCCGCGTCTGGTTCGGGTCGATGGACGACGATGAAATTGCGCCCAGCGGGCGGTTCTATCGTGCCCATCGCAATGCAATTGATGCTCACGGGCCGGACGGGATCTGCATCACCAATGGTCCGGCGGTATCACCCGGCGGGGAACGCCTCTATTTTACCGACACGCTGGGGCAGGCGATTTATACAGCGCCGCTGCGTGCCGATGGGTCGGTTGGGCCAGCAGAACTTTTCGTCAGCACCGCGCGCGATTTTCCCGAAGCATGGGCCGATGGCCCGGTGTGCGATGCGCAGGGCTGCGTCTGGACCGGCTTGTGGAACGGCTGGGGCGTGGCGCGCTATTCTCCGGCCGGCGAACTGCTCGAAAAGGTTGAGCTGCCGGTGGCCAACGTAACCAAGCTGGCGTTTGGCGGGCCGGACCTCAAGCGCGCCTATGTGACGACGGCGCGCAAGGGGCTGGACGCTGCGGCGCTGGCTGCGCAGCCGATGGCGGGCGATGTCTTTTCGTTCGATGTCGAAGTGCCGGGCGTTGCTGCGGCGCTGGCAGAAGTGTGGGCGTGATGCGGTCTGTGGCCACGCTGGCGGCGGTATTGCTTGCGGGTGCAATGCCGGTATGGGCCGCCACGCCGTTGGAAATTGGCGCTGTCTGGACCGATCATGCCGTGGTGCAGCGTGGACAACCCGTGCTTGTGGAAGGGCGGGCGGGGCCATCGCAAGTTGTTTCCGGGCAGTTGGGGGACGAGCTGGTGACCGCGAAGGCGGACCGGCAAGGGCGGTTTGCCCTGCGGTTCGCGCCGCGCGC
Organism: Novosphingobium sp. 17-62-19; assembly: GCF_002256775.1. Classification (GTDB taxonomy): domain Bacteria; phylum Pseudomonadota; class Alphaproteobacteria; order Sphingomonadales; family Sphingomonadaceae; genus Novosphingobium. Next base: position 41,476 of record NZ_NCII01000003.1, on the reverse strand, counting down.
TGCATCGGCCGATCCGGTATCGCTGACGGTGTCAGCCAGCGGGGCGCGCATTACACGCAGCGATCTGCTGGTTGGCGATGTATGGTTCTGTTCGGGCCAGTCGAACATGGAATATCCGCTGCACAGCGCTTTGAATGGCGAGGGTGAGACCGCCAGCGCCAACGATCCGCAGCTGCGCCTGCTGCAGGTGCCACGTGGACTGGCCTATACGCCGCAGACGCGTTTCCCCGGGGAAACAGTCTGGGCAGCAGCGACGCCGCAATCGGCGCGGGACTTTTCTGCCGCGTGCTATTTCATGGCGCGCGAATTGCGCCGCGCGCGCGGCGTGCCGATTGGCGCGATCCATGCCAGCTGGGGTGGATCGAAAGTCACGCCCTGGCTCGATCCCGAAGCAGGCAGCGCGATTGCGGGGGCGCAGGACATGGCGCTGCTGGCGCAGTTCGAACGTGATCCGCTGGCCGCCGTAACGCAATTCACACCGCGCTGGCAGGCGTGGTACGCCCAGCAGACCGGCGGCACGCAGCCCTGGGCCTTGCCCGATGGGCTGGCGTGGCAAGCGGTTCCTTCAATCGCAGGCTGGCAGGCGTGGACAGGCACGCCACTGGCGGCCAATGCCATCGGCACGGTCTGGCTGCGGCGGCAGGTAACGCTGAGCGCAGATCAGGCACGCGCCGGGGCGAAGCTTTCGCTTGGCGTGCTGGACGATATGGACATGACCTTCGTCAATGGTCAGGCCGTGGGCAACACGTTCGGCTGGGACGAGGAGCGCGTCTACAAGGTCCCTCCCGCCATGCTGCGCGAAGGCGTGAACGAGGTCATGGTGGCGGTGACCAACACTTACGCCAATGGCGGCTTTGCCAGCGCGCCCGAAAAGCTGGCGTGGCAGGTTGAAGGGGGCGCCCTGATGCCGCTGGCGCAGGACTGGCGCTTTGCCATTGCCCCCGTGCAGGGCGATCCGCCGCGTGCGCCGTGGGATGCCAACGCCGGTGTTGGGTTGATGCACAACCGCATGGTTGCGCCGCTCGGCCACTTCGCAATGGAAGGCGCGGCCTGGTATCAGGGGGAAAGCGACATCGGCACGGCGGACTATGCCCGCCGGATGCAGGCCCTCGTCGCCGGGTGGCGAGCGCGGTTTGGCAGCACGCTGAAAGTCGCGATTGTGCAACTGGCCAACTATGGATCGCCCGCTACCGAGCCTGCGCCTTCGGGCTGGGCACAGATGCGCGATGGACAAAGGCGGATTGCGGCTGCCGATGGCAATGCCGCCCTTGTTACCGCAATAGACATTGGCGAGCGAACCGACATTCATCCGGCCAACAAGCTGCTGCTGGGCCAGCGGCTGGCCATGGTGGCGCAAGGCAAGACGCTTCCGGCTCCACGTTCGGCAAAGCTGGAGGGAAACCGGGTGCGCGTGCGCTTTTCCGGTGTTCAGGGTGGATTGCAGGCATGGTCTGCCGCAGGGCCGATCGGGTTTGAAATTTGCACGGCGGACAACGCCTGCCGCCACGCCACAGCGCTTGTCGATGGTGACAGCGTGGTGATTGCGGGCGCAGACGGCAAGGATGCGCAGGTGCGCTATGCGTGGGCGGATAGTCCCGTGGTGAACCTGTTTGATGAGCGTGCGCTGCCAGTTCCGGGCTTTATGCTGGCGATTGAACGCTGATTTTTCAGCCTCAGCCGGGCGGGGCGTCGGATTCGCGGCGGACGAGTTCGTAGTCCAGCGTGACGTGCCGGGCGACGCGGCTGTCGCCATTGCGCGCGGCGCGGATATCCTGCACCAGCAGGTCCAGCGCGGCTTCGGCCATTTGGCGGATGGGCTGGCGGATCGTGGTCAGTTCCGGCCAGATCGTCGAAGCAAGCGCGGTATCGTCAAACCCGCACACTGTCAGATCGCGGGGGACCTCCAGATCGTTGCGATGTGCTGCGGCAACGCAGCCTGCGGCCATATCGTCGTTCGAGGCGAAGATCGCGGTGGGGCGTTCCGGCAGTGCGAGCATCCGCATCGCCGCATCAAGGCCCGAACGATAAGTGAACTGGCCTTGCTGCACGAGGGCATCATCCACTGCAACATCGCCCTCGCTCATCGCATCGCGGAAACCGGCGAGGCGCAGCGCACTGGCCGATTGTTGCGGGTTGCCGATGATGAAACCGATGCGGCGGTGGCCCAGATCGAGGATGTGGCGCGTCATGTCATAGGCGGCCTGATAATCGTCGATCATCACAACGCCGTGCTGCGCCTGCGCTTGTCCCGGACCGATCAGCATGGCGTGCGTGCCAGACCGCCGCAGCCGGGCAAGCAGCGCGGTATCATCGCACAAGGGCGGGGGCAGCAGGAAGCCGTCGATCATGGTTTCGGCCAGCTTGGCAATCATCTTGGCCTGATCGCGTTCGGGATCGCACCGTTCAACCACCAGATGCGCATCGAGCCTGCTGGCTGCATCCATGCACCCGATCAACAGTTCGCTGAGATAGGCCGCAGAAGGGTTCGAATAGAGCAAGGCGAAGCGCAACTGCGATGCCCCGGCAAGACTGCGGGCCGCGCGGTTGGGCGCGTAGTTCAGCTGCTTGATCGCGGCCTCGACCGCGATGCGCGTTTCATCACGCACGCCTGTTCCGCCGTTGATCACGCGGCTGACGGTCATGGGCGAACAATCGGCCAGGCGGGCGACATCGTTGACGGTGGGGCGGCCGGACTGGCGGCGTCTGGATCGGACTTCGGTCATGCTGCAGGCCTCTCGTTCCCGGTTTTCCTGACGCTACGGCAGCCTGATGGCAAGCTGGTAAGTGAATAAAGCAGACATAAACGTAAAATGCGCTTGCGCCCTCCCGCAGCATCGTTACTAAGGTAGCGCTATCAGAACTCGTTCGACGAGCCGTGGGAACGTAAACAATTGCGTCGACGGCGTGCCGCAGGTGCGGCTATGTCCGGGCGTGTTCAATGATTTGGGAGAGGGAAATGGCTGCAGTGCAGCAGGACCGCGTCAACATGGCACTGGTCGGCGCGATCGTTGCGGTGGCGACGATCGGGGGATTGTTGTTTGGCTATGACAGCGGCGCCGTCAACGGAACGCAATCGGGGCTCAAGCAAGCCTTCGCGTTGGACGAAAATGGTCTCGGCTTTACCGTCGGCTCGCTGCTGATGGGCTGCGCGGCGGGCGCATTCCTTGCCGGGCGCATGGCTGACCGCTTTGGACGCAAGCGCATCATGATGCTCTCTGCGGTGCTGTTCCTGATCGGCGCACTGGTGCAGGGACTGACCGACAGCCACACCCTGTTCGTGATCGCGCGCTTCTTTGGCGGCATGGCGGTGGGCGCAGCCAGCGTGCTTTCGCCGGCCTATATCTCCGAAGTGGCCCCGGCGGCGATCCGCGGGCGGTTGACCAGCGTGCAGCAGGTCATGATCATCACCGGTCTGACGCTCGCTTTTGTGGTCAACTATGTGCTGGCGCAGCAGGCGGGGGATTCGCTGGGCGAACTGGCAGGCTATCCGGCGTGGCGCTGGATGTACCTTGCGCAGGCGGTGCCGGCGGTGGTCTTCCTTGTGGCGCTGCAGTTCATTCCCGAAAGCCCGCGCTACCTTGTCAGCAGCCGTCGCGAGGATGAAGCGCGTGTGGTGCTGACACGCCTGTTCGGCGAGACAGAGGCCGCGCGCAAGGTGGAAGACATCCGCGCCTCGTTCGCCACCGATCACCGCCCGCGTCTGGCCGATGTATTGGCGCCAGGCACCGTCCTGCGCCCCATCGTCTGGGCGGGCCTGATCATTGCGCTGTTCCAGCAGTTCGTCGGCATCAACGTGATCTTCTACTATGGCGAAACGCTGTGGAAGCTGGCGGGCGTTTCGGAAAAGGCCGCGCTTGAGCGCAACATCATTTCCGGCATCGTCTCGATCGCGGCGTGTCTGCTGGCCATGGCGCTGGTGGACAAGATCGGCCGCAAGCCGTTGCTGCTGATCGGTTCGGCAGGCATGACGCTGTCGTTGGGTGCAATGAGCTGGGCGTTCTCGCAAGGGACGCTGGATGCATCGGGCGCGTTGCAGATGGACCAGCAGCTGGGCTTCATGGCGGTGATCGCGGCCAATATCTATGTGATCTTCTTCAACGCCAGCTGGGGCCCGGTGATGTGGGTGATGCTGGGCGAGATGTTCCCCAACCAGCTGCGCGGATCGGCGCTGGCGGTTTGCGGCCTGGCGCAATGGGTGGCCAACTATGCCGTTGTGCAAAGCTTCCCGGCGATGGCCAGCGGCCTCGGCCTTGCCGAGACTTATGTGCTCTACACCATCAGCGCCTTCGTCAGCTTCTGGCTGGTGAAATCGTTCCTGCCCGAAACCAAGGGCAAGGAACTTGAACAGATGGAAGGCTGGGGCGGGCACTGAGCCGCCCTTGCCAAAGGAAAAGGACCGGCGGGCGCGGAACCGTCCGCCGGAAAGCAGGAGTGAGCGTTCGATGAAAGCCGTTGCCAAGACCATTCGAACCGCGCTGCTGGCGGCGACAACTGCGCTGATCGGTATCGGCACCCCGGCTTTGGCCAAGGATGCCGCCGTCGAAGTGAAGATCGATGCTGCGCAGACCGGCCCGGTGATCGACAGGCACATCTTCGGCCAGTTTGCCGAGCATCTGGGCAGTGGCATCTATGGCGGGCTGTGGGTCGGCAAGGATTCACCCATCCCCAATGTGCGCGGTATCCGCAGCGATGTGGTGGGCGCATTGAAGGCGCTGAAAGTGCCCAACGTGCGCTGGCCGGGCGGCTGCTTTGCCGATGAATATCATTGGCGCGATGGCATTGGCCCGGCAGACAAGCGCCGCGTGCAGATCAACACCAACTGGGGCGGGGTGCCTGAATCCAACGCATTCGGCACGCACGAATTCATGGACTTTGCCGAGATGATCGGCGCGGATGCCTATATCTCGGTCAATATCGGTTCGGGCACAGCGGCAGAAGCTTCGGCGTGGATCGAATACATGACCGCCGAAACCGGTGCGACGACGCTGGCCAAGGAGCGCGCCGCGAATGGGCATCCAAACCCATGGAAAGTGCCTATTCTGGGCCTTGGCAACGAGAACTGGGGCTGTGGCGGGGCGATGTCGGCCACGCATTATGTCGAGGAAATGAAGCGCTTCGCCAATTTCACGCGCAACTTCAATCCGGCGCAGCGTGAAGGCGCTGCCCGCATGAAGCGCATTGCGGTGGGCTGGGACAGCGACAAGCTGGACTATACCGAGGAAGTGATGAAGGCGTGGAAGGACCACGTCTATTCATGGGACATCGAAGGCGTATCGCTGCACAAGTATACCACCGGAGGCTGGCCGCCGCACTTGCCCGCCACTGGCTTTGGCAACGAGGAATACGCCATCGCCATTGCCGATACGCTGACCATGGACAGCCTGATCACGCGGCAAAGCGCGACGATGGACAAGTACGACCCCGAAAAGAAGCTGATGATCGCGGTGGACGAATGGGGCGCGTGGCTGGCCCCGACACCGGGCAGCAATCCGGGATTCCTGCAACAGCAGAATTCGATGCGCGATGGCGTGTTGACCGCGCTGAATGTCAACATCTTTGCCCGCCATGCCGACCGGGTGAAGATCGCCAACATCGCGCAGATGATCAACGTGCTGCAGGCGATGATCCTGACCGATGGAAGCAAGATGGTGCTGACGCCCACCTATCACGTGTTCAGGATGTACGTGCCGTTTCAGGATGCGCAGACTACGCCCGTCACATTCGATGCCGGGAAATATGTGAACGGCAAGCACACCCTGCCGAGCGTCGATGCGATGGCGGCCAAGGACAAGGCCGGGCAGGTGTGGGTCTCGCTGGTCAACGTCGATCCCGAAGCAGGCACAAGCGTGACGATCCCCGGCTTTCGCACGGCCAGCGGTGAAGTGCTGACCGCGCCGAAAGCGGACAGCGTGAACACTTTCGCCGCGCCGTCGGTTGTTTCGCCTAAGGCGATTGCCGGCAAGGCATCGGGCAAAGGCGTGACGATCACGCTGCCGCCCCATTCGGTGGCGGTCGTGAAAGTTTCGAACTGAATGCAAGAACCACCCTGCAACAGTCTCTAACCTCCCTCCTGAGGCTGCTGCAATTCACTGAAAGGCCCGGAAAGCACACCGCTTTCCGGGCCGTTTTTTGTGGTGCTGGCATCGGGATGTGAGTCAGTTTCGCGATCCAGGCGGGGAGAGGCGCTGGACTAAGTGCGACGTGATGGTAGCTTTTGGGACATGGGTGGGGCCGCGATGGGGTCTGATTTTGGGTGGGGAGCGGTCGTTTAGTAAGACCAGGCTACCGACTATTTCTGGGACGATGCTTGAACCCGCTGCGCGGGAGTGGTGCTAGAGGTAACGACGCGATCGCGCGCCATGGACGATCGGTTAAAAGGTCGCCATTGTCCGATACTGGTTAAGAGTAATTGCAGAGAAATTTTCGATGATTAAGAAAATTGGCCTCTCAAGGCTTGAGATGAGGGAGCAGATAAAAAGGCTAAATCGGTTAGATTTCAGCAAATCCGATTATAAAACTGTCAAAGCAATCGTTAGCCGGATGATTGCCGGTGTCCCCATCATGGTTGGGCCAACCAAATCCCACGAGCTCTTTTTCCGCGTGCGAAAAAATCCCGGGCACAAGCTGCGGAATGTCTCGGAGCTTTGTGCACCTTCCGCTGACTGCGTGAGTGGTTTTCAACGGTGCAATGCTCCCGGCCATCCAATGCTGTATTGCTCCTCTCGCCGTATCACCGCTTTGCTCGAATGCGATGTGCAGGCGGATGATGTTGCATACATCTCTCAATGGATCGGTAAGAAGGAGCTACCAGTCAACAAAGTGTTCGATATGGAAGAAGATCAAGCGTTCATGGAGCGCTTGGACGAAAAGGACACTATGCTTTATGCTTATCTGGACACTCTGTTCACCAGAAAGGTGCCTAGAGACTTTTCGACGGACTACAAACCTACCGCCGCCATCTCAGATAAATTCACGTCAGATTTCAATAAGCGGGAAGAAGGTTTCATTTTGGAAGATGGGAGGATCGGTATCCGCTATCCGTCCGTTGTTGACCTTGAGAATTCTTACAACACAGCGTTTCCACCGCACTTTGCTCTCGACCGGCTCGATCTGCTCCATGTGATGGAGTTACAAATCCAAAAGAGGCAGGCCGATGAGATTTTGGTTTCCCTTTCCGACACTGCTACCGATTTCGATGATGGTGTCATTCATTGGACCGGCGACGCCAACAGCATACCCGCTCCGCGTGACCCCAAGGGCGGAGTGTTGTTCAGGTTCTCAGGCGAAAAGTGGCGTGTGCTAACGACTGAACATTTGCCTGTTCCTGCCGACATGGCCGAACCATATTTAAACGAGCTACTCAAGGAGTAGCTGCCGCCGTACTAAAATGAACGAACAGGGGATCTTGCGCGTTTTCTGCCAAATGGCCAAGTGTCCGCAACGGCGTCGCTAAAAGAACTCCCGCTTTTGGCGAGAGCAATGGCCGAAGCGGCCATGCAAGTTCGACAAGGTTTGGCCCGTTTCCAGCCTTCGTCATTGAAGCAGGAAACGGGCAGGCATTTCACCGGTCCAGCGCTGCCATCGCCCAGTTGACCGGCACCGTCTGCATTTCCGTGCGATTGCCCTCGGCGACCAGTTCGACGATTTTTGCGCCTTTGACCGGGACCGAGATCGGCATCGGCTTGTCTCCGCGCTTCATCCAGTCCGTTTGCATCAGGCGCTTGCCATCGGCGTGAACCGAGAAGCGGACGCGGGCTGTGGCGTCGGCGGTGGCATCGTCGATCCCGGCAAGCGCGGTGAACGTGGCAAAGCCGTTGTTGCGCACTTCGAGGCGTGAGTTGGCGAGGGTGCCGATGGCGCTGGCGTAAGTTTTGCCAGCGATCTTGGGCGTTTGCGCAAAGGGCGTGGCGTCAGCTCTCGCGCCACCCCAGCCGCCATAGACCGGATGCTCGCCATCCGCCTTGGTCGAGCGCCATGGCAAGAGTCCGCGATAGACCAGCGGATCGGCCATTGGGTGGACCACGCCATCGACGGCGGGGTTCACGTTGGCGGGCTGCTCGGACAAGTACAGGCCCTGAGGCCGCTCGCGCGTGCCGCTGGCCTTGAACAGCAGCGTCTGGTGGCGTTCAAGGTGAATCGGCATCTCGTCAGTGAAGGACTTTGTGCCGCCGTCCCACAGGTCGGTCAGGCTGATGGGCTGGTCGGCGCGGAACTTCAGGTGTGATGCGATCAGCTTGACGTCGATCGGGCTGCCTGTGCGGTTGAACAGAGCGACCGCCTTGGTGCCATCGGCCAATGTCTTGACGAAAATCTGCACAGAATCGCCATCGTAGGCGAGCACGGCCTGATTGGCGGCAGCATCCTGATTGAGAGCGGTGACCTGTGCGTTGCCCAGTACGCCCATGATCTTTGGCGAGGCCTTGCGCAGATCGAAGCCGATGATCAGCGGTGCATTGAGCATGGCCCAAAGCGACATGTGCGAACGGGCTTCGGCGATGTGTTCATCGTCGAATTCACCGCTGCCGATGAACAGCATATCGGGATCGTTCCAGCTGTTGGGCTTGGCATAGAGTTCGCGGCGCGAGGCCGAATCGAGGTTGTGCAGCATCCGCTCCCAGTTGGGCGAAATGTCTTCGCTGGTGCGCGAAAGGTTGCCCAGCGTGCGCGCCCACGATCGCACATCAGCCGAGCCCCACAGGCAGATCGACAGGACGAAATCGTTGCCGGGTTTGTTGCGTGCCAACGCCTGCCCGACTTGACCGAACAGGGCCTTTACCGCCGGAATATCGGTGCGCGGGATCGTGTCGTAATCGATCAGCGGATCGAGCGCGCGCAAACGGCCGGACTGGACTTGCGGGCTGTCAGCGGCCAGCGCGCGAATGCCGCAACCATCGACCTTGATGTAATCGAAATTCCATTCACCGAAATAGAGCGCGATGTCCCGATCGATGTGGCCATAAAGCCCGATCTCGCGTTCTGCCTGCGTACCGGCGGGCTGGCCGGGGCCTGTGGGATCGCCATAGATCTGGCCGCAGCTGTTGCGGCCGATTTCGCTGTAGATGCCAGCCTTCAGGCCCATGGCGTGGAGCCGGTCGGTGAAGGGGCGGAAGCTGGTGTTGCCATCTGCAGTGCGGGCCGAAGGGAAATTATCGGTGCGGATCAGCACGCGGCCATCCGTCTGACGCCGCTTGGCCCACCAACCATCGTCGAGGTTGATATAGCGATAGCCCTTGGCCGCGAGGCCGGAGTCTACGATCAGCTGGGCCGATGCGATGACCTTTTCTTCGTCAATATCGGTGCCGAACGCGTTCCAACTGTTCCAGCCCATCGGCGGCAGGGGAGCATTGCCCCGCGCGGTGACGCTCCACTGGCCGCGCGCCTCGAGCGAGCGTTCGGCTGCGCTTTGGTCCTGCGCCAGAGCAGGGGCGGACAGCAGCGTTGCTGCAAGCAATGCTGCGCACAATGAAGCGCGGTTCACTGGCCTGCTCCGAACTGAAGATGCTGGTTGAAAAAGGGCATGACCTGCTCCTGAAAGCGGAAGGCGACGCGGTTGGTGTGATCGCCTTCGTAGAGGGTGAAACTGTTGGCGATGCCATAGGCATCAAGCGCCTGATGGAGCGTGGCCGTGTCGTCCTTGAGGCCGTCCTTGTCGCCCACGTCCATCGCGATGGCGGCATAGCGGCGCAAGTTGCCGACATATTGATCAACGAAAGCCAGCGGGGCATTGGCGGCCCACTTTGCCAGCACATCTGCACGTGGCTCGCCCTGTGCGTCCAGCGGCAGATCGAGGTAAAGCGGCGGGTTCTGCGGATTGGGCGACCATGCCGCAGCGGCAGCCAGCGTGGCGTGCTGCATCCATTGCAGCCCTGCCGAATCGGCCGGTGATTTCATCGCGCTGTAGGCCTGCATCGCTTCGGGCGTGAGGCCCATCAGCGTGCGGGCAGAGAGGCAGCGCGGGCTCATCAGGTAGAGCGCGCCGAACACGTCTGCGTGCTTCATGCCGATGCGCGTGGCGCCATATCCGCCCATCGAATGGCCGACGAGGCCCCGGCTCTCGCGCTTTGGAATCGTGCGGTAACGCCGGTCAACCTCTGCCACCAGATCGTGCGCGATGAAGCTTTCGAAATCGCCGGTCGTGGCCGAGGAGGAGTACATCGAACCGTTGTGCACGGTCTTGCTGTCGGGGAAGACCGCGATCATTTCGCGCGTCCCCTGGGCAAGGGCGTTTTCGATCACGCGCGGCACGTGGATCTCGCCGATCCATTGTTCCGCGCCGATGGAATAGCCGTGCAGCGCATAGACCACCGGATAGCGCCGCGCCTTGTCGCGGCCATAGCTGGGTGGCAGCACGACGATGACCGCGCGATCGGCGCTGTTGCCTTCCAGCGAACCTTCGAGAGCACTGCTGTGCAGCGTGAGGCGCTCAACCGTGACCTTTGGCGCTCCGACAATTGCGGCCGGTGCAGGCGTTGCAACTTGTGCATTGGCGAATGCGCCGAAAGGTAGCGCTCCTATCATCAGGGCGGAAAGGGCAATCATGCGGTATAGGCGCATCGGCATTCTCCCGTGTGGTATGTGGGGCGGGTGTCTATCCGCCGCGCAAGGCGCGCAGGATCATCGCGCGGATCTGGCCGTAACCACCGCCGCGCAGTGAACCGAGTACGCCGCGTCGTTCTTGCGGCAGATGGGCAAGTGGGTGGCCATCAGGGCGGAAAACGAAGTGATCGAAAAAGGCGCGGAAGGCGTCGCGCTCTGCCGCAGGACGCTCTGCAATGGTGATCATCGCGTGCAGCATGGACAGCATCGGCGCATCCGGGCCGATGGCGGTGGCATCCCACCAATAGTTGAGCATGACGTTGACCGGGGCGTCAGCTTCAACCTGATGCCACCACAGCTTTGGCAGGAACAGGGCGTCACCGGGGGCAAGATTGACCACCAGCGCGCGCTGGCGTGCAGCGGCGAAGCGCGGATAGGCGGGTTTTTCAGGATCGGCGGCGGCCATGCTCACCGGTTGCCCGGCCATGGTGTGATCGATCGGGCCGACATAGAGATCGCCAATGGCATCAGGCGGATAGAGCGTGAAGCGGCGCGATCCGGCCAGCACACACGCGATGTTCTCATAGGCGTCATAATGGCAGGCGACGTGCGACCCGTTGCCGATCCACAGTCGGGCGGCCACCTCTGACGGCACTACGGGCAGGCGATTGGCCTCGGCAAAGCCGGGCAAATAGTGTGAGGCAAGCAGCGAGCCGACATAAGTGGTGCCGCTCTCCTCGCCCGACGCCTGGCGCAGCATTCGCGCAAAAGCACTGGATAGAGGCAGCGTTTCGCGTTCGAAATTGAAGCCGCTCAGGTCCCCATTGTAGAAATAGCGCCCGGCGGCATCGGCTGAGGCATGGAAAACTTCGGGGCGCTGGCCGCAATCGAAGGTCTGGATGTAGCCCAGAGCCGCTGCAGGCGAGGGCGTTCCTGCAGTCACGGCAGGCAGGTGTGCGCCAAGGCCGCGCATCACTATAGGCTGTGCCGCGCAGATCACATTTGCAGCAAAAGACTCGGCAGAAGACAGCGCCGGGTCATCGCGTGAAAGTTCGCGCACAGTTCCCATGGATCAGGCCCAGCCAGCCAAAGCCCTGTCGAAACCTGATGAGCGCGATCCTGCTGATTCGTTCTTTCGCCGCGCCAGCAATCCGATCTGGTGCAGCGATCCGCGCATGGCCAATGCCGCTTGCAGCCAGCCATTGCGAAATAGTCTGATGATTTCAATATCACCCAGAGCCGACATGGCATCACCGCTGATCGAGTACAGCCCGTTGAGGGCAATGTTCGAGCCATCATCGAACTGCAACTGGACATCGATCGGTTCGACCAGCTTCAGGTTTGTCATAGCCTCGATGAAAGCCTCTGTCGGCGGTCCCATCGCCATCAGCTGTCCGATGGCCTTCTGCACCGCGCGCATCTGCGCGGTGGGTTCACCGTGGGCTTCAAACAGGGCGATAGGCCCGCCTGCTGCAAAGCGCGGGTGGGCCAGATCTACCGCGATGCTTTGTTCGACAGCATAAAAGCCCTGACGCACCAGTTCCAGCGGCACGAACGGCATCTGCCCGGAATCAGCAACGTCCACCAGAACCTCGCCGGGGGCGAACCCGAATAGCGCGGCGAGCGAGAAGCGTCCCGTTTCTGCGGATTTTACGAGAACGACCGGGCAGCTGTTTGCTGCAAGCTCAACTTCTCCGACAACAATCTGGACCATATGCGGATGCGGCCCGCCCAGCCTATGCATGTGAAGCGCGCCATGCGTTCCACCGTCCAGCAGTTCCAGCTGCTCCTGCATCTATTGCTCTCCCATTTTGATATTGAACATGACTTGCCCGGACCGGCACCGCAAGCCAAATGTTTGCGCTATCAGCAGCATCAGGCAGGCAGGTGATGCAGATATGTCATAGTCAGCACGATACTCGGTATAAAGCAGACAATTTGATGTTGATAGCGCTATCGCGACTCGCTATGGGGTATTTCGCAAGGTGGCGACAAGCACATCGGCGTGGAGAGATGCAATGGGTGGCGGAATGCCGCTCCGGCGAAGGACTGTTCCCTCCATTCCATGTGCATGTGACCAAATCCTGACTTCAGGACGCGGTATCGCTACCTTCCCGGGCGGGGGAGCCGTCAGACATGGGGTTTGGGAGAGGGTATGGATAACGCACATGCTTCAGGGTTGCTTTTGCGCACCGGGATAAGCGCATTGGCACTGGCAGTTGCAATGCCAGCACAGGCGCAAATGGCCGAAAACGCGGTGAGCGATGAAGCAATCATCGTCACTGGCATTCGCGGTTCCTTGCAGCGCAACATGGAGATCAAGCGGACGGCCTCCGGCGTGGTCGATGCAATCTCCGCTGAAGATATCGGCAAGTTTCCTGACGCGAACGTGGCCGACGCACTGTAGCGCCTGCCCGGTGTTTCGATCCAGCGTTCCGGTTCGCGTGGTGAAGCCACCGGTGTGACAGTTCGCGGCTTCGGCGGTGACTTCAACGACACGCAGTTCGATGGCCGTCGCCTGTCGACCGCGTCGGGTGGCCGCGCCGTTGACTTTTCGACGATCGGTTCGGACTTCGTCACGCGCCTGAGCGTTTACAAGACGCCGGACGTGACGCTGGGTTCGGCCGCAATCGGTGCAACGATCGACGTTGCGCTGCCCAAGCCGTTCGACAGCACCGGCACCAAACTGGTGGCCAAGGCGCAGGCTGCGATTCAGGATCGCAACGGAAACGTCCGTCCTTCGGGCGGCGTGCTGGCCAGCACCACCTTTGCCGATGATACGATGGGCATTCTTGCCTATGCCGCCTATCGCCGCGTCGATACCACTGCAAACCAGGTGTTCATTCCCGGCTGGATCGGTAACCGCTTCTACGAGTGCCAGGCGCAGGCCGCTTGCGCTCCTGCAGATCTGACCCCTGCAAAGAAGAACGTGCTTGGCTGGTTCCCGCAACAAGTTGGTGCCAATCAGGTTACCACCGAGGATGAGCGCATCGATGGACGCCTTGCCTATCAGTGGCGGCCAAGCGATACGGTTGAGCTGACCATTGATGGCACGTTCACACGCCAGACCCTGCGTACTGCCGCTTATGGCTATGGCGCATGGTTCAACGGCGATGATCTGCGCAATGTGAAGCAGGACAGCAACGGCACCGTCGTCGACTTTAATCAGTTCGGTACGCCGATGGATTTCAATGCGGGTCTGACGCGCAACATCAACCAGACCTTCATTGTTGGCGGCAACCTGAAGTGGGAAGCGACCGACAACCTTTCGTTCGACTTTGACGGCGCCGTATCGCGCTCGGTACTGAACCCGGGTCGTAACGGTATCGTCAACAACATGAACATTGGCTACGGCGGAACCAACCCCGGCGGTCCGTTCCTGTCCACCCCCTGCACGTTCCCGGCCGGTGCCACAGATTCCACGCCGCCGACCAGCTGCAGCACTTATGGTACCGTGCTTGGCGCCAATGCTGGCGTGACCATCCTGGGGTCGAGCGCGGAATTCCTGCCGAGCGTGAAGAACTTCGGACCGAACGGCGACATCAGCCGCTTTGCCGACAAGTCGATCATGGGTAGCCACGTGATCGTGCGTAATCCGAACTACTTCACCGATCTGGTCAAGCAGTTCAAGTTCGTCGGCAAGTGGGAACAGGAAGACGTCAAGGTTCACTTCGGCGCGCGCTATTCCGAAGACAAGTTCTATCAGGAAGGCGAGAACACTTTTGTCAACGGCACGTTCTTCCGCTATGGCGGTTATGGTGCGCCGTCGGGCCGTACCGGCGGACTTTCGCCGCTTCCTGCCAGCATCTTCCAGGGGGACATCAGCACGGCGGGCTTCATCCCTGGCTACAAGGGCGATGTTGCGCCGACGATCGTCAAGTATGATCCTGAAGCGGTCTACAAGCTCCTCGAAGCCACCGGTGGCGGCACCACGCTGCCAGCGTTCGATCCGGCCAGCGTTCTGGGCGTGACCGAAAAGACGTGGGCCGGTTTCTTCAAGGTTACGTTCGATACCGACCTTGGCGGAATGCCGTTCCATGTGACTACCGGCGTGCGCAACGAGTACACCAAGCTCACATCGCGTTCGATCGGTCGCTTGCCAACGCGTCTGATCACGGTTGCCACTGACCCGACGCTGATCGCGGTAGACACATTCACGCCGGAACAGACGATCCTGCGCGAAACGTCATACAACTATCTTCTGCCAAGCATCGACGTGAAGCTGGAAGTGACCTCGAATTTCGTGGCTCGCTTCGATGCTTCGCGCACGCTGACCCGTCCGGCGCTGGGTGACCTGCGTCCGACTGTGAACCTTGGCACACTGCGCCGTGGCAGCCTGGCGGCATCGGGCGGCAATCCCGATCTTCGCCCCTATGTTGCTGACAACTTCGACCTAGCGGGTGAATTCTACTACGGTTCGAACTCGTATGCCTCGGTGAACTTCTTCTTGAAGAACATCAGCAACTTCATCGTTGGCGGGGTGAGCACGCAGACGATCAACGGCGTAATCGATCCGTTCACCAACCAGCTTGCCCAGTTCCAGGTCAATGGCCGCGTCAACGGTCCTGATGGCACGGTGAAGGGTGTGGAAATTGCATGGCAGCACGTGTTCGGTGAGACCGGCTTCGGCTTCAACGCCAATGCCACGATCGTCGATACCAACCGCGATTTCGATCCGTCGGACATTTCGGGTTCGGCCTTTGCCATTACCGGTCTTGCCAATTCGGCCAACCTTGTCGGCTTCTATGACAAGCACGGTTTCGAAATGCGCGTTGCGGCCAACTGGCGTGACAGCTACCTGTTGGGCCTTGGCCAGCAGCAGGGCGGCACCTTCGGCGCCGAGCCGGTCAACGTGAACCGCCAGTTCCAGGTGGACGCGAGCGCCAGCTATCAGGTGACCAAGCAGTTCACCGTGTTCGGTGAAGTGACCAACATCAACAACTCGAACTTCAGCACGTATGGTCGTTATTCGAACATGCCGCTGGAAACGTTCAACTACGGTCGCCGCTTTGTCTTCGGCGCCCGTTTCAACTACTGACGTAACATGAAGACAGCGCCGGGCTCCATCCCGGCGCTGTCACCCATAGCAGGCGGAGCAGGACGCGGATGGTGCGGGCAGTGCGCGATGTGGTAATTGTCGGGGGCGGAACGGCCGGGTGGCTTACCGCCGCGATCATTGCCGCAAAGCACAAGGCGCGGATTGGTCACGACTTCTCCGTCACGCTGGTGGAAAGCCCCAACGTGCCGATCATCGGCGTGGGCGAAGGGACATGGCCGACCTTGCGGTCCACGCTGAAAAGTGTCGGCGTTTCCGAAACCGATTTCTTCCGAGAATGCGACGCCGCCTTCAAGCAGGGCGCGCTTTTTGCCAAGTGGACCACGGGCGCCGAGGACGACGCCTATTACCACCCGCTCGTGCTGCCGCAACGCTTCGGGCAGCTCAACTTGGCACCGCACTGGTTGGCGGGCACGCTGAATGAGGGTGGCGACAACGGTGAGACGTTTTGCGATGCCGTTTGCCCCCAAGGCCGGATCTGCGATGAGAACCGCGCACCCAAGTCGATGACAAATGCCGAGTTCGAGGGGCAGGCCAATTATGCCTATCACCTCGATGCTGGAAAGTTTGCGCCGTTCATGCAGCGGCATTGCACCGAAAAGCTGGGCGTGCGGCATGTTCTGGCCGATGTGCGCGAGGTGCTTCAGGACGAAAGCGGAGATATCCGCGCGATCGATACCGATCAGGCTGGTGAGATTGCAGGCGATCTGTTCGTCGATTGCACCGGGATGCGCAGCCTGCTGCTGGGCGGTACGCTGGGCGTAGGGTTCAAGGACTGCAACGATGTGCTGTTCTGCGATACCGCGCTGGCAGTGCAGGTGCCCTATCCCGATGATCAGGCGCCAGTGGCCACGCACACCATTTCCACTGCGCAATCGGCGGGCTGGATCTGGGACATTGGCCTGCCGACGCGGCGCGGCGTGGGCCACGTCTATTCGAGCAGGCACATCAGCCGCGAAGAAGCCGAGGCCGAACTGCGCGCCTATATCGGTCCGCAACACGCTGATTTGCCGGTGCGCAAGATCGACATCCGTTCGGGCCACCGCGAACTGTTCTGGAAGAACAATTGCGTGGCCGTGGGGCTGGCCGCCGGGTTTCTTGAACCGCTGGAGGCATCGGCCATCGTGCTGATCGAGCTTTCGGCCAAGATGATCGCCGATCAGATGCCGCCCGCGCGCGAAGTGATGGACATCGTGGCAAAGCGCTACAACGAAAAGACGTTGTACCGGTGGGGGCGGATCATCGATTTCCTCAAGCTGCACTATGTGTTGAGCAAGCGCCGCGACACCACGTTCTGGCGTGACAACATGGACCCGGAAACGATCCCCGAACGCCTGCAGGAATTGCTGGCGTTGTGGCAGTATCAGCCGCCCTACATGCACGAGGAGTTTGACCGGGTGGACGAAGTGTTCCCCTCGGCTTCCTACCAGTACGTGCTCTATGGCATGGGCTTTCGTACCGAAGTTTCGGCGCGCGCACTTGAACCCGAAGTGCGCGATGCGCGCCGGGCACGGCGCGACAATGCCGATCAGACAGCGCGCATGGTTGCAGCCCTGCCCACGCATCGAGACCTGATTCAACGTATCGTCAAGTACGGGTTGCAGCCTGTGTAATCTGCGCATGAGTCCGTCGGGTCGCACTGGCCGGACTGCATAACCGAAGAGGATTTCCAGTGACCAAATGTTCGATGTCCCTGCAGGGAATTGCACGCCTGTGCCTGTCGTCCGCAGTGATAGCGCTAACCACGGTTCCAACTGTGGCGCAGGAAGCGTCGGCACCGGTCGTGGAGGCTGAACGGCTGGCATCGGCATTGGTCGTCAAGATGACGACCGACGAGAAGGTGGAGCAACTTCTGAACGTTGCGCCCGCGATCCCGCGTCTGGGCATTCCGGCCTACAACTGGTGGACTGAAAGCCTTCATGGCGCAGGCGGCGCGGTGCCAACCACGAACTTTCCGCAGTCTATCGGCCTTGCCGCCACGTTTGATCCACCGCTGATCCACGATGTAGCGCGCGTGATCAGTACCGAATTGCAGGGCCTTCACACGCTGGCACGCCAGACCGGTCATCTCGGCAAGATCGGAACCGGGCTGGATACATGGGCACCCAACATCAACATCTTCCGCGATCCGCGCTGGGGGCGTGGGCAGGAGACTTATGGCGAGGACCCTTTCCTGACTGCGCAACTGGGCGTGGCCTATGTGAAAGGCATTCAGGGCCCCAACCCCGATCTGCCCGATGTCATCGCCAGCCCCAAGCACTTTGCCGTGCATTCCGGCCCGGAACCCACGCGCCACACCGACAACATCATGGTCACGCGCCACGATCTGGAAGACACTTATCTTCCCGCCTTCCGCGCTGCCATTGTCGAGGGCAAGGCTGGATCGATCATGTGCGCCTACAACCGCGTCGATGGCCAGCCCGCTTGCGCCAGCGACTTGCTGCTGAAGGATCACTTGCGCGGCGCGTGGGGCTTCAAGGGCTATGTCGTGTCGGACTGCGATGCCGTGTTCGACATCTACGAACGCCACAAATTTGCGCCCGATGCCGCATCGGGTGTCGCCGTAGGCCTGCTGGCAGGTGTGGACAACGAATGCCATACCGGCACCATCGGTGAGGCCAAGGGGCTGGCCGATCGCTACAAGGCCGCGCTCAAGGCCGGTTATCTGACCGAGGGCGATGTCGACCGCGTGCTGGTGCGGCTGTTCTCGGCGCGCTATCGCAACGGTGATCTGGGCGGGATGCGCGCGCGCCAGCCCAATGCCATGCCGGTTAGCGCGGTGGGGACCAAGGCGGGCTGGGACCTGTCGCTGACGTCGGCGGAAAAGAGCCTCGTCCTGCTCAAGAACAACGGCCTGCTGCCGCTGAAGCCCAATGCGCGGATCGCGGTGATCGGCCCGCTGGGCGATGCCACCCGCGTTTTGCGCGGCAACTATTCGTCGCCCAACTCCGCACCGCCGATTTCGGTGGCAGAAGGCCTGCGCCGCGCGATGCCGCAGGCGCAAGTCACGTATGTTCCGTTTGCGCCTTCGATCACAGACGGCGATCTGGTGACCGATGGCAATTTCCTGACGCCCGATGGCAAGCCCGGACTGCGCGCGCTCTATTACAACGCAGTCGACCCCGATCAGCCGCGCGGAGAGCGCAAGTTCGGCGCAAAGCCGGTGGTCACGCGGATCGAAACGAACCTGTCGAACAACGCGATGCAGCTCAAGGAAGTGCATCCCGCGCACAAGGTGGTGTGGGACGGCTTTTTTGTTGCGCCTGAAAGCGGCCTCTACAAAATGGGCGTGACGGCGGTTAAGGGTGCCATCGAAATCGATGGCAAGCCGGTGATCACCTCCGATCACTACTCGCTGTGGGGGGAGCCGCCGAAATACGTCGAGGTCGAACTGACCAAGGGCGAGCGCTATCCGCTGCACTTTGACATCGAAGGCGGCGGTGCGGCAGGACCGGGGCTTTTCTGGAAGCGCATCAGCCGCGATCCATGGGGCGACATGGCCCGCGCGGCTGCCGATGCCGATGTGCTGGTGGCCGTGGTGGGCCTCACCGCCGATCTTGAGGGCGAGGAAATGCCGCTCAAGATCGAAGGGTTCGATGGCGGCGACAAAACCAACCTCGAACTGCCGATGGATCACCGCGAACTGCTGATCCGGGCCAAGGCGTTGGGCAAGCCACTGGTGGTGGTGACGATGAATGGCAGCCCGATCAACATGTCATGGCCCAAGGACAACGCCGATGCTCTGCTGGAGGCGTGGTATCCGGGGCAGGCGGGCGGACTTGCCGTGGCCAACGTGTTGTCGGGCAAGACCAACCCTTCGGGCCGTCTGCCGCTGACGTTCTACAAGGACACGTCCGATCTGCCGCCCTTCACCGACTATGCGATGAAGGGGCGGACCTATCGCTACTACACCGGAAAGCCGGTCTATGGCTTCGGTTATGGCCTGAGCTACACCACCTTCGGCTATGGCGCGGCAAAGGTGGAGCCGGTGGGGGGCAGCACCGCCAATGGCATTCGCGTGACGACACAGGTGACCAACACCGGCACGCGCGAAGGCGAGGAAGTGGTGCAGGCCTATCTGCGTTTCCCCGACCAGCCCGGCGCGCCGCGCGTGGCTTTGCGGGGGATTCAGCGTGTTTCCCTGAAGCCGGGGGAAACGAAGGCAGTAACGCTGGAGCTTTCGCCACGTGATCTGTCAGCCGTGCGGCCCGATGGCGTGCGACAGGTCTTTGCAGGCACCTATCGCCTGAGCCTTGGCGGGGGCCAGCCTGAAAGCGGGCTTCCGGTTACGGAAACCACGTTCAGCGTGGATCGTGTGGTGGATCTGCCCAAGTGAAGGCGCTGTTCCTTGGTGCGATGGCGGTGGCGGTGATCTCCGCGCCGCTTTCTGCCCAACCCGCAAACAAGCCTCAGGTGACCGAGGCTTCGGCCCCACCGCCGGGCGTGGCCTTCGTGCCGCACAAGGAAGCGCCGCTGTGGAAAGTCATGCGCCATCCGGGCGATGGCAAAGGGGCTTACGCCACCGGGCAATACCGCAATCTCTTCACCGAACTGCTTGGCGTGCCGCAGGAGGCAGTAAAAGCGCGGATCGACGCGGCGTGGCGCACCTATTTCCACGGCGACGGGCAGGAGCAGAAGCTCTATTTTGAAACCGGCGCGAACGAGAACGGGACGCTGGCCTATATCACCGATTGGGCCAATAACGACGCTCGGTCCGAAGGCATGAGCTATGGCATGATGATTGCCGTCCAGCTTGGCCACAAGCGGGAATTCGATGCGCTGTGGAACTGGTCGAAAACCCATATGCAGGTGACCGACCCGGACAATCCGTCCTTCGGCTATTTCGCGTGGTCGATGGGCACCGATGGTAGCGCGCGGAGCACCGGGGCGGCGCCCGATGGTGAGGAATTCTTCGCCATGGCGCTCTATTTCGCGGCCAACCGTTGGGGCAACGGCACCGGCATCTATGATTACAAGGCCGAGGCAGACCGTATCCTTACCGCCATGCGCCACCGCGAAGTGCGCACCGGCACACCGCCGTTCCGCATTCACCCCGGCGATGCGCCTTTCGTGCCGCCTGCCACGCCGTGGCCCAGCATCAACAACCGTGCCGAAGCTGCAAGGCTGGCAGCGTTGGGCCAGACCCCGCCTGCTGCGCAACGGCGCAATGCCACACTGCGCCCGCAGTCGGTCGGCCCGATGATGGAGGAAAGCCACGCGATGATCCGCTTCGTGGCGGACGTGGGCTATCCGGGCTCCGATGCATCGTACCACTTGCCCGCGTTCTATGAACTGTGGGCGCGCTGGGGGCCTGAGGCGGACCGGGCGTTCTGGGCCAAGGCCGCCGATGTAAGCCGCGATTACTTCGTGCGCGTCACCCATCCGCGCACCGGACTCGCGCCCGATCACAGCTATTTTGATGGCACGACGATGCCTGCCAGCACGGGCGAGCCATACCCGTTCGGCTACGACAGTTGGCGCACGGCCAGCAACTGGGCAGTAGATTGGTCCTGGTGGGGCAAGGACCGGCGTCAGAAGGGGCTGAGCACTGCGATCCAGACATTCCTGAACAGTGAAGGAATCGACAGGTTTGCCGATCGCTATACGCTTGATGGCAAGCCGCTGTCGCAGCGCCATTCTCCGGGCATGGTGGCGGCAACGGCTGTGGCGGGCCTTGCCGGAACGCCCGATCCGCTGGCCCGCGCCTTTGTGAAGGAATTGTGGGACACGCCTCTGCCCGAAGGCGAACAGCGCTATTTCGATGGGATGCTCTACCTCATGAGCATGATGCATCTGGCAGGCGAGTTCCGCGCCATCGGCCCACGCTGATTGAACCCGTCCGGGGCCGGATCACACCAACTCCGGCCCCTTCAGGCGGACAATGCGCCCGGCCTTGAGGTGCAGGGTGCGGCGTTTTTGACCAAGGCGCACGTCGCAGGTTTGCGATTCCATCGGCTGAAGAATGGCCTCTACCAGCGCGCCATCTGCCCAGCGCAAGTCCACCACCACCCCGCCGCGCGCCACAATGCCGCGCACGTATCCTTGCGGCCATGCGCGGGGGAGGGCGGGGAGCAGGTGGATCGTGCCGCTGCGGCTTTGCATGAGCATTTCGACAATCGCGGTGGCTCCGCCAAAATTTCCGTCGATCTGGAACGGTGGGTGGGCATCGAACATGTTGGGATATGTGCGCTTCGGACCCAGCAGCGCGCGCAGGATGGCGTGCGCCCGCTCGCCATCGCGAAGCCGCGCCCATAGCGCAATGCGCCAAGCCGTGGCCCATCCGGTTGATTCATCGCCGCGACGATTGAGTGAGATGCGGGCAGCTTGTGCCAGTTCCGGCGTGCGGTCTGGATCGATCTGATGGCCGGGATAAAGCGCGTAGAGGTGCGAAACGTGGCGATGATCCTGTTCGGGCGCGGCCTCGTCCCAGTCCTCAAGCCATTCCTGCAATTGCCCGGCCTTGCCGATGCGGTCCGGGGCAAGGCGCGCTCTGGACTCCAGCAATTGCGTTGCAAGTTCAGTGTCCTGGCCCAGCACTTGTGCTGCATCGGCCGTGCGTTCGAACAGGTCGCGCAGGATCTGGCGGTCCATGGCCGGGCCGGAACATACCGATGCGCCGAAGGGGTGCGGATTTTCGGGGGAGATCGAGGGGGACGTGACCAGCCCTTCGGGTGAAGGCTGCAACGTATCGAGAAAGAACTGCGCTGCACCGCGCATCAGGGGGTAAATTTCGGCCAGCCACGCCTTGTCGCGGCCATAGTCCCACCGGTCCCACAGTGCGTTGCACAGCCAGGCACCGCCCAGCGGCCATAGACCCCATGCCGCGCCGTCAATCGGGCTGGAAGCGCGCCACAGATCGGTGTTGTGGTGCGCCACCCACCCGCGCGCGCCATAGATTTCGCGCGCGGTCTTTGCCCCGGTCACGGCCAGTTCGCGCACCATGCGTAGCAACGGTTCGGTGCATTCGCCCAGATTGGCGGGATCGGCCAGCCAATAGTTCATCTCGGTATTGATGTTGATCGTGTATTTCGAACCCCACGGTGGGGTGGTGCTGTCGTTCCACACGCCTTGCAGATTGGCGGGCTGGCTGCCGGGGCGGGAAGAGCAGATCAGCAGATAGCGGGCATAGGCAAAGTAGAGCGCGGCCAGCGCAGGTTCGTCGGTCTGCACGTTAGAGGAAATGCGCGCATCGGTGGCCAGCGGGCTGGCGGGGCCGAGATCGAGCGCTGCTGCGCGGTACAGCGCCCGGTGTGCTGCCAGATGGGCCTTGCGCAATGTGGCCCACGGCTTGGTGCGTGCCGCCGCGATCTGTCGGGCAACTGTGGCTACCGGATCGCCCGAAACATCGCTCGGCCCTTTGTAACTGGTCGCCAGCGCGATCAGCACCGTGGCCGTGCGGGCATCTTCGATCACAAGGTCTGACCCGTCGGCGCGCACCGAACCACCGTCGGTATTTACCGAAACGTGCGCGGCGATGCGCAGCGCGCCGGGAATGCCTTGGTCCGCCCGGTTGCGCCCTTCAGCCCGAATTTCGCTTCCGGCGGCCGAAACGCGCGCATCCTGCGGCGTGGCAAAGCGCAGGCGAAAACGAATGGTTGCGCCGCTGGCTGCCGAAAGCCGCACCGCGATGACCTGATCAGGACCGCTGGCAAGCACCTCGCGCGTGACCGGGCCGGTGGGCGTATTGAACCGCGTCAGCGCGATGGCGCTGTCGAGATCGAGCTGGCGATGATAGCGGGTCAGTTCATCGTCCAGATCCATATCGATGAACAGATCACCAAATGTCTGGTAGGCCATCTGGCTTGGCGGGCGGGCCAGCAAGCGATCATTGGCCAGTGCTTCAGCCTCGGCAAAACGGCGCGCGGCGATCAGGCGGCGCACCTCTGCCACGGCCTGAGGGTTTGCTGCAGGATTCAGCGGATCATAGGGGCCGCCGCTCCAAAGCGTATCTTCATTGAGCTGGATGCGTTCACTGGCCGTACCACCAAAAACCATGGCGCCGAGCCTGCCGTTGCCAACTGGCAGCGCCTCGGTCCAGACTTGGGCGGGTTGATTATACCACAACAGATCGCGGAGCGGCTCTGGCGGAGTTTTGGCTACGGCGCTTGTCTTGGGCAAAAAACCCTGACCAGTTATCGCAGCGCCTGCCGCCATCACTTGTCTGCGCGAAAATGCCATCCTGCGTCCTGTCTGCCCAACTGATTGTATGGCATGGCAGAACGGGCCGGTTCAGGCAGCACGCAGCCACCCGATAATAAGTATGATTAATTGCAAAACTGTCCAGTAAAAAGCGTCCGTTTCAGGCGCGCGGCGGCAGATTGATATCGGCCAGCGCCAGTTCGATAAGCTTGTGCATGGCGGCACGCGCAGCAGGGCCATCGCCATCGGCAACGGCCTCATAGAGCACGCGATGATCGGGCAGGGGATCGCGCGGCAACTTGCGCTTGCGCTGCTTGTAGATCGTCGTCCAACGGACCGCGGCCGAAATTGTGCTGGCCAGCGAAATCAGCCCTTTGTTGCCCGTTGCGTTGAGCAGCGTTGCGTGGAATATCTGATCGGCGGCCTGCCCAAGTGGTGAGAACAGCGTATGCTTGCCCATTTCCTCCAGCGCGTGGCCCATTTGCGCCAGCTGTGTGCCAGTGCGCCGACCTGCGGCTATTTCGGCGGCAGCAGGTTCGATGACCATGCGCAGTTCGAAAAGATCTTCGATCGCGGCCTGGCTGGGTTCGCCTTCAAACGTCCATGCCAGAACATCGGGATCAAGGATATGCCAGCGCGATGGATCGGTGATTTTGGTGCCAGCCTTGGGGCGGCTTTCCACCAGACCCTTGGCTGCAAGAATGCGGATCGCTTCACGATAGGCGGTGCGCGAGATGTTGTGCCTTTCGGCAAAGTCCACTTCGCTGGTCAGCACGTGGCCCGGCGGATATTTGCCCGTGACGATGGCAATGCCCAGATCGCGCGCGATGCTTCCATGCAGGCGCAGCGATTTGTCTGACCTGTCAATCGCCTTGCCGTCTTGCTCGTTCACCTGCGACACGCTGCACTCCTTGCGCCCTAAGCCCTATTTGGGCGCAAATTCCGCAAAGTCCAGCAGATCGATAGTCCGATGACCACGCGGGATCTGTCAGTCCTTTTGGTTCATGGTTTGCGGAAGGTCCACTTGCCCGCTTCCGATGCCGGATCAAAGCGCACCAAACGCGGCGTACTTGCTCCCACGGCAGACAGCGCCAGCGGTTTGAACGGATCGGGCGTCGTCTTGGGAATGATCCTGAACGTGCCATCGCCAAGCTGGTCGATCCGCCAAAGCTGTTCGGGCGCGCCGCTGAATTCGGCAACGGCCACAACGTCACCCGAAGGCGTGGCGGCCAGTGCGCGCGTCGTCCCGGCGATCACGATCTTCACATAAGGCGCGCCGAACCAGCCGCCTGCGCCTGCCACAGGCTCGATGGTCCAGTGCTGGTTGGCGCGAACCTGATAGTAGCCCATGTCGACCGGAATGGTGCTGGCCGGCCATGTCGTCTGGTTCTGCGCCAGCGTCTGGCCGGGGACCGGCTTGACCGGCTCTTTGGGAGCATCCCAGCCGCGCCAGCTGTGCGGCAGTCGCACTTCGTCAACTGCAAGTTGCAGCGCGCCACCGCGTTCGGACTGGATTTCATAGGTGCCGGGCCGCAGGTTCTCCTGCCCCACGGGCCAGCCGTTCTTCCACGTGAGTGGCAGGATCGCCAGCACGCTGCGGGCGGAACGGTCCATGTCGGCTTCATAGTGAAACGAGAACTTTTCCACCCCGTCGCCCAGATCGACAAGGCCGAAGTGGCCCGCGCCCATGCCACGCCCGTTCGATCCCCACGCCAGCTTGCCGCCGCCTTTCAGCAGAGGCACGCCGAAGTTATCGACATAAGGCCCCAGCGGGCTGCGCGAACGGCCAACGCGGATGTTGTAGGTGGAATTCGGCCCATCGCAGCAGGTGCCGTGCGTACCGAGCAGGTAATACCAGCCGTCGCGGTGCATCAGCGCGGTGGCTTCCATGTCAATCGCGATATCGACATGCTGGTTGCCGGGCAGGCGTTCGGCGGTTTTGGGGTCAAGCTCGATCATGCGGATCGTGCCGAAATAGGTGCCGTATGTCAGCCACAGCCGTCCTTCGGCCAACAGAAAGGCCGGGTCGATCGCATCGTTGTTTTCAAACCCGTCGCTCGACGCCACGGTGCCCACTTCGTGAAACTTGAAGTCTTTCGATGCGGGATCGAGCGATTTGGTCCACATGATCTTGACGTCGCTCTTGTGGCCGCCGTTCATGCCGCCGCCGCCCACGGCCCATGAAACGTAATAGCGGTCACCCAGCTTGATCACATCGGGTGCCACGCCGCCGCCGGGGCGGACCGGGCCGCTGTTCCACGTCCAGCCGTCAGCCGAAACCAGACCGCCGCCGCGTGTGCCGAAGGTGTAGAATTTCCCATCGGATTCCACGATGGTTGAAGGATCGTGGATGTAGGGTTCCCCCTCAAGCTGCGCGACGGGATTGGGGTGCACACCCCGTTCCTGCGCGCACAGCATGGCGGGCAGGAAGGCGAAAGCCGCAGCAGCGGCGAAAAATCCGGGCTTCATGATTGCCTCCTTCAGCGCAGGCCAACTGTGATGTCGCGGATCGGCTGGCCCTTGCCATCGACGAAACGCACGGCAAAATCGGACAGGCCGGGGCCATTGATCACCGCGCCATACAGCACGTTGCGGCCCTTCTTCAGCCCCACGGCGGGCGAGATGACATCGTCCATCACCATGCGCCGGTCACCAAACAGCGCGGCAGTTTCCTTGCCGTTGAGCCACCACATCGAGGCAGAATTCGACCCCACCGCCAGATGCGCATCGGGAATGTCGCGCGGGGCTTCGATGACGGTCGCGGTCCAGAAAATCACGCCATAGGTGGGCTTGCCATATGCCGCGGCAAAGTAGAACAGCTTGGCGTCCCATTGCGTGGCATCGAGCGCGTGCCAGGTCAGCTTTGTGCCCTTGTGGGTGACGGACTGGCCGTCCTTGGGCATCTGCGTGCCGATTCCCGTCGGACGATCTTCGGCCAGGGCCTTGCGCACATAGTCGCTGGTGAACAGCTGGTTGGTGCGGTTGGGCTTGGCGATGGGTTCAAGCAGCATCCAGCGGCGGACAAAACCGTCCTCGTCCACTGCAGTGCTGCCTGATCCAGCAGGCGCAAAAAAGGGCGATAGGGAAGGCGCTGTCTGACCGAATGCAGGCGATGCAGTTGCGCACAGAACTGCGCCTGCCGCCGCGAATATGCGGGACGTTCGAATCATGGCATCCTCTCAATATTTTCAAATTGTATGATTTAAAGAGGATGGGGATTCAACCACAATTATATCGAAAACCAAAGAAAAAGGCTCATACTGAACCCCAACGTTCAGCATGAGCCTTTTTATTACTCATACCAGTAGAATCAAAACCGGTTGAGCATGTTCTCCAGCCATTCCTGACGGCCCGACACGGGCGTGGGGCAAAGGTCTTGCGCCACGGCAAGATCGGCGATTTCGGCAAGGCTGGACTTGCGGATGGTCTGGCCCATTTCCCCGTTCCACCCGGCATAGCGTTCGGCGACGAATGCATCGATCCGGCCATCGGCGATCACGGCCTCGGCGCGCAGCAGAGACTTGGCGATCACGTCCACGCCGCCGATGTGGCCGTGGAACAGGTCTGCCGCGTCCACCGACTGGCGGCGCACCTTGGCGTCGAAGTTGAAGCCGCCATCGGTGAAGCCACCGGCACGCTCGATCTCGATGCAGGCCAGCGTCAGTTCCTCGACCGAGTTGGGGAACTGGTCGGTGTCCCAGCCATTCTGCGGATCGCCGCGATTGGCGTCGATCGACCCGAAGATGCCAAGCGCGCGCGCCATCGCGATTTCATGCTCGAAGGTGTGGCCCGAAAGCGTGGCGTGGTTGGCTTCGATGTTGACCTTCACCTCGTTCTCAAGTCCGAAGCGCTTGAGGAAGCCGTAGACGGTCTGCGTGTCGAAATCGTACTGGTGTTTGGTCGGCTCGTGCGGCTTGGGTTCGATCAGAATGGTGCCCTTGAACCCGATCTTGTGCTTGTGCTCGACCACGAGCGAAAGGAACCGCCCGAAATTGGCCTGCTCCATCGCCAGATCGGTGTTGAGGATCGTGTCGTAACCCTCGCGACCGCCCCACAGCACGTAGTTCGCACCGCCAAGGCGATGCGTGGCTTCCAGAGCGTCGCGCACCTGGCTCGCGCCCCATGCGTAAACTTCGGGACGGGGGGAGGTGGCAGCGCCAGCCAGATAGCGCGGGTGGCCAAACAGGTTGGCCGTGCCCCACAGCAACTGGCGGCCACGCGCTGCCTGCAGTTCCTCAAGATGATCGACAGCGCGGGCAAAGCTGGCGCGGAATTCGCTGATGCTCTCAGCCGGGGCCATCACGTCAACGTCGTGGAAGCAGTAAAACGGCAGGTCCAGCTTTTCGACGAAGGACAGAGCGGCTTCGCGCTTGGCGCGGGCGGCGGCTTCGTCCTGCGGGCCGTTCAGCCAAGGGCGGTCGAACGTGCCTGCGCCAAACACGTCGCTGCCCGGCCAGCAGAAGGTGTGCCACATGCAAACGGCAAAGCGCAGGTAGTCTTCCATGCGCTTGCCAAAGACCACGCGGTCCTTGTCGTAATAGCGATAGGCCAGATCGCTGGTAGCGTCAGGCCCTTCATAGCGAACAGTGTCGAAGGCTTCGAAATAGGCAGCAGACATTGGTGGTTTACTCCTTGATCGGGGCGAGCGCGGCGTAGGCAGCGCAGAAATGGGCGCGCTTGGGCGCAAGACGGGCGGCGAGATCGAGATCGGGTTCGATCACGGCGCGCACGGGTGGGCGGATGCAGACATCGGCGGCGCTGGCACCGGTCACGGCCATCTGCGCCAGACGTGCGCCGCCAAGCGCTGGGCCAACTTCGCCCCCGTGCAGATAGACCAGCCGCACGCCCAGCACGCTGGAAAGGATGCGGCCCCAATGGGCAGACCGCGATCCGCCGCCGATCACGCAAAGCTCGTCGATCTGCGTGCCTGCTTCGCGCAAGGCATCAATGCCATCGGCGTGGGCAAAGGCCACGCCTTCCAGCACGGCAGCGGCCATGCGCGGCGTCGTGCTTTCGTTGCCCAGGCCAAGGAAGGCCGCGCGGATATGCGGATCGTTGTGCGGGGTGCGTTCGCCCGAAAGGTAGGGCAGAAACAGTTCCGGCCCGCAGGCAGCGCCCGCCTGTTCGGCGAGGGCGAAGAATTCGGCAGGGCCGGGCACATTGCAGGCCTTTGCCGCCCAATCGATGCAAGATGCAGCCGAGAGATGCACGCTCATCTGGTGCCACACACCCGGCAGCGCGTGGCAGAACGCGTGGACTGCCTGCGCCGGGTTGGGCCGGAACTGGCCATTGGCAACGAAGATCACGCCTGATGTGCCCAGCGACAGCATCCCCTGTCCTTCGCCCAGCACGCCCACGCCCAGCGCGCCGGCGGCATTGTCACCAGCCCCAGCCACGACCGGCACGCGGCCCATGCCCCATGCCTTGGCCACATCTTCGCGCAGGGTGCCGGTCACGTCCGGCCCTTCGTGCAGGCGGGGCATGTGGCTGCGATCCAGTCCGGTGGCTGCGAGCATCGCATCGGACCAATCGCGCGCTGCAACGTCCAGCCACAGCGTTCCTGCCGAATCCGACATGTCGCTGGCTTTTTCGCCGGTCAGCGCCAACCGCACGAAGTCCTTGGGCAGTAGCACGGTCTTGGTCGCGGCAAATACGTCGGGCTCGTGCGCGCGAACCCATGCCAGCTTGGGCGCGGTAAAGCCGGGCATGGCGATATTGCCGGTGATCTCGCGGCTGCGCGGCTCGACCGCTTCAAGCGCTGCACACTCGGCAAAGCTGCGCCCGTCATTCCACAGGATCGCGGGGCGCAGCGGCTTGTCGTCCGATCCCAGCAGCGTGGCACCGTGCATCTGCCCGGCGAGGCCTATGCCCTCAACGCCCGCGCGGATCGTGGCATCGATGCCCAGCACGGCCTTGTGCGCCGCATCCACCCACGCAGCAGGGTCCTGTTCGGACCACAGCGGCTGCGGGCGGAAGACGACAAGGTCAGAGCTGCTTTGCGCCAGCACTTCACCGCTGGCTGCGGTAATGACCGCCTTTACACAGCTCGTGCCGACATCGATGCCAAGGAACATGCAGCTTACTTCTTTGCGAGGAAGGGATCGATGGTCTGGATCGTGCCATCGGGATTGAAGGTCAGCTCGGTCACCTTCACGTTGCGCAGGTGGTTCTTGTTCGAAATCTGCGTATCGGCATAGAACAGCCACCACTTGCCATCGTGCTGGATCACCGAATGATGCGTGGTCCAGCCCTGCACTGGCTTCAGAATGTGGCCTGTATACTTGAACGGACCATAGGGACTGTCGCCAATCGCATAGTTCAGGAAGTGCGTGTCGCCGGTGGAGTAGGTGTAGTAATACTTGCCGTCCTTCTTGAAGACCCACGTTCCTTCAAAGAACCGGCGCTCATGATCGCCGCCCAGCACGGGCTTGCCATCTTCGCCCAGGATCACCGCATCGCGGGGGCTTTCGGCAAAGGTTTTCATGTCGGCGTTCATCTTGACGACCTTGCCCGACAATGCAGGCTTGTCGTCCTGCATCAGATCGGTGTCCGATCCGTTGGGATCGAACTTGCCCGTGGCCCAGCGCTGCAACTGGCCGCCCCAGATGCCGCCGAAATACATGTAGGACGCGCCGTCATCATCGGTGAACACCGCCGGGTCCATCGAGAACGATCCGGGGATCGGGTCCTTTTCCGCCACGAACGGACCCATCGGGTCCTTCGATGTCGCCACGCCGATGCGGAACGTGCCGAGGCCATTCTTGTCCTTCACCTTGTCGCGCGCGGGGAAATACAGGTAGTAGGTGCCGTCCTTGTATGCCGCGTCAGGCGCCCACATCTGCTGTGAGGCCCAGGGCACATCTTTCACATCCAGCGCGACCGGGCCGATCGTTACCTTGCCGCCGATCTTTTCCATGCTGAGGACGCGGTAATCGCGCATCGCATACTGGTTGCCCAGATCATCGTCGGTGGTCGGCGTTTCGATGTCGTGCGAGGGATAGATGTAGATCTTGCCGTCAAAGACGTGTGCCGAAGGATCGGCCGTGTAGATTTCGCTGACCAGCGGTTGATCGCGGAAGGCGCTGGCAGGTGCGCCACCATTGGAAACGGGCGCTTCGCTATCGGCCTTGGAACAAGCTGCGGTGGCGAGCGCGGTCGTCAGGCACAGCGCAGTGGCCAGAAGTCTTGCCTTCATTTTCAGACATCCTTTTCCTCACCGGTTCTCCGGTTTCTGCTGCATGATAGCGCTACCTAAAGCGGACCGCAATCTGAAATATGTATTCTAATTATTGCAGCATGGACATTGTGCAGAGCATATCCGCCCGGCGCCGCGCACCGCGCAGGCGAGATCACCTGAACGATGCCTGGAAGCACCGAGACGACACCAGGCGGGGCCGTTGCACCAGCGTGAGCAACATCGTGCGCACGCTGGTGCAACGAGAAGAATTGATATCTTTTACCGTCGCATCAGCGGGTTCAAAGAGTCAGATTGCCATCGATCAGGCGCGGTGCGCCATCGCCTCGCGCGTCGTCACGCAGTTCAGGCGGAAGCAGTGCGGCACTCAGGTTCTGGTAGCTTACGGGGCGCAGGAACCGGTCGATGGCCATGCTGCCGACAGACGTTGTGCGCGGATCGGACGTGGCGGGGAAGGGGCCGCCGTGGACCATCGCGTGGCACACTTCGACACCGGTGGGCCAGCCATTGGCAAGGATGCGCCCGGCCTTCATTTCCAGTACCGACATGAGCCGCGCGGCCAGCGCCTCGTCTGCGGCATCCATGTGCAACGTGGCAGTCAGCTGGCCTTCCAGCCCTTTGAGAACGCTGAGCAATTCGGCCTCATCGCGGCAAGCGACAACGACCGAGGACGCGCCAAAGACCTCATGGCCCATGGCTCTTTCGGTAAGAAATGCCTCGGCCGTGGTGCGGAACAGCGCGGCGTGGCCTTGCATGGCGTCTCCGGCACGACCCTCGGCTAGCTTGTCGACGCCGGGTGTTGCCTCAAGCGTGGCAACGCCGGACTGGTAGGCCTTGCAGATCCCGCCGGTCAGCATTGTCTGGGCCGCAGCCGCGCCAACTGCTTCGACGGCAGCGGCAAGGAAAGCGTCAAGCCCTTCGCCCGCAATGGCAAGGACGAGGCCGGGATTGGTGCAGAACTGGCCCGCGCCCATCGTCAGCGAACCGACGAAAGCAGTGCCAAGTGCGCCGCTGCGCGTCTTCAGCGCTTCGGGCAGCAACAGGACCGGGTTGATGCTCGACATTTCGGCATAGACCGGGATCGGCACGTCGCGGCCTTGCGCAAGGCGGACGAGTGCGAGGCCGCCATTGCGCGATCCGGTGAAACCTACGGCGGCAATGCGGGGGTCTTGCACCAGCGCCGCACCCAGTTCGTTGGAAGGGCCAACGAGGTGGCCGAAGACACCAGCAGGCAGACCACAGGCAGCAACGGCGCGGGCGATGGCAGCAGCTACCAGCTCGCCTGTCTTGGGGTGTGCGGGGTGGCCCTTGACAACAACCGGGCAACCGGCAGCAAGGGCGGAAGCGGTATCACCACCGGCGGTGGAGAAAGCGAGCGGGAAGTTTGATGCGCCGAACACGGCGACGGGACCGACCGGAATCATGCGCAGGCGCAAGTCCGGGCGGGGCAATGGTTGGCGATCGGGCATGGCCGGATCGATCCGCAACTGCTGCCAGGCACCCTTGCGCACGACATCGGCAAACAGGCGCAACTGGCCGACAGTGCGGCCACGCTCTCCTTCAAGCCGGGCGCGCGGCAGGCCGGATTCGAGCATGGCTGCTTCGATCAGGTCATCGCCAATCCCGAGAATTTCGGTGGCAATGGCTTCGAGGAATGCGGCGCGCTCTTCGCGGCCCGTGGCACGATAGGCGTCGAAAGCCGCAGCCGCGGCGGCGCAGACCGCATCGACATCGGCAGGACCATGGACGGCAAAGGCAGGGCCGGTCGGTTCACCCGTGGCAGCGGCCACGGCGCGGAATTCTGTCATCGAACATCTCCTGATTTAATCAGACATATTATCGGAATGGCTGGAATGCAACTCTGTGCATTCCGGCCAACGGGGGTTTTCTTGTGCGGATCAGACAGTCTGGCCCGTCGGCTTTGCCCCCCACAGTGCGTAGAACAGGATGTAGAGTTCGCAGGCAGCGGTCAGGAGGAAGGAGGATTGTAGGCCATAGGCGTCTGCGATCCATCCCTGGACGACGACGAGCGCGCCGCCGGCAATGGCCATGATGAGCAGGCCGGACCCTTCTTCGGTGAGGGGTCCGAGGCCCTTGATCCCCAGCGTGAAGATGGTGGGGAACATGATGGAGTGGAACAGTCCGACAAGGATCAGCGCCCACATGGCGGCAGGTCCGGTGGTGAATACAGCGATCAGCATGACGACGAAAGCGCCGATCGAGAAGACGGCGAGCACCAGCGCTGCATCGATCTTCTGCATGATGGCAGAACCAAGGAAGCGCCCGATCATCATGCCGCCCCACAGGAAGGTGAGGTAGTGGCCGGCCTGTTCCTGGGTCAGATTGGCGATATCGGGCTGGCTGACGAAGTTGACGAAGAGGTTGGCGACGCCGATTTCGGCGATGAGGTAGATGAAGATGGCAGGGATGCCGAACACCAGATTCCGGTGCTTCCACAGCGAGAGCCTGGCGCGCTCTTCGGGCGCGAGCCGCTGCGTGGCGTTGCCCATGGCGGGCAAGGGAAAGCGTGCGATGACAACGGCCAGGATGACCAGAACGACGGCGACAAGGCCATAGGGCAGGATCACCGATTGCGCGTCGGCCATGCGCTCTGCCTGGGTGAGCACGGTGCCGGAAGCCGCCGTGCCGCCCTTGGACCGGCCCAGGATCAGATAGGCGCCGAACATCGGTGCGAGCATCGTGCCGGCCGAGTTCATCGCCTGCACCAGATTGAGGCGCGATGATGCGGTTTCCGGCTTTCCGACCACGGCGACGTAGGGGTTGGCAGCGACTTGCAGCAAAGTGATGCCGCTGGCGATCACGAAGAGCATGACCAGCGTTACGCCATAGGATGGCAACGATGCTGCCAGCATCATGCCCAGTGCGCCTGCCGCCATGACCAGCAGGCCGATCACCAGCGACTTCTGATAGCCGATCTTCTCGATCAGTTTGGCCGAGGGGATCGATGCCACGAAATAGGCGATGAACCACACCGATTCGATCAATGTTGTCTGCGTATAGTTCAGATCGAACACGCTGCGCAGGTGCGGCAGCAGAGTGTTGTTGATCACCGTGATGAAGCCCCACATGAAGAACAGGCTCGCCAGCAATCCAAGCGATGGGCCATAGCGGACTGCGGCGTGTTGCCCTGTAGAGTCCTTGCTGCCTGCCGCATCTTGCGGTGGTGTTCCAGACGAAGACATCACAGGCGGCATCAGGTGCGCTCCTCTCAAACTGCAAGTGCCAAATTGCTGGCGCCTTTGCCGACATGCGGCTTGCACTCATTTCATTTGTCGGACTATATATCTGTCGTCGTGCCGTCAATGGTTGGGATGAATGACCGGCGAAAGAGGATGGGCCGCGGCAGGAAATCCGGCGCGAGTCTTTGAACAAGCTTCCCACTGCATCGCCTTGACCACGAGTCTCCTGCACCACAACCATCGATACTGGCACTGAATTTCGCACTGAGGTTGACACAATGACACTCTGGAAGAAGATCGAACGCGGTGCACAGCGTGATGTTTTGGGTGAAGGCGCGTTATGGTGCCCGCGTGACGGGGCATTCTACTGGGTGGATATACTCGCCCCGGCACTTAACCGGTTGACCCTTGCCACCGGCAAGATTGAGCGCTGGGACATGCCCGAGCCGTTGGGTTGGGTAGTGACAAGCGCCTCCAATGGCTCAACGGGCAGTCTGGTCGGCGGTTTTCGCTCCGGCATTGCCACTATCAGCCTTGATCCGGTTGAAATCGGTCCACGCAAGGCGCTTGAGGCCCACTTGCCCGGAAACCGAATGAACGATGGCAAGACTGATGCCAGCGGTGCGATCTGGTGTGGCACGATGGACATGAGCGAGACGCAAGCCAGCGGCGCGCTCTATCGCATCAGTCCCGAAGGCGAAGTACGGATGATCGACATTGGCTATCTCGTGCCCAACGGTCCTGCCTTTTCACACTGCGGCCAATGGATGTATCATGCCGACAGCGGACGCCGGTTGATCTATCGCTTTGCGCTTGATGATGGTGCGGCTCGCAAGGACCGGGTTTTCGTCGAATTTGATGAGGATGATGGCTATCCAGACGGGATGACCACCGACAGTCAAGGCTTCGTGTGGGTGGCGCATTGGGACGGCGGCCGCATTACCCGCTTCGCGGCGGACGGCAGCCGGGATCGCACGATCGAACTGCCAGCGCGGCGCATAACCAATATCGCGTTTGCGGGCGAAGGGCTGGACCGCATGTTCGTGACGTCAGCAGCAACAGGGCTTGAGCCTTCTGAATTTGACGGCGCGCTGTTCGAAGTGGATTGCGGCGGAGTCACAGGCAATGC
Organism: Novosphingobium sp. 17-62-19; assembly: GCF_002256775.1. Taxonomy (GTDB): domain Bacteria; phylum Pseudomonadota; class Alphaproteobacteria; order Sphingomonadales; family Sphingomonadaceae; genus Novosphingobium. The sequence goes on along the minus strand of NZ_NCII01000003.1, from coordinate 6,221 downwards.
GCCTATGCCATTCACTGGGCAAGTGGCCTGAGGCTTGGCCAGGGTAAAGGGGCATTCGTGACACTTTACCTTCGGGCAAAGTGTCACAGAGGACAAATGTTGCCTTTTGCGGTGGGATGGGCACGGAAGGGATTCACAGAAATCCCGTTATGTGCTTTGTTGAATCACGAAATGTTCCAATCGGCGATCCTCCTAGGTTCATCCTCCCTCAACTCTGGCTCCCCCAGTCCGGTGTCATCGCTGCTCGATTGCCTGGCGCAAGCCAGCACGCGTCCGCGCTATGCCTTCATGGTGCTCAGCCTTATTGCTGAAGTCGCCGATGCAGGTGGGGAGGCTGGGCCGTTTGTCCGGCGGGGCAACAAGCAGTTCACATTGCGCGATTTCCTGTGTGACAGCCTCGCCCCGATGGGCCGGCGCGATCCCCGCCGCGTGGCGCTGGCGGAGCGGGTGAAATCTGACCTTATCCTTGAAGATCGGATGCCAGTCGATCCCGTCGCCGCTGCCGCGCTGGTGGAGGATGAAGTGCGTGACCGGGTGCGCGCTTCGGGCAAGACCAATCTCAGCCGGGCCGTGTCAGAACTGGTCGGCGCGGGGCTGTTGAAGCGCTATTACAAGGGCTTTGCCGTGGATCATGAGAATCGGGGTGGGCAGCGCCACGCGGTCTATGTGTTGCAGGGTATGGCGCGCTGCCTGCTGTCGCATCGCATGGCCACTCCGCCACCGCCGCGCCAGCTACCGCGCAATCTGCCCCGGCAGGGCGAACTGCTATTCGGTTGAGTGGAACCTGAACGCCGGTCGATCATTCTCCCGGCAATGAAATATCCAACGCAATGACAACACCCCAGTGGCTCTCGCTGGCCACGCTCGGCGGGATGATGGCCCTGTTTCTATGGGGCCGTTTTCGGTATGACGTGACAGCGGTGATTGCACTGCTGGCGGCAATTGCGCTGGGCGTTGTCTCGCCAAAAGACGCGTTTTCTGGCTTTTCCGATGATATTGTGGTGATCGTTGGATCGGCGCTGGTCCTGTCTGCGGCAGTTCAGCGGTCCGGGCTGATCGAAGGCTTGCTGCAATCGTTGGCACAGCGGATCAAGCGCCCGCAGGCACAGATGCTGGTGATGTCTGCGGCGGTGGGCGTCGCCTCCGGCTTTATCAAGAATGTTGGCGCACTGGCCATGCTGATGCCGGGCGCGGTGCAAATGGCGCGCAAGAACAAGGCCTCGCCCTCGCTCTACCTGATGCCGATGGCCTTTGCCTCGCTGCTTGGGGGCCTCACCACGCTGATCGGCACGTCGCCCAACATCATCGTATCGCGCGTGCGTGAGGAGATGACGGGCGAGCCATTCGGCATGTTCGATTACCTGCCGACGGGCGCTGCGCTGCTGGTGGTCGGATTGCTGTTCCTCAGCGTGGGCTGGCGGCTGCTGCCGACGGACCGCAATGCCGCACAAGGCATGGCTGAGGCGATCAACATCTCGGCCTATGTGATCGAGGCAACCGTGACCGAAGGCTCGCCGGTGGCAGGCCTTACCGTTGCCGAATTCCACGAGCGGAACGAAGGCGAAATCGGCGTAACCGGATTGATGCGCGGTGACATGCGTGGCGAGGTGTTGCCCTACACCACCATTGGCGAAGGCGACGTGCTGATCCTCAGCGGTGAGCCCGATGTGCTGGAACGCATCGTGGCGGCGGACCGGCTGACGCTGGCCGGCGACGGCAAGGGCAAAGGAGACGAGCCGCAGCGGGCCGATAACATCGGCGTGATCGAGGCTGTGATCCGCTCGGATTCGGCGCTGATCGGCCGTACTGCCCGGCGGCTGAACATGCGCGACAGACTTGGCATCAACCTGATCGCGATATCGCGCGAAGGTGCAACGATTGCCAACAAGCCGGGCAACACCGTGCTGCAGGCAGGCGATGTGATCGTGCTGCAAGGGCCGCTGGAAACCATGCCCGCCCGCCTTTCCGAAATGGGCGCGCTTCCGCTGGCCGAGCGCCAGATCGGCCTCGGATCGCGCAAGGCACGCTGGCTGCCGCTGATAATCCTTGCCTGCGCCATGGTGGCGGCAGGCAGCGGAGTTGTGCCAGCAGCGATGGCGTTCTTTGCTGCTGCCAGCCTTACCGTGATTACCGGAGCGCTGCCCGCGGACGAGGCTTACAAGGCGATTGAATGGCCGATCCTGATCATGTTGGCGGCGCTGATTCCAGTAAGTGAATCGTTGCAGACCACCGGTGCTTCTGACCTGATCGCCGTAGTGCTGGCCAATTTCGCCGTGCAGCTTCCGGCATGGGGTGCGGTGGCATTGATCCTTGTGGCGGCAATGGCTGTCACTCCGTTTCTGAACAACGCCGCGACGGTGCTCGTCATGGCCCCGATTGCTGCGGTCTTTGCCGAACAGCTCCATTACCGCCCCGAAGCCTTCCTGATTGCCACCGCCATTGGCGCAGGCTGCGATTTCCTCACCCCCATCGGCCACCAGTGCAACACGCTGGTGCTGGGGCCGGGCGGCTATCGCTTTGGCGATTACGCAAGGCTTGGCGCACCGCTTTCGGTGCTGGTCGTGGTGATTGGCACGCCACTGATCCTGTGGGCGTGGCCGCTTTGAGACGGTGGTAAATGGCGTATTGCTAACGCGGGTTCCAACATCATTAGCTCGCCATCGGTTTCGATGGAGCAATGTCGATGGGTTTGAGGGTCACGAGCGCAAAGCTGGGTTTGGCGGTGTTGGCGCTGCAAGCGGGGCCAGCGTTTGCGCAGGCGGCAGAAGCAGTGGTTACAGCGCCAGTGCCGCCACTGGTTCCAGCGGACTTTGCCGTGCCGACACTGGTGGAAGGGCCGGGATTCAAGCTGGTGCCGCTCGGCCCGGATTTGGTTAAAATCGATTTCGATGCCTACATGGCGTCGATCGCACACCTGCAGCAGACTTTCACCCGCAGCACGGATTGGCCACACGCCGGGCTGACCGATGCTGATGCGATCAAAGACATGGAGGGCGAGCAGGCTCGCTTTCGGGCGCGCAAGTCGTTTGCCTATGGTGTGCTGACATCCGATGGCACGCGCGAACGCGGTAGTGTTTATGTTTCACCCAGCCCGGTGGCGGGCTATGATGCAGTGGTGCGGCTGTGGGTCACGAAGGCGGAACACGACGCAGGCTTTGATGCCGCGCTTTATGCCTGGGTGCAGGCATGGGTGGCCAAGGAATGGCCTTTTGCGCGCGTGGCCTATCCGGGCCGGGCAATTGCGTGGGGGGAGTGGGACGCGCTGGTGAAGCATTAGAGCACTTTCCAACCAATCTGGCTCACCACGATTGCCGCAGGGAGCTTCTCGGCAAGGAGCCTTGTGCAGGGCGGGCTGGTTGCCCGTCTAAACAAGGCGACGCGGTCCGAGGGGCTTCCTGCGGCAACCCCGCAGGGGCGGGCCCCTTTTGGCCGATTGCTGCGTCTCTCGTCGGTCACTATGCAATGGCATGGCTCCCTCCTCGATCCTTGCACTCGACCAAAATCGGCTCCGTCGTGGTGAGCCAGATTGGTTGGAAAGTGCTCTAAGCCCCGCCATCCCGCCACCGCGCTAGCCTCTCCACCGCCTCCACCAGCATCGCTGCGGGCTTGCAGTGACACAGGCGGGCTATGTCGGTGGGGGCACTAGAACCTTCCCACAGCGCGGATAGTGGGATGGTGGCAACACCCGCTTCATGGACCGCGCACAATGCAAAAGTGCGGTCGTCGAGCGGAATGCCCGACGCGGGGAGATCTATGCAGGTGAACCACGTGGCGGCGTTGGGGAGCAGGGCAAAGCCTTCACACGTGAGGGCTTCGATCAGAACTGCGCGGGTTTCGGCCCAGCGGGCGGTGCAGCTTTGCGCGATCTGCGGACTCTCCAGACCTTCCGCCACGGCCCATTGCAGCATCGGCGGCGTGGTGAAGGTGAGGAACTGGTGTGCGCGGCCGACCACGGCGGCCACCTCGGGCGCGGCAACGATCCAGCCGACCTTCCACCCGGTTGCACCGAAGATCTTGCCTGCCGATCCGATCTTCAGGGCGCGGGTCTTCATGCCGGGCTGGGCAAGGAGCGAAACGTGGGGTTGGCCATCGAAGCGGACATTTTCCCACACCTCGTCGCAGATCGCAAAAAGATCGTGCGTCACGCACAGTTGCGCAAGCATGGCCAGATCTGACGGCGAAGCGACAGTGCCGGTGGGGTTCAGCGGATCGTTGAGCACCAAAGCGCGGGTGCGGGGGCTGATTGCTGCTTCGATTGCGGCATGGTCATAGCGCCATAGCGGCGGTTGTAGTGCGATGAACACCGGCACGCCGCCCGCCCGGCGCACCAGCGGAGCATAGGCATCGTAGGCCGGTGAAAAGAGCAGCACTTCATCGCCCGGCTGCACCACGGCAAGGATGGCAGAAGCCACCGCCTCGGTCGCGCCGGAGGTGACGATCACGCTTTCAGGCGGAAGGTCCAGCGCTTGCGTGCGGGCATAGAATGCGGCCACGGCGCGGCGCAGTTCGGGAATGCCTGCCATCGGCGGATACTGGTGAGATCGCTCCATCGAGGCGCGGGCCAGTGCCTCCAGCAACGCAGGCGGCGGAGCCCCATCAGGAAAGCCCTGCCCCAGATTGATCGCGCCGGTCTGGCGGGAAAGGCCGGACATTTCTTCGAAGATCGTCACCGGCATTCCGGCATAGATCGGGTGGAGGCGGGGCTGTGTCATTGCCTCAATGCCTAACCGCAGCGCGGGGCGGGTTGCAATGTGTCTGTCGGCAGGTAACGTCGCGCGCAGCAAAATGGGAGTGCGCTGCCGTGTCGGAAGAGATTGTCCTTCATGCCTATTGGCGGTCCAGCGCATCGTGGCGCGTGCGGATCGCACTGGCGCTCAAAGGGCTGGCTTGGGATACCGCGCCGCGTGACCTGCTGAATGACCAGCAGCGCGCGGCGGATTATCTCGCCGTCAATCCGCAAGGCGTGGTGCCGTCTTTGGTGGTGAATGGGCAAGTGCTGACGCAGAGCATGGCGATCTGCGAATATCTTGACGAGGTCTATCCCGAACCGCCGTTTTTGCCGCAAAGCCCGCTGGAGCGGGCGCGGGTGCGCGCTTTTGCCCAGATCATTGCCTGCGACATACACCCGCTGCAGAACATACGGGTGCTCAAGATGGTCAAGGCACTGGGGCAGGATCAGGCCGGAGTGGAGCGTTGGGCGGCAGATGCGATTGAACGCGGGCTGGCGGCGGGTGCAGAACTGATTGCCGGGCATGAAGGGCCATTCTGCTTCGGCGCGCAGGTAACGCTCGCCGATGTGCTGTTAGTGCCGCAACTGTACAACGCACGCCGTTATGGCGCCCGTTTCGATTTCGGGCGGATTGCGGCGGTGGAGGCGGCCTGCATGGCCTTGCCCGCATTTGCAGAAACCGCGCCTGATCGGCAGCCGGGGGCTATCATCTAGCCACCCTCTGGCGAATTTTGGCACAGGCGCTAAAGGGCGTGGCCATGCAGACCAACCAGCCGATCACCGTTGCCGCACTCTATCGCTTTGCCGTGGTTGCCGATCCCGCAGCTTTGCGCGATGCGCTGGACACCGTGTGCCGGGCGCAGAAGATCAAAGGCACGCTGCTGGTGGCGCGTGAGGGGATCAACGGGACGATTGCCGGCACCTCTGGCGGCATCGCGCAGGTGGTCGATTTCATCCGTGCGCAGCCAGATTGCGCGGAGGTGGACGTCAAGTATTCCGGCGCGGCGGAAATGCCGTTCTATCGCATGAAAGTGCGCGTCAAGCGCGAGATCGTGACGATGGGCGAGCCGGACATAGATCCCCGTGCCAACGTCGGCACATATGTGGCTCCGCAGGATTGGAACGCACTGATTGCCGATCCCGAGACTATCGTGATCGACACGCGCAACGATTACGAGGTCGAAGTCGGCACGTTCGAGCGCGCGATCGATCCGCGCACGCGGACGTTCCGGGATTTCCCTGAATGGTTCAGGGGTGAGCGGGAGCGATTGCTGGGCGATGGGAAAGCGCCCAAAGTCGCCATGTTCTGCACCGGTGGAATCCGCTGTGAAAAGTCCACCGCGTTCCTCAAGGCTGAAGGGGTGGAAGAAGTCTATCACCTCAAGGGCGGCATCCTGAACCCACATTCTCCAAGTAAGTCGCTGATTTCGCTGTCGTAATCGTGATATTTCGCATATAAATCATGGCGTTGACGGCTGCGAGGGGCGCGTTT
>NZ_NCII01000081.1 GCF_002256775.1 Novosphingobium sp. 17-62-19 | reverse complement strand
CATCACCCTGGAAATGGCGCCACTTGAAATCCGTCATCGTTCCGTCCGTCCAATCTCCGCCAAGCATGCTCAAGCTTCACGATTTTTGCAACAGAGCCGTCGCCATTGCGTTGACCTCCCGCTCTTTGGCAACAATAGCGCAGCAACCAGGCCCAATATTGTAAGAAGTCGCCACGTTCCGGCTCGACGCTTGCGCCCGCCCGTCGTTTGCGCCAGCAAACCCGCCACAGACCGCATAACAGGGGGAGCTTTTCTATGAGTTGGACACGTCGCAAGCCGATGGAGGCGATGATGCCCCAGGGAGGCGGCCACAGCATGGCGCGCACCCTGTCCTGGCCGCATCTGCTGGCGCTGGGCGTCGGCGCGATCGTCGGCACCGGCATCCTCACCCTGATCGGCGTCGGCGCCGATCGCGCCGGCCCCGCCGTCCTCATCTCCTTCGCCATTGCCGGCGCGATCTGCGCCTGCGCCGCGCTCGCCTATGCCGAACTGTCGACCATGATGCCGGCAGCGGGCAGCGCCTACAGCTACTCCTATGTGGTGCTGGGCGAGGGCATTGCCTGGATCGTGGGCTGGAGCCTGATCCTCGAATATTCGCTGGTCGTCTCGACCGTGGCGGTCGGCTGGTCGGGCTATGCCGCCCCGCTCCTCACCCCGCTCGGCTTTCCCGAGGCGCTGACCAAGGGGCCGGAGCTTGGCGGCCTCATCAACATCCCCGCCATATTCATCATCGGCGTCGTCGCTGCCCTGCTGATGTTCGGCACGCGCGAAAGCGCCCGGCTCAACACGCTGCTGGTGCTGATCAAGATCGCGACCTTGAGCCTCTTCGTCTGGGTCGCCCTGCCCGCCTTCGACGCCCAGCATCTCGAACCCTTCATGCCCTTCGGCTTTGCCAAGCATATGGGGCCTGACGGCATCGAGCGCGGCGTGATGGCCGCCGCCGCGATCATCTTCTTCGCCTTCTACGGCTTCGACGCGATCTCGACCGCGGCCGAGGAAGCCAAGAATCCGGACCGAGACCTGGCCATCGGCATCGTCGGCTCGCTGATCGTCTGCACCCTCATCTATGTGCTGGTCGCCGCCGCAGCGGTGGGCGCCATGCCCTTCACCCGCTTTGCCGACAGCCCGGAGCCGCTTGCCCTCATCCTGCGTGAAATGGGCCAGGGGTCGATCGCCCGGATCGTCGCGATCGCCGCCGTCATTGCGCTACCCACCGTGCTGCTGGGCTTCCTCTACGGCCAGAGCCGCATCTTCCTGGTGATGGCGCGCGACGGCTTCCTGCCGCAATCGCTCGCCCGCATCTCGAAGCGCGGCACCCCTGCGCGCATCACCGCCGTCACGGCCGTGCTGGTGGCGATCATCGCCGGCGTGCTGCCGATCGACCAGATCGCCGCGCTCGCCAATGCCGGCACGCTGATCGCCTTCACCGCAGTGGGCGCCTGCCTGCTGATCCTGCGCCGTCGCGCGCCGGACCTCAAGCGCCCCTTCCGCACCCCCGCCGCGACGCTGGTGGGCCTGGGCGCCGTGCTCGGCTGCGCCTATCTGTTCCTCAGCCTGCCGATGAAGACCATCTATGCCTGCCTGATCTGGAACGCGATCGGCCTCGTCGTCTATTTCCTCTATGGACAGAAGCGCGCCTCGGCCGCCCGCTAGGGCCAAGGTCCGCACAAAGAAAAAGCCTCCCGTCGCGACAGCAACAGGAGGCTTTTTCTTTGCCTCGAACAGGGCAGCGCTCAGTGCGCCGCCGACGTGTCCACCGGCCCGCTGGGCTTGGGCGCCAGCCAGACGATCACCGCCGCCGCAAACAGCACCAGCGCGGAGATGAAGAAGACATAGTCGACCGAAATGGCGATCGCCTCCTGCTCCACCAGATTGGATATGGTCTGGCGGATCTGCTCGGTCGTCATCCCCATGCCCGACAGCGCGCGCTGCGCATCGTCGGGCTGCAGGGCGCCCGCGAGTTCGTTGCGCGACACGCGCTGGCTGTCGCTCCACCCGGTCAGCACCAGCGACGTCGCGATCGCGATCGCCATGGTCCGCAGGAAATTCTGCAGGCCCGCCGCCGACGCCGTCTCGCTCGGCGGCACCGACCCCAGGGTCAGCGTCGTCAGCGGGATCATGAAGAAGGGCATGGCAAAGCCCTGCACGAACTGCGGCAGCGCCAGCCCGAAAAAGTCGATGCCGCTGGTCCAGTGCGCCCGCCACAGGGTCATGCAGCCCAGCCAGAAGACCGCGCCCGAAATCATGATGCGCGGATCGACCTTGCCGGTGAAGCGGGCCGCGAACGGCGCGCTCATCACCGCCGCCATCGCCGTGAAGGCCGTAACGATGCCCGACCAGGTCGCGGTATAGCCCATCGACATCTGCAGCCATTGCGGGATGACCACGATGCTGGAGAAATAGGCGCCGAAGGCCAAAGCCAGTGTGAAGACGCCCGATGAGAAGCCGATATGTCGGAACACCCGCAGGTCGACGATCGGATGCTCCTCGGTCAGCTCCCAGATGATGAAGACGATGAAGCCGATGCCGGCCAGGATGGCGAGCGTCAGGATCAGCGGGTCGGAGAACCAGTCATGGTCGCGACCGATGTCCAGCATCACCTGCAGGCAGCCGATCCAGAAGATCAGCAGACACAGGCCGATCTTGTCGATCGGCTGGTGCGCCGTATCGGTCTCCACCGGCCGCAGCATCGCCATCGCCGCGAACACGCACAGCGCCGCGATCGGCAGATTGATGAAGAAGATCCAGTGCCAGCTCCAATTGTCGCTGATATAGCCGCCGACGATCGGCCCCATGGCCGGCCCCAGCAGCGTCGTCATCGCCCACAGGCCCATGGCGCGCGGCCGCATTTCCGGCGGGAATATGCGCAGCAACAGCGTCTGCGACATCGGCATGATCGGCCCGCCACAGATGCCCTGACCCAGGCGCGCGGCCACGATCATGCCCAGCGTGGTCGACAGGCCGCACATCATCGAGAAGAAGCCGAAGCCGATCATCGCCCAGATGAAGGTCCGCACCACGCCGAAACGCAGCGCCAGCCAGCCGGTCAGCGGCACGCAGATCGCCTCCGCCACCGCATAGGATGTGATGATCCAGGTGCCCTGGTCGCCGGAGATGCCCAGATTACCGGCGATATGCGGCACCGAGACATTGGCGATGGTCAGGTCGAGCACGACCATGAAGTTGCTCAGCGCCAGCACCAGCCCGGCAAGCGTCCGGGTGCGCGGCGAGAGCAGATTGAAGGTTTCGGGACCGCTCACGCGCTCGCTCCCTTACTTGCCGGCCAGATCGATCTCGACTTCGGTGGACAAGCCCACGCGCAGCGGATGCTCTGCCAGTTCCTTGGGGTCGAGCGCGATGCGGACCGGCAGGCGCTGGACCACCTTGATCCAGTTGCCGGTCGCGTTCTGCGCCGGGATCAGCGACAGCGACGAACCGGTGCCGCCGGAGAAGCCCACGACCTTGCCATGATAGACGACGTCGCCGCCATAAATGTCGGCCACCACCGTGGCGGGCATGCCCACCTTCACATGGCGCAGCTGGCGTTCCTTGAAATTGGCGTCGACATAGACCTGCGACAGCGGGACGATGCTCATGATCGGGCTGCCCTGCGCCACACGCTGGCCGATCTGGACCGCACGCTTGGTCACCACGCCGTCGATCGGCGCACGGATGATCGTGCGTTCCAGGTCCAGCTTGGCGTCTTCCAGCTTCGCCTTGGCAACCATCACCGCGGGATCACTTTCCTCGGTCGAACCGCGGATCAGCGCATCATTGGCGGCCAACTGGCCGGTGGCGGCATTGCGGGTCGCCTGCGCGGTCTCGACACCGGCACGGGCCAGGTCCAGCGCCGCCTTGGCAGCGGCATAGGATTTGCGCGCCGCGGTGACTTCGTCACCCGAAACCGCGCCGCCCGCGACCAGCGCCTCGCGGCGCTGCAGGTCGATGCGGGCCTTGTCGAAATCGGCCTGCGCGGTCGCCAGCTGGGCACGGGCCTGGACGATGTCGGCGCCACGCGCCTCGACCTGCGCCGACAGCGAACCGCTGGTCGCGCTCGTCTGGCGGAAGCGGCGACGAGCATCGGCCAGATCGGCCTCGGCCTGCTGCAGCGCGATCTGCGCATCGGTCGGGTCCAGCTTCACCAGGATGTCGCCACGCTTCACCGTCTGGGTGTCGGTTACGTTGACCTCGATCGCCTGCGCCGACAGCAAGGGCGTCACCTGGGCGACCTCCGCATTCACATAGGCATTGTCGGTGCTGACATGGTTGCGGCCGATCAGGAAATACCAGGCCGCCCACAGGACACCGACCACCAGCACGGCGATCGCCAGACGGGTCAGCCAGGTCTTGCGGGCATTGCCGCGCTGCTCGGCCAGTTCGGGGGAATTTTCAGTGGCGGCATCAGCCATTGGGTCGATCCTTGGACTGAGCGTCGCTCGCGGCAAAGCCGCCGCCGAGCGCGCGAATGAGGGCAATATCGAGAGAGAAGGCGCTCGCTTCCAGCTGCGCGACGGACTGACGCGCCGCGAGCAGCTGGTCTTCGACGTTCAGCACGTCGAGATAGGTGGAAAGCCCGCCCTTGTAGCGTTGCTGGGCGACGCCATAGGCATCCTGCGACGCGGTCAGCGCCGCCTTGGCGTCGGTCAGCCGCTGGTCCAGCGTCCGGCGGCTGGTCACGGCGTCGGCGACGTCCTGATAGGCGCCCAGCACCGTCTTGTCATAGCTGGCGACCGCCTCATCATAGGTCGCGCGCGCGCCGCGATACTGGCCGCGCAACTGCCCGCCATGGAAGATCGGCAGGCTGATCGCCGGGCCGGCACTGCCGAACAGCGAATCCTTCTTGAACAGATTGTCCGCAAAGGACGTCGAACCACCCGAAGCACCGGTGCCGGTAAACAGCGTTTCATACCCTAGCGACTGGACGCCGATCAGGGCGCTCAGGCTCACGGCCGGATAGAAGGATGCCCGCGCCACCTTGATCCGGCTGGCGGCGGCCTGCGTCCGGGCCAGCGCCGCGGCGACGTCGGGACGACGCGCCACCAGATTGGTGGTGACGTCCGCCGGCAGGCCCAGCGGCGCCAGCTGGCCGATCTGCGGTCGGGTCATTGCCAGGCCGCGGTCCGGCCCGGCGCCGATCAGCGCGGCGATCTGATGCTGGCGCAGCTCGATCGCCACGCGGGCGGCCGCCAGTTGCGCCTTGGCCGAGGACACGGTGGCGTCAGCCTGGCGCACGCTACCGCGCGTTTCCAGGCCATTCTGCCGCCGGTCGGCGACCAGCTTCTGGCTGGCCGTGCGGATTTCCAGCGTGCGCTCCTGAATTTCCGCCTCGTCATAGAGGCGGGCCAGGTCGGCATAGGCATCGGCAATCGCAGTGGTCAGCGCCAGGCGTGCCTGCTGCGCGTCGATCTCGGCCGCGCGGGCCTCCGACGTGGCGGCCGCCAGCGACGCCCGGTTCTTGCCCCACAGGTCGATGTCCAGACCAAAGTCCAGCCCGACCTTGCCGGTGCCCAGCCAGCCCTGCGGCACGAAATCCTTGGGCATGCCCATATTATAGCTCTGCTTGGTCACGCCGGCATTGGCCGTGGCGTCGACCGTGGGCAACAGCGCCGCGCCCGATTGCTGGGCCATCGCCGTCGCCTGGCGAAAGCGCGCCAGCGCCACCGCCATGTCGGGCGAATTGCGCAGCCCCTCCTCGATCAGCGATGTCAGCTGCGGATCGCCATAGGCGCTCCACCAATTCTCGCTGGGCCAGGCAACCGTGTCGGCGCTCAGGCTGCGCCCGGCCTCCACGCTCTGCGGCGCGCGAATCTCGGGCTTGTCGCCCAGATCGGGTATTGAAGCACAGCCGGCCAGAAGCAGCGCTGTCACTGCAATACCGCCGGTGCGAATGGAAAAACTGATGCGACTCACGGACATATCCAAACCGTACCATCCAGTATGAAAATCGCCTTTGCCCCGCCGTACCACCCTTGTCAATATAAATAGCGTACTCTATGGTACGCTTATATGACATGCCCGGAAAAAGCTTTAGCCCCCAGTCGTCGGGAGGCCCGCCGCCTCGACCGGCGCCAGACGATATTGGAGGTGGCTGCCCGGCATTTTCTGGAAAATGGCTATGCCGCGACCAGCATGTCGGCCATCGCCGCCATATTGGGCGGGTCAAAGGGCACGTTGTGGAATCATTTCCCGTCCAAGGAGGAATTGTTTCGCGCGGTTCTCGAAAATGCGACCAGCACCTATCGCGCGCGGCTTTCGGAAATATTGGACCCCGGCGGCGACCTCGCCTCGACGCTGCATCGCACCGCGCTCAGCCTGCTCGAAAAGGTGACATCGCCCGAAGCGATCGCCCTGCACCGACTGATCGCGTCGGAAGGTGGCCGTTTCCCGGAAATGAGCCGCATCTTCTATGAAATGGCGCCCAGCCATACGCGGATGCTGCTCGCCCGCTTCCTCGAAGGCGCGATGGACCGCGGCCAGTTGCGCCGCGACGACCCCGACAAGGCCGCCCGCGTGCTGATGCGCCTGACGACATCGGGCTGCCATGAATTGCTGCTGCTCAGCCAGATCGAACGGGTCACGCCGCAACAGATGGAAAGCGACGCCGCCTTCGCCGTCGACATCTTCCTGCGCGCCTATGGCGCCGAGGGCATGGCGCGTTAACCATTTCTTTGCCGCCAGCTTCTATCCTGCCGATCGCAGGAGTTGCTATCCAATGCCGTTTTTCAAGCGCAAGCCCCTTCACCAGATCATCGCGGAACAGCCGGAAAGTGGGGCCAACGCCACGCGTCGGCTGCGCGTGCTGCTGATCGACGAGAATGCGACCGCCCGCGCCGTCATCGCCCGCCGCCTGTCGCGGCTTAACTATGACGTGGTGCTGGCCGAAAACGGCTTCATCGCCCTCAACCTGCTGGTCACGCATCCGGTCGACCTGATCCTGATCGACATGGACCTTTTGATGCTGCCCGCCGTGGCGACGATGAAGCGCATTCGCGCTACCGCGCTCGCCCCCCATGCCTGCATCGTCATGCTGACCGGTCGCATCGACAGCCAGTCCGCCGTCGAAGTGCTGGAAGCCGGCGCCGACGACCATATCGTCAAGCCTTTCGATTTCGACCTGCTCGATGCGCGGCTGCGCCATCTGTGCGCCCGCGCCGAACGGCTCGGCATGCTCAGCCGCCACAATGCCGAACTCGACGCCCGCATCGCCCGCCGCGCGGTGGAACTGGGCGAAACCCGCGACGCCCTGCAGGAAATGCAGCTCGACCGCGCCCGCCTCGTCTCCTCGATCCAGGCCTTGCAGGATGAAGTCGCCCGCCTCAGCGCGCGGCAGAACTGACCCACAGACTGAGGCCGGTTTCAAGCCGTTCGGGCGGACCATCCGCTGCGATCCGCTCGGCATCCGCCCGCGCCCGGTCCAATATCGCCGGTGCCACCGAAGGATCATGATAGACCCGGTCGGCCAGCGCCAGCATCCGCGCATCGCGCATGGTCAGGTCGTCGGGATCGGCCGATGACAGCCGAACATGATATAGCTCGGCATTGTCCGCTTCAGGGCTTTCGGCCAGCCAGAAATCGACATCCGGATCGAAGCCCAGCGGATCGATCGCGCCGCCCGGCGCCAGCGCCTTTCCGATCGCCTGCCGCCGCGCGCCCGCATCGGGCCACAGGTCGCGCAAGCGCCCCCGCGCCGCGAACAGCGCCAGCGCCAGATCGCCCAGCCCGCTCGGCAACAAAGCCTCGATCCGCTGCCGCAGCGCCGCCGCCAGTCCCGCCGACGCCCCACCCGTGCCGATCGCGATCAGCACCGGATTGCGATCGACGATCGCCGGCAGAGTGAAATCGCACAGGTCCGGCTTGTCGGTCGCATTGACCAGCACGCCGCGCGCGCGCAGTCGCTCCACGACCGCCGCGTCGCCATCCGACACGATCGCGACCCGCGCATCCGCATCATCCTCGCCGACGATGCGCGCGCCAGCGCGCTCCAGCAGCCGGCGCTTCGCATCGGCCGCCTCGCCCTGTCCGGTCAGGATGACCGCCCGCCCTTCCAGCCGCAGAAAGACGGGCAGGCTGTGCATCAGCCAGCCACCCAATCGGGGATATGATCGCCCGCGATCAGCGCCTCGATCGGCGGACGCGCGCGGACCACCGCCCATTTGTCGCCCGACACCAGCACCTCGGGGGTCAGCGATCGGCTGTTATAGGTGCCCGCCATGGTCGCGCCATAGGCGCCGGCGGTCATGAAGGTCAGCAGGTCGCCGGCCGCCACCACATCCATGTCGCGGCCCATGGCAAAGGTATCGCCGGTTTCGCACACCGGCCCGACCACGTTCGACGCGATCCGATTGCCGTCCGGCGCCACCGCGCGGATATCGTGCCAGGCGTCATAGAGGCTGGGCCGCATCAGGTCGTTCATCGCCGCATCGACAATCACGAACGGCGCCTGCGCGCCCTGCTTGACGCGGATCACCTGCGACAGCAGCACGCCGGCATTGCCCACGATCACCCGGCCCGGCTCGAACATCAGCCGCGCATCCCAGCCCTGCGTCACCCGCGTCACCATCGCGCCATAATCGGCCGGGCTCGGCGGCAGCGGCTGCGACGGGTCGTAGGGCACGCCCAGGCCACCGCCCAGATCGGCGGTGCGGATGTCATGGCCCGCCGCGCGCAGCTGCGCGATCAGCGCGCCGACCTTGACGAAGGCCGCCTCCAGCGGCGCCAGGTCGGTCAGCTGGCTGCCGATATGCACGGCGACGCCCTGGACATCGAGGCCCGGCAGGTCGCGCGCGGCGGCATAGCTTTCCAGCGCCCGGTCATAGGGGATGCCGAACTTGTTTTCCGACTTGCCCGTCGAAATCTTGGCATGGGTGCCGGCGTCGACATCGGGGTTGATGCGATAGGCGACCGGCGCCTTCCGGCCCATCGACAGCGCCACCTCCGACAGCATTTCCGCTTCCGGCTCGCTTTCCAGGTTGAACTGGAAAATGCCCAGCTCCAGCGCCAGCTTCATTTCCTCGGCGGTCTTGCCGACGCCGGAAAAGACGATGCGATCGGCCGGAATGCCCGCAGCGACAGCGCGCTGCAACTCGCCGCCCGACACCACGTCCGCGCCCAGCCCCAGCTTCGCCAACGTCGCCAGCACGGCGGCGTTGGGATTGGCCTTCACGGCAAAGGCGATCAGCGGATTGTCGAGCTGGGACAGCCCTTCGCGGAACACGCCGACATGGCGTTCCAGCGTCGCGGTCGAATAGACATAGACCGGGGTGCCGACCTGCTGCGCAATTTCCGTCATCGACACCTGCTCCACATGCATGGTGCCGTCTACATAATCGAAATGGTCCAAGGTCTGATCCTTGCGGGAATAGGGACTATTGTTGCGGCCGGCTTTCCGGCGGCAGGTCGAACTCGTCATTGCCGCGCTGGCGCGACTGGGTCAGCAGTTCGACGTTACGTTCCGGGCGGGCCTGGGTGCCTGGATCCATCATGTCGGCGGCGGTCGGCGCGGTCGCCGCCCCCACCGGCACGGCGGGCAAGTTCTGGCCCGCCACGGGTTTGAGCGATTCACGGCCACCACAGGAAGCCAGCGCCAGCGCCATTGCCCCGATCATCAGCCCGTTGCGGACATGCCGTGCCATCTGCCTCACTCCTGTGTCGCGCGCGCCGCGGCGATCCGCGCGCGCACCTGATCGGGCGCCGTGCCGCCATGGCTCTTGCGGCTGGCGACCGACGCATCGACCGTCAATACCGCATAGATGCGATCATCGATACGCGCATCAATGGCCTTGAGCGTTTCGAGCGGCAGGTCAGCGAGCTGCACGCCGGCTTCCTCCGCAGCCGCCACCGCGCGGCCGGTGATATGATGCGCCTCGCGGAAGGGAATGTCGCCCTCGCGCACCAGCCAGTCGGCGAGGTCCGTCGCGGTGGCAAAGCCGCTTTCGGCCAGGCCGCGCATCCGGTCGGTGCGGAACGTCACCGTTTCGATCATGCCGGTCATCGCCGCGATCGACAGGCCCAGCAGGTCATGCGCCTCGAACACCGGCGGCTTGTCGTCCTGCATGTCCTTGGAATAGGCGAGCGGCAGGCCCTTCATCGTCACGCACAGCGCGTTCATGCAGCCCATGATGCGGCCGGCATGGCCGCGCACCAGTTCGGCCGCGTCGGGATTGCGCTTCTGCGGCATGATCGAGCTACCGGTCGAATAGGCGTCGGGCAGCTTGACGAAGCCGAAGGGCTGGCTCGCCCAGATGATGAATTCCTCGGCCAGGCGCGACAGGTGCAGCGACGCCTGGGTCGCGGCCATCAGATAGTCGAGCGCGAAGTCGCGGTCGGACACGCTGTCCAGGCTGTTGTCGGTCGGCTTGGCAAAGCCCAGCGCCGCCGCCGTGGCATGGCGATCGATCGGGAAGCCGGTGCCAGCCAGCGCGGCGGCGCCCAGCGGACATTCGTCCAGCCGCACGCGCGCATCGGCAAAGCGGCTGCGGTCGCGGCGCACCATTTCATAATAGGCCATCAGATGATGGCCCAGCGTCACCGGCTGCGCCGACTGGAGATGGGTGAAGCCCGGCATCACCGCATCGACATGTTCCTCGGCACGGGCGAGCAGCGCCTGCTGCAACCCGGCCAGGCCCGCCATCACCTCATCCATGGCGTCGCGGACCCACAGGCGGAAATCGGTCGCCACCTGGTCGTTGCGGCTGCGCGCGGTGTGCAGGCGGCCGGCCGCCGGGCCGATCAGTTCGGCCAGCCGCGACTCCGTGACCATGTGGATATCTTCCAGGTCCAGATTGACCGGAACGCCATTGGCTTCATATTCCGCCGCGATCCGGTTCAGCCCCTCGGTGATCGCCTGCGCATCCTCGCCATCGACGATGCCCTGCTTGGCCAGCATCGCGACATGCGCCTTGGACCCGGCGATATCCTGTTTCCACAAGCGCTTGTCGAAGGGGATGGAGGCATTTATCTCACGCATGATCGATGCCGGGCCGGCCGCGAACCGGCCACCCCACATGCTGTTGGAGCCTGCTTCCATGATATCGTCCTTGCGCTCGGTAATGACACTGCTCCTGCTGGCTGGGCTGGCGGCATGCGATAGGCAATCCCCGCCCGCGGGGCAAGCCAATGCGAGCGCCAGCGGCGAGGTGACGGGCGACGAAGTGCAACCTGCTGCCGGCGGAAGCGCCAAGGGCGATTTCAACTACACGATCGACCGCAGCAAGGCGGGCACGCCCGCGCCGACCTTCGCGTTCGAAAATCCGCAAGGCGGCACGGCGACCCTGCAGGACTTTGCCGGCCGCCCGCTGCTGGTCAATCTCTGGGCGACCTGGTGCGCGCCCTGCGTCGCGGAGATGCCGACGCTCGACGCCCTCGCCGCGCAAAGCGACAGCGAAGGTGACAGGAGCCTGGCGGTATTGACGATCTCGCAGGACGTGCAGGGCCAGGCCGCGATCAAGCCTTTCTTCGCCAAGCACAAGCTGCCCCACCTCAAGGGCTGGACCGATCCGGAGAACAAGCTCGGCCTGGGCTATGCCACCGGCGTCCTGCCGACCACCGTCCTTTATGATGCCAAGGGCAAGGAGCTTGCGCGCGTGGTCGGAGCCATGGACTGGACCGGCGCAGAGGCCCGCAAGCTCATCGCCGCCGCAAAAGGCGGATAAGGCACAAGTAAATCAACAACGAGCATCGATCAAAAACCCGCCATGCCAGTTGATTGCAAAATGCGCCTGAAAAATGCAAAATTGAACATTGCGACATCGATGCAACAGAAAATAGGCTGCAGAGTCCAGTCGTTGAAATATGCGTGAAATATGTCACTTTTACTTAAATTTTGTGCGGCGCAATAGAGGATAGTCCGCAGGTCGTTCGTCCCTCCGAGTGTCAAGATAATGACAATATCAGGGGGCATAGAATGAAGAGACTTTCCGCGCTCAAGCTTTCTCTCGTGATTGCGACATCCTGGTCGGCCTGCGCCATGGCGCAGGAAGCACCGCAGGAACCGCAGGCCGATGAAGGTGCGGCCATCATCGTTACCGGCACCCGTGCCGTCGGCATGTCGGCCGCCGAAGCTGCCGCACCCGTTCAGGTGCTCAGCGAAGAAGCCATCGCCCATGTCGGCCAGCCGAACCTCAACCAGGCGCTGACCCAGATCGTTCCCAGCTTCACCGCCCAGACCCAGGGCACCGACATGTCGAGCTTCTCGCTGTCGGCCCGTCTGCGCGGCCTGAGCCCGAACCACACGCTGCTGCTGGTCAATGGCAAGCGTCGCCACGGCTCGGCCATTCTTCAGGTCGCCACCGGCCCGTTCGGCGGCTCCGCCGCGCCCAGCCTCGACCTCATTCCGCCTGATGCCGTCGAACGCATCGAAATCCTGCAGGAAGGCGCCGCCGCCGTTTACGGCACCGACGCGATCGCCGGCGTTATCAACCTGATCCTGAAGG
The DNA here is from genome assembly GCF_002256775.1 of Novosphingobium sp. 17-62-19. Taxonomy (GTDB): domain Bacteria; phylum Pseudomonadota; class Alphaproteobacteria; order Sphingomonadales; family Sphingomonadaceae; genus Novosphingobium. The sequence continues at coordinate 3,576 of NZ_NCII01000081.1, read as the reverse complement.
ACGATACCGAAGGCGGCAGCTTCAAGATCACCGGCGGCCAGAATTACGACAGCGAAGGCGAAACCTTCTCGGTCTCGGGCAATGTCGGCTTCAAGCTGGGCGAGGATGGCTATTTCAACCTCAGCGGCTTCCACCGTCGCCAGGACTATACCACCACCGGCACCGGCCAGGTTCAGGTGACCCAGCTCGACGGTTCGCTGCAGCCCAACGCTCCCGCGCAATGGTCGAACCTGACCGGCGACGCGCTGGCGGGCATCAACGGCGGCCAGCCCAAGACCTATCTGACCGAATTCTTTTACAATATGGGCTATGATTTCGGCGGCGTCGAGCTCTACAGCTTCGGTAACTATGCCCGCCGCATCGGCTATGCCAAGCAGGGTTATCGCCACCCCAAGCGCGTCTGCTACGAAAGCGGCAATCTGGGCGGCAGCGTCACCACGGCGGCTTATGATCCCAGCATCTGCTATGGCAATACCGGCGTCGTCGGCATGGTCCCGCTGCAGCATGTGACCGAGGACGAATATAGCTTCACCGTCGGCGCCAAGGGCGAATTTGGCGGCGGCTGGAACTATGACCTGTCGACCACCTATGGCCATGACAAGAACGAGATCTGGACCGAAAATTCGGCCCATCGCGAAGTCTGGCAGGAAACCTATGCCCAGTATCTGAACGGCTCGGGCGTCCTGCCCAACACGCCGGACTCGGCCTATGACGGCGGCTTCCGCCTCAGCCAGACCACGGTCACGGCCGACATCCGCAAGGAATTCGATCTTGGCCTGGCCGATCCGCTGACCTTCGCCTTCGGTGGCGAATATCGCCGCGACACCTACACCATCGTCGCGGGCGACTATTATTCCACCTACAAGACCGGCGTTCAGTCCTTCCCGGGCTACAAGGAAAGCGATGCGGGCGACTGGAACCGCAGCGCCAAGGCCGGCTACATCAACGTCATCGTCAACCCGGTCGAAAAATGGACCGTCGACCTTGCCGGCCGTTACGAAGATTATTCGGACTTCGGCGACACGCTGATCGGCAAGGCCACCACCCGCTTCGACTTCAGCGATGCGGTCGCCATCCGCGGCACCGTCAGCACCGGCTTCCGTGCGCCGACGCTGGCCGAACAGCATTATTCGACCGTGGCCGTCGGCCCGACCAGCGCCGTTGCGGTGCTGCCGGCCGGTTCGCCTGCTGCGACCCTGCTGGGCTTCTCCGCGCTGAAGCCGGAAAAGTCGACCAACTTCTCGGGCGGCTTCGTCTTCCGTCCGATCCCCAAGCTCGCGGTCACGCTGGATGGCTATCTCATCAAGATCAAGGATCGCATCGCCCTGACCGCGGCCCGTTATGCCGTCCAGGGCGGCGTTGCGACGGCGGAAGCCCCGGCAATCATCTCGGCGCTGCAGGCAGCTGGCGTGGTGTTTGACGCGGCGCTGCCGAACATCGGTGCGCAGAGCTTCACCAACGGCATCGACACCCGCACCTGGGGCATCGACTTCTCGGCCGCCTATCCGGTGGCTCTGGACTTCGGCAGCCTGAACCTGTCGGTTTCGGCCAACTACAACAAGACGAAGATCACCAAGAACAAGATTCCGACGGTCTTCAGCAATATCTCTGAAAGCTATGTCGAAGACGCTTCGCCCGACTACAAGGTCGTGCTGGGCGCCCTGTTCAAGAGCGGTGCCTTCACGGTCAACCTGCGCGAGACCTTCTATGGCAAGACCAGCGTGCTGGTGCAGCCGGGCGTGTCGAGCGCTTCGCTGATCGCCGCCGGCCTGCCGACCATCTATGAAGCGAAGGTCAAGCCGACCGGCATCACCGATCTGGAAGTCAGCTATGCGTTCAACGACGCCATGACCTTCTCGCTCGGCGCGAACAACCTGTTCGACAAGGTCCCGGAAACCCCGGCCCTGCTGAAGGGCGTGACGATCCCGGCGGGCACCTCGCCCTATATCAACGGGTCGACCACCTATAACAGCCCCTATGGCTTTGGCCCCTACGGCACCTCGGGCGGCTATTATTACGCGCGTATCGACTTCAAGTTCTGATAGGCTAGAACTGAAGGGCCGGTCTCCCAGGAGACCGGCCCTTTTGCTTTGTTCGCGGTCTGAAGCCGGTCGGCATGACCGGCGGCTCGCAGAACGCGGAAACGATAATAGGGATGTGGATCGATGCCTCGATCCCCATCAGGGGGAAGCGAAAACCATGACCGACCGTCCGGACACTCTCAGCCGCCGCATGCTGATGCGCGGTGCCATGGGCGCGGCGGCAATAGCCAGCGCGGCACCCGCTCTCGCCCAGCGCGACCGCAAGGTGGCGATGAGCGATGATCCGGCGGCGATGGTCGCCACGCTGACCGACGGCATCTTCATCAACAGCAACGAAAACCCGCTCGGCCCCGCGCCCGCCGCGCTGCAGGCGCTGTCCGGGCTCGATCCGCTCGCCGGCCGCTATGGCATGGCCTTCGCCTCCAAGCTGGAAAGCCTGTTCGCTCGCCAGAACGGCCTGGCACCCGACCAGGTTCAGGTCCATCCCGGCTCCTTCATGCCATTGCGCTCGGTCGCGCTGACCTACTCGTCGAAAACCCGCCCGATCGCCTATTTCGAGCCGACCTTCGATCAGGGCTTCCTGGGCAAGGGCAACCAGCCGGTCACCCGCGCCGTCGCCCTGCCGCTGGCCGGCGACTTCACCGCCGATGTCCGCAAGCTGCTGGCCGCCGCGCCCGACGCTGGCGTCTATTATCTCTGTAATCCCAACAACCCGACCGGCCTGCCGATCCCGCGCGCCGACATCGAATGGCTGCTCGCCAACAAGCCGGCCGGCTCCGTGCTGCTCGTCGACGAGGCCTATATCCACTATAGCGACGCGCAAAGCTGCCTCGATCTGGTGGCGAAGGGCGCGGACGTGCTGGTCACCCGCACCTTCTCGAAAATCTACGGCCTGGCCGGCCTGCGCTGCGGCCTGATCGCCGGGCGCAAGGATCTGCTCGACGGCATGGCCGACTATGGCGTCAACATCACGCCGATGCCCGCCGTGGTTGCAGCCGAAGCGAGCCTGCTCGATCCCACGCTGCTGCCCCAGCGCAAGGCCTATAACAAGGCGGTGCGCGACGATCTCTTCGCCTGGCTCGATGCCCGCGGCCTCAAATATCTCCCCTCGCAGACCAGCTTCGCGATGATCCATGTCGGCCGTCCCGGCGCCGATGTCACCGCCGCCCTCGCCAAAGAGAAGATCTTCATCGGCGGCCCGCGCAAGCATATGGACGACTGGGTCCGCGTGTCCTTCGGCACGCCAGCGGAGATGCAGGCGTTCAAGACCGCGCTCGCCCGGATCATGGCATGAGCCTCAGCCGGCGCCAGGCGCTGGGTGCAGCGCTCGCCGTGCCGATCGCCGTGCAGGCCGCCCGCGCCGTCGCCGCACCGCCATCGCTGCCCGATAAAGCCAGCTTCGCCGCCACCCCGCTCGCCTATTTCGACAGCGCCTCGGCTCTGTTGCAAAGATTGGCGGCAGTCAGAGGTAGGCTGTCGCTCTGCGCCGATCAGGCGGCTGCTGCGAAATGGTGGTTGAGCATGCCCATGGCCT
>NZ_NCII01000080.1 GCF_002256775.1 Novosphingobium sp. 17-62-19 | reverse complement strand
GATCCGTTGCTGCAAGGTTGCGCTTGATCGTGGTGAAGGTGGTGCGCTGATCGGCCCGTCGGCCTACTTCTGCAAGCACCCGCCGCAGCAGTTCAACGACGATGTCGCCGCGCAGATGGTCGAGGAATACGCCTCGGTTGAAAAGCTGGCCGCAGAATAAGCGCACGCGCTTTGCCAAATGAAATGGGCCGACCGGACGTTTCGTCTGGTCGGCCTTTTCATTTGCGCGCGAAGTGGCTAGGCGGAATGCCGTCATGGATGCCCTGATCATCGCCGCAGGTTTCGGCAGCCGTTTGGCTGACCTTTCGCCATCGAAGCCGCTCACGCCGGTCGCGGGGGTACCGCTGATCGAGATTGGCGTGCGCCAGGCGATGTTGGCGGGAATCACGCGCGTCGTCGTCGTCACCGGTCATCACGCAGATATGCTTGAGACGTTTCTGGCCGACCTGTCGCTGCGTGCCGGAATCGAGATTGTGCCAGTGCGCCTGACCAACTGGTCCACGCCCAATGGCCACTCTGTCATGGCGGGCGCCACGCGATGCGATGGCAACTACCTGCTGATGATGGCCGACCACATGTTCGACGCAGACATTCTTGCCCGGCTCATGCTTGAAGACCGGCCAGATCGGGGTGTGACGCTTGCGATAGATCGCCGGATCGACAATCCGCTTGTCGATCCTGATGACGCAACATGGGTTAAGATGGACGATGCAGGCCGCATCACCGCCATTGGCAAGACCATTACCGCATACGACGCCGTCGACTGTGGCGCATTCTTGGCCACACCCGAACTGGCGTTGGCCATTCGCGACGCAATCACCGAGGGCAAATCAGGTAGCCTGTCCGATGGAATGCAGCGTCTGGCCGACGCCGGTCGCGCTGCCACCATGGACATCGAGGACGCATGGTGGATGGATGTTGACGATCCACGCGCCCACGCCCTTGCCGAGGAACTTGCGCCCTGGCAGCTTGCCCAGACTTTCGCTGAAATCGGCGTTCCGGCTGAAAGCCAGTAATTCTAAGGATATTTGAGGTGAATGCGGGTCGACAGGCCCGATTTCACAATATTCAACCGCACCGAACGGAACGAGGGGATACTCGCGATCGTCGGCGGGTTGTTGGAAAAGCCGAAGCCTTCTTCGGGGATGCCCAGCACGCCGCTGCGCTTGATGTTCGTGCTCGAATCCTCGTCATGGTACACGGCTAGCGCATAGACGCCCGGCTTGGGAACGTAGAGACACATGCGCGTTTCCGGCGCAGTTGCATCAACGCGGCCTACGTAAAGGGAGCCTTTCTTGGCAAGGAACTTGCGCGGCTCGTCAGCATAGAGCGTGACCGCCATCAGGCCGTTGCCATTGCGCACGCCGTCAACCGTAACGTTTATCCAGGTATCGCTAACCGGCCCAGCGCATTTGGGTGCTGCGGCATTTGCAGCATGGCTTGCGAAGGTCAGCGAAGTGGCGGCAGCAGCAAAGGCAATGGCCGTGGCGTACCAACGTCTCGGCATGTTCATGATCAAAAAGCCCCGATTTCGATGTGTTGTCAGGTCGATGCGTTGCACGTTTATCCAATGAACCGTGCCAATGAACTGTGATTGTTACGCCTTCGTTCCGTCCGTTCCCGCCGGCGTCATACCGGCATATTTCTGGATCGTTAAGTAAGATTCGCGCCGTGAACACGCCCTGAACTCTGCTGCAACCCACTGTTCAGCGGCAAACCGCCTCCATTCCGGGACATTCCGTGTGGATAAGCCTGTGTGAACCGCTTGTTCCACCGATTCGCCAAAGCTAAGCGCAAAGTGTGGGGTGGCCATTTTCGGCGCCAGTGCGTGTTCGAATGACCCTGCCTCCGTATGCAGGATAGTGCCGCCCGATGACCCCGCTGATTTCCCCGTCGATCCTTTCTGCTGATTTCGCCCGCCTTGGCGAAGAAGTGCGTGCAATTGATGAAGCTGGGGCCGACTGGATTCATGTCGATGTGATGGACGGGCATTTCGTGCCAAACATCACGATTGGCCCGATGGTAGTAAAGGCGCTGCGCCCGCACACCGCCAAGCCGCTTGACGTGCATCTGATGATTTCGCCGGTTGATGCCTACCTTCAGGCTTTTGCCGATGCCGGGGCCGATATCATCACCGTCCACCCAGAAGCAGGACCTCACATTCACCGCACCGTGCAGGCGATCAAAGGGTTGGGCAAGAAAGTGGGCGTCTCGCTTAATCCGGGAACGCCAGCCAAGATGCTGGATTACCTGATCGACGACGTCGATCTGGTCCTGATCATGAGCGTGAACCCAGGCTTCGGCGGGCAGAGCTTCATCTCTAGCCAGCTTCGCAAGATTGAAGCTGTGCGCAAGATGATCGATAAATCAGGCCGCCAGATCCACCTCGAAGTCGATGGGGGTGTGGACACCAATACGATTCGCTCATGCGTTGACGCCGGAGCTGACGTGCTGGTTGCCGGGACCGCATCGTTCAAGGGCGGCCCATCACACTATGCCGCAAATATCGCCGCACTGAAGGCTCTGGGCTGATATGAGAGACAACGGCTTCCCCCTGACCGGAAGCCGACCTGCGGCAGCCAACGCGCGCCCCGGCACATCAAACACACGCCGCGCAATACCACTTGATCGAACACAGGAGGAACCGCTGGCAGAGCCGTCCGACAGCCCACTTCCTTCTGGAACCAATCATGCTGCTGCGCCAGTTGCATCTGATACGGCCACCTTGGAGCCTGGCGTGGTCGAACCGGGCCGCGCTCTCGCACTTGCCGATTTTGCCCCACCTTCGCTTGGTGCAGGGGATAAACTGGTGCGGTTTGCCTATAGCCTCGGCCTGCCAGCCAGCGCCATCCACCCGTTCCGCAAACGCGCAAAGACGCGACTGACCGCCACCGTCCTGCCCCCACTGCCGGGTGACGCTGCCGCCGGGAAGGCTCTGCGCGCCGGACACTTCCTGATCCATGGCTTCAAGTCCGCCATCGCTGACACGGCCTTTTCAGGCCCGCGCCTGCCCCCACCATTCGAACGCATTGTCCACGGATTTCGCTGGCTACGCGATCTCGAATCAGGCGGCACCCGCGCCCAATGCGCGCAAGTGGCCGAGCGTATCCTTACCACCTGGCTAGCAGCCAACCCCAAGCCTGACCCTACGCCCGCGTGGGATGTCGGCAATGTCGGTCACCGCCTGCTCAACTGGATGGTCCACGCTCCACTGGTCCTTTCGGGGCAAGACCGCGCGTTCCGCGCGCGAATCCTGCGCACCATCGAGGAAACCGCGCGCTGGCTCGACCGCCGCGTTACCGGGGCGGACAATCGGTTGAGCGAAGTGGCAGGCTGGTGCGGGCTTGTCGCGACCGGCCTGATCATGGCCGATTCCAAACCCCGACGCCTCTATGCCGAAGCAGGTCTTGTGCGCGCACTGGGAGAAGTGGTGAGCGATGATGGCGGCGTCCTCTCGCGCAGCCCGATCTGCCAGATCGAGGCGATTGAACTGCTGATCGCCCTGCGCGCCTGCTACGAAGCCGTACGCGAAGAGCCTCTGCCGCAGATTCAGACCATGCTGACGCTGCTGGTGCCGCCGCTGCTGGCACTGCTGCATGGTGATGGTGGTCTGGGCAATTGGCAAGGCTCCGGTGGCATCTCTGCCGATGCTATCGACACGCTGATCACGGCCAGCGGCGTACGTACCCGCCCGTTGCGCGATGCGCGCCAGTGGGGTTACCAGCGCGCCACGGCGGGCAAATCGGTGCTGCAGTTCGATGCGGGGCCGCCGCCTGTGGCTCGCCATGCGCGCGATGGCTGCGCATCCACGCTGGCGTTCGAATTCAGCCACGGCATGGACCGGCTGATCGTCAACTGCGGTGGCGCGGCGTTTGCTGGCGGCATGATCCCGCTGCGGCTCGAACAAGGCCTGCGCGCCACCGCAGCACATTCCACGCTGACTATCGACGATTTCAATTCCACCGCGGTCCTCATCAATGGCCGCATCGGATCGGGCGTGTCCGAGGTCGAGGTGGACCGTCGCACACTGTCAGCCGATGCCAGCGGCCCCACTGGCGCTGGCGGTGGCGCTACGCGGATCGAAGCCAGCCACAACGGCTATGTCAGCCGCTACGGCCTCGTGCATAGGCGCATCCTCATCCTGCGCGATGACGGGACCGAACTGCGCGGCGAGGACCTGCTGCTGCCCTCTGGCCGCAAGGGCAAGCGCGGCACAATCGGAGTCGCCTTGCGCTTCCACCTCGGCCCGCATATCGAGCTGGCCGCCAGCACGGACGGGAAAGGCATTTCGCTTGCCCTGCCCGATGGCAGCCTGTGGCAGTTCCGATCAGGCCGCGATCCGGTCTCGGTTGAGGAAAGCCTCTGGGCGGATGGTCAGGGACGGCCCATCGGCACGCGCCAGTTGGTCGTCACCGCCAAGGTTCCCCGCAGCGGAGAAAGCTTCTCCTGGCTGCTCAAGAAGATGCGATAGAACAGGAAAACCTACGTGAGCGAAGTTACGATCAAGCGGGCACTGCTTTCGGTGTCTGACAAATCCGGCCTTGTCGATCTGGGCAAGGCTCTCGCCGCGCGCGGGGTCGAGCTGCTCTCCACCGGCGGCACCGCCAAGGCGCTGCGCGATGCAGGGCTGTCGGTGAAGGACGTTTCGGAGCACACCGGCTTTCCCGAAATGATGGATGGCCGCGTCAAGACACTGCACCCCACGATCCACGGTGGACTGCTGGCCGTGCGCGACAATCCCGAACATGCTGCAGCCATGGCTGAACACAACATCGGCGCAATCGATCTCGTGGTGGTCAACCTCTACCCCTTCGAAGCGACCGTGGCCAAGGGCGCCGCGCGTGACGAAGTGATCGAGAACATTGACATCGGCGGCCCTTCGATGGTGCGCTCTGCCGCCAAGAACCATGATTATGTCACGATCCTCACCGATCCGGCGGACTACGCTGGCCTGCTGGCAGAACTGGAAACCAGCAACGGCGCGACGAGCCTCGCTTTCCGTCGTCTGATGGCGGCGCGCGCTTTTGCCGCAACAGCCACTTATGACAGCATGATCAGCCAGTGGTTCGCCTTTGCCGACCAGCAGCAGATGTTCCCCGAAACACTGGCGGTGATCGGCAAGCGGTCCGAAGAACTGCGTTATGGAGAAAATCCGCACCAGAAGGCCGCTCTCTACGTCCCGCGTGGTCCCTTTGCCCGGGGCATCGCCCAGGCCGAACAGGTGCAGGGCAAGGAACTGTCCTACAACAATTACAACGACGCTGACGCCGCCTTCGAACTCGCCGCCGAGTTTCGCGGGCAGGAGCCAGCCGTCGTGATCGTCAAGCACGCCAACCCCTGCGGCGTTGCGCAAGCTTCGAACCTGCTTGAAGCATGGCATGGCGCACTCGCTTGCGACGATGTTTCAGCTTTCGGCGGGATCGTTGCCACAAATGTCCCACTTGATGGCCCGACAGCGAACGCGATCTGCGAGATATTTACCGAAGTCGTGATCGCGCCTGCTGCCGACGACGCGGCAAAGGCAGCCTTTGCCCGCAAGAAGAACCTGCGCCTGTTGCTGACCGGCGATCTACCCGATCCGCGCCGGGGAGGACTGATGGTCAAGCCAATCACTGGCGGCCTGCTGGTCCAGAGCCGCGACAACGGCGTGGTCTCGGTTGATGATCTGAAGGTTGTTACCAAGCGCCAGCCCACCGAGCAGGAGCTGAAGGACTGCCTGTTCGCGTGGACCGTGGCGCGGCACGTGAAGTCCAACGCCATCGTCTATGCCAAGGACGGAATCACCGCCGGCATTGGAGCGGGCCAGATGAACCGCCGCGATTCCAGCCGAATTGCCGCGATGAAGGCTGCCGAAGCCGCCGAAAAGTTTGGCTGGATCCAATCCCGCACGGTCGGTTCTGCCGTCGCATCAGACGCATTCTTCCCCTTCGCCGATGGCCTTTTGGCTGCGGTCGAGGCGGGCGCAACTTGCGTGATCCAGCCGGGCGGATCTATCCGCGATGATGACGTGATCAAGGCTGCCGACGAAGCGGGCCTGGCCATGGTCTTCACAGGAATGCGCCACTTCCGCCACTGATCGCACGATTGCCGCAAACGAAAAGGGCCGGCCCCACGCGGGGGCCGGCCCTTTTTCATGTCAGCACCAAACAATGCTTCAGCGGTAAAACACGTGTCCGTCCACCTTTGCCATGCGGGTCTTGCCCCACCGTGGCGAAACGTAAGTCGCATGGAAGAACATCGCCCCTTCGACCGGGCTCTTCCACTGACCTTCGTCAGCGATACGTGCGATGCGCACGGCTGTTTGCCATGCACGGCTGTCGCGGTTGATCGCGGGCATCGAACGGCCACGAACGAAAGAGAACTGCGAGGGCTGGTACACCACGCCGCAGTATGAAGCGGGGAAGCGGCCCGAATTGGAGCGCGCAACGATCACCCGGCCAACGGCAAGTTGCCCGGCCAGCGATTCGCCCTTGGCTTCAAAGAACACGGCACCGGCAAGGCACTCCAGTTCCTTTGAAAGCGCGGCAGGAATATCGGTTTCAGCAACCAGTTCGGCAAGCGAGGAAGCGTTGGCTTCGCTGCGATCTGCCACGGCATCCTGCTGCACATCAGCAAGCGGCTGCACCACGGGTTGGGAAATGAAGGTCGCTGCGATGGCGACCGGAGCATTCATGCTCTGTGCGGCGGCTTGGGAACCGCCTGTGCTGAGAAGCGTAGTGATAAATGTCGCAGCCAGGCTCAGCGTTGCTGCATATTTGAATTTCTTGCTCATCCGTCATCGTCATTGGGCGGTGAGCTTCCGGGCATGGCGCGGTGCCGGGCCGATGCAGCGGATGAATCCGCCAAACGGCGCGACATCGAAGGGCCATGTCGGTTGCCCCCCGTCTGCGTGCCAGTGCGTTCGGCCCTCATGCCTCCCATCACCGCCTGCGCAAAAATCGGTAGCGGGCCTTTAGACCGCGCTCCTTTAGAGTCAACCCACGTTCAGGCTTACGTCAGATTGTCCCGGACGAAGCGTTCGCGATCCGCGACAGTCAGTTCGACTATCCACACATCGGGGTCTTGAGTGCTGCGCCGGTCCAAATAGTCATCAAAGTCCGATTTATTTTCAGATACTTGGACCTTTACTTGGTCCCACTTTCGCGTTCCATCAAGCTGGGGCATACGTTCATACAGAACGGCAAGACCTTGATTTTCAACCATAACAATCAAGATTGTGCCGCCATCCCGCTCGCCCTTGTTCAGCACCATGCCAAACCCTCCGGCGGCTTGCGCAGCACGGATGAATCCGTTCACTTCAAGGTGTGCGGGAAGCCGCGTGTCCACTCAGGCTTGTCCCTTCAACCCAGCGCCGCACGCAGGCCAGCGTTGTATCCGTCCAAGCTGGAAAGCGGGATGCGCGAACGCTGGAACGTACCCGTGCCGCGCCCCACTTCTTCCCCTTCTTCGTCAATCAATCGCGCTTCTGCCACCAGCACGCGGCGACGGCCTGAAATCCAACGCCCTTCCGCAACCACCCGTCCACCATGGATTGGCTTGGTGAACAGCAGGTTGAACGATGTTGTCAGCAGGAAGCGGTCAGTCACATGGGTGTTGGCCGCATAGAATGCGGCATCGTCGAGCATCTTGAAGTAGATCGTGCCATGCGCCGCACCAGCGGCATGAAAGCAGGCTGGCGTCACATCGAAATGGATGCGGGACAGGCCTTCACCAATGATTTCAAGGCGAGAGTCGAACAGATGATTGACCGGGGCCGAGCTGTAAAGTCCTTCGAGCGCACGCCAATGCAGGCTGGCGCTATCGCCACCCGCGCTGGCGTTGCCGTCAAGCTGCATCGCGATCAATAACGTTGACCAGGAGGCCGAACAGCGCCTCGGCATCAGGCGCCGCGACCAGGCGTTCGTGCATACGTTCATCGCGCATCAGGCGCGAGATCGCGGCCAGCGCTTGCAAATGTGATGCTCCTGCCTGCGAGGGTGAAAGCAGGCCGAACACACAGTCTACCGGCATTCCATCGGCCGACGCAAACTCAACCGGTTCGGCAAGGCGGAAGAACGCGGCAACTGGACGTTCAAGCCCATCGATCCGTGCGTGGGGGATGGCCACCCCACGACCGAAGCCAGTGCTACCCAGCTTCTCGCGTTCTTCAATCCCATCAATCACCGTATCCGCATCAAGCGCATAGACCGACGCAAAGCAGGCAGCGAGATCGGCAAGGATCTGCTGCTTGGTATCCGCGCGCATCACGCGCACAGCCTGAGGATCGATAGTAAATAGAGCCGACATAACGGTAAGCATGTATCACAAGAGTGCAAATGCACGGTGAACCGGGCCGCGCCATGCGCCCGAATGTTTATCAAAGCAAGCGCAAAGCCTTTGGTCACAATTTGAAAAGGGGAGCAAGACCATGCGCGGAAAGAGCCGAGCCGGGGGGGGTGCTTGTCCCCGGCCCGGCGGAAATGCTTACTTGGGCTCAACCCATCCAATCGACCCGTCGCCACGGCGATAGACCATGTTGTGTAACCCGGTACCCGCGTTTTTGAACAGCAAAGCGTTGGTATTGCGCAAGTCGAGCATCATCACCGCGTCAGAGACCGAGGCCGTCGGTACATCGACGCGGGTTTCAGCAATGACCAGCGGCGCATCATCTGGCTCATCCTCGCTGACTTCATCATGAGCGAAGACCGTGTAGGCTGCATCCTGGACCTCGAAGTTCGCCTCATCAGCCTTGCGTGCATGGTCTGCACCCTCATGCCGGTCCTTGATGCGGCGGCGATAGCGGCGAAGTTGCTTCTCGATCTTCTCGGCCGACTGATCGAGCGCGACATGGGCATCCTGCGCCACGGCGCTGCCCTTGAGGATCAGACCCTGCGCCACGTGCGTCACGATGTCACATCGGAAACCGCCGTGTGGTGCCTTCCCCATGGTGACGTGTGAGGAAAGCGCTCGGGAAAAATGCTTGTCGACAATGGCGCCAAGGCGCTCTTCGGCATGTGTCTGCAGCGCAGCGCCGGTATCGACCTGGTGTCCCGAAACGCGAATATCCATAAGTCACTTCTCCTGTCACTCGGGCGAGACAGTCCGGCAGCGCATTTCAACGCGACCAGATCGGCTCGCTAAATCCCGCCATGAAAGCATCGTGGCGGGCAAGCTCCTCCGCGCTCGCGGCGTGCGGACGCGGGGAACGGAACACGCGGGTTACACTGCTGGTGACCGTCACGGCCTCCTGCAGCGCAACGGCCTCGGCCCTCGCGGCGACGTCTGCCGCCAGTTCGAGGCCGATCTGCCTTCCGCCCATCAGCTCAACATAGAGCTGCGCGAGCAGTTCCGCGTCCAATAGTGCCCCATGCTTCGTGCGATGGCTGCGGTCTATGCCGTAGCGCGAGCACAAGGCATCGAGGCTGAGTTTGGCACCGGGGTGCTTGCGGCGGGCAATCGCCACCGTATCGACCATCCGGTCCCGGCTGACGGGCTCCAGCCCGCACATTTCCAGCTCGTTGTTGATGAAGCCGAAATCAAACCCGGCGTTGTGCGCAACCAGCGGTGAGTCGGCGATGAAGTCGAGCAACTCGCTGGTCTTCTCGGCAAACTTCGGTTTGTCCGAAAGGAACGTGATCGACAGACCATGCACGGCCTCAGCCTCAGCCGGCATGTCGCGCTCGGGATTGAAATAACAATGGAAAACCGAACCCGTGGGCACCCGGTTGACCATTTCAATGCAACCAATCTCCACCAGCCGATCCCCGCTTCTGGGGTCCAGCCCGGTCGTCTCGGTATCGAAAACGATCTCACGCATTGAAAGATATGTGGACCCGCAAAGGGGGGCTGGCAAGGGGGAGACAGGGTTAACTGCGGGGGTTTTTTTCCCGGATGGCCGCAACCAGCTCTGCAACCTGCGCCTGCGTCTCGGCAAGTGTCACGCCAGTGTCGATCACATGATCCGCGCGCGCCCGCTTTTCGGCATCGGGCACTTGCAACGAAAGGATGTGGGCAAACTTTTCCGCGGTCATCCCCGGCCGCGCCAGCACGCGCTTGCGCTGCACTTCGGCGGGGGCTGAGACCACCATCACGGCATCCAGATCCTTGCCATGCCCCTTTTCAAAGAGCAGCGGAATGTCGAACACGACCAATGGCTCGCCCATATGCTCGATCATGAATGCCTCACGCATCCGCGCCACCGCCGGATGGACGATGGCCTCAAGACGCTTGAGCGCCGCTGCATCACCGAACACTTTCGCGCCCAGTTCCTGGCGTTTCACACCGCCCGGCCCGGTCGTTCCGGGAAACGCTGCCTCGATCGCAGGCACGAGTTCACCCCCCGGTCCTTGCAGGTGATGCACCGCTGCATCGGCATCGAACACCGGCACGCCAATCTCGCGCAGCATAAGCGCCACTGCCGATTTGCCCATGCCGATAGAGCCGGTCAGCCCCATGATGTAGGGCCTGCTCATGCCAGCAGCCTTTCGCGCAGTTCCACGTCTGCCCCCCCGCGCGGCGGCACCGCGCCGAAAAAGCGCCGGAACGCATGATCAGCCTGTCCGATCAGCATGGAAAGCCCATCTACAGTACGGAACCCCGCCCCCCGCGCAGCTTTCAATAAGTCCGTTTCCAAAGGCGACGTCACAATATCGTAGAAAACCGATCCCGGTGGCGCATGGCTCATGTCAAAAGCCAAAGGCGGCTGCCCAGTCATCCCCAGTGAAGAAGCATTGACCACCAGATCGAAGCACCCTTCGCGGTCGTCAAAAGCAAACTCAGTCGCATCGGCAAAGTGATCGAGCGGCGCCACGTGATGCTCGCCGTCAGGGTCCAGTTCATCAAGAAGTCCGCGCGCCTTCTCCACATTACGCCCTGCCAGCACGATCACCGCATGTTCATCCGCCAGCGCCGCAATGATCGCCCTCGCCGCGCCGCCCGTCCCCAGCACGCGCGCCATGCGGAAGTAATGCGTCTTGGCCAACTCCTCGCGCAGTGGCTCCAGAAAGCCCGGCGCATCGGTATTGTACCCCACCAACGCGCCATCTTCAGGAACTATGGTGTTCACCGCCCCGATCCGCGCGGCCAGCGGATCAAGCCGGTCCAGAAACGGGATCACCGCCTGCTTGTGCGGCATCGTCACATTGCAGCCCCGCCAATCAGGATCGCCCCGCCGCGCTGCCAGATACTCCGTCAACCCGTCCGCCATCACATGCGCACGATCATAGCGCCCTTCCAGCCCCAGCTTATCCAACCAGAACCCATGAATGACCGGCGATTTCGACTGTGCAATCGGATCCCCGATCACTTCGGCGTATGGCCCCTTCAAGACGGCAATTCTCCTTGCGCGCGCAATGCGCCCAGCAGCGCCAATAGCGGCATCCCCAAAACGGTGAAGTGGCTACCCTCGATCTGTTCGAACAGTTGCACGCCCAAAGCCTCGATGCGGAACACCCCCACGCAGCCTGAAACCGCAGGCCATTCCCTGTCGAGATAGCTCTGGATAAAGTCGGGAGAAAGCGTGCGGACCTGCAGTTTTGCGGTCTCGCAGGTTTTCCACACCACTGCGCCATCGCGCATCAGCA
The DNA here is from genome assembly GCF_002256775.1 of Novosphingobium sp. 17-62-19. Taxonomy (GTDB): domain Bacteria; phylum Pseudomonadota; class Alphaproteobacteria; order Sphingomonadales; family Sphingomonadaceae; genus Novosphingobium. The sequence continues at coordinate 4,719 of NZ_NCII01000080.1, read as the reverse complement.
CAACGGCAGAATGAAGATGCATTTCCTTGCCGGAAAAGAATTCCAGATGCTCCACCGCATTGTCACGGCTCACCGGCTTGTCGAACTGCCGCCCACAGACCTCAACCAGCGAATCCCCGCCCAGAACCAGACGCCCCGGCGCGGTCAGCGAAACGCCCAACGCCTTGGCCTCGGCCAGCACGCCTGCAATCTGGCACCCCGGCACGCCGATCAACTCGCGCTTGATCGCCCCTTCGTCCACATCCGATCCGCGCGCCTCGAAAGGCACCCCTGCATCCTGAAGCATCGCCTTGCGCGACGCGCTCTGACTCGCAAGGATCAAGATCATATCGGTTTCACTCCATCACCCCCGCCGCCGCCGGCAGCGCGTTCATTGTACAGGTTGATCACGGCAGCGGCCGTTTCCTCGATAGACCGACGCGAAACGTCAATCACGGCCCAGCCGTTATCGGCAAACATGCGCCGTGCATATTGCACTTCACGCGTAACCTGGTCGTTGTCGACATAGGCGGTTTCAGGCGCCTGATTCAGCGACAGCAAGCGGTTCCGCCGTACGGCAATCAGCCGCTCCGGGCTGGTCGTCAGCCCTACCACCAGCGGACGGCGTAGCGAAAACAGCATCGGCGGCGGCGGGCTTTCCACCACGATCGGGATGTTCGCCACTTTGTATCCTCGATTGGCAAGATAGATCGACGTCGGCGTCTTCGAACTGCGCGAGACGCCCGCCAGCACGATGTCGGCCTCTTCCCAGTTCTCCCAATTCACCCCGTCGTCATGCGCGATGGTGAACTGGATCGCATCGACGCGCGCAAAATAGGCCTCATCCATAATGTGCTGGCGACCGGGCCTCCCCTTGGCCTGCACACCCAGTTGCTGCTGCAAGGCATCGGTCACAGTATCCAGCGCAGCTACGCTGGGCAGGCCCAGCGCCATACAGCGCTGCTCCAGCCGTTCGCGCGTTTCGGCATTGACCAGTGTATAAAGCACCAGCCCTGGATTTGCGGCGATCTCGCCCATGATACGGTCCAGATGCTGCATGGATCGCACCATCGGCCAGAAGTGGCGAACCACATCGGCCCCGTCGAATTGTGCCAGCGCGGCCTTGGCGATCATTTCCAGCGTTTCACCGGTGGAATCCGACAGAAGGTGCAGGTGCAGACGCTGCATGAACGGGCTTTCTGGTGTGGTTTTTCCCGGCTGAGCGATGGGTCGGGATGAACCTGTGGACAGGGGCCTGATAAACCACGGGACAGGACCGAGGACAAGTTTGACCCGCAGATTCACCCTCCCTTCGAGTCATCCTCACGCCCGTTTGTGGACAAGTGGACAGGCTTTTCCCCAGCCTGTGGAGAGCGGTGACAACTTCACCTTGACCGGACTCTGTCCAGAGTCGGAGACAGGGAAAAGTGTGGAAGCGGACTCACAAATCGGGCAGACCGCTGCAATCCCCGATATCCACAGGGCCAACTAACACCATCAACCTGATTCTAAGAATCTATAGTAAGTAGAATGGACGAAGCACGATGCCGGAAACGACGCCTCAGGCGGTAACTCAGAGCGGACACGAAGCAGGCCCTCTTCTGCGGACTCTTCGTGGCGAGAACCTGCCCAGCCGTCCGATCTGGCTGATGCGTCAGGCCGGGCGCTATCTGCCCGAATACCGCGAACTCCGCGCCGAAAAAGGCGGATTCCTTGCGCTGGTCTATGATACCGATGCTGCGGCAGAGGTCACCGTGCAGCCGATCCGCCGCTTCGGCTTCGATGGCGCAATCCTGTTTTCCGATATCCTAATCGTGCCCTATGCCATGGGCCAGAACCTTCAGTTCCTCGCCGGAGAAGGCCCGCACCTCTCGCCGCGCCTGCTCGATGCCACGCTGGAAAGCCTCACAGCCGTGCCTGAGCGTCTTTCCCCGATCTACGAGACGGTGGCCAAGGTGAAGGCGCAGATAACGCCTGAGACGACGCTGCTCGGCTTTGCAGGCAGCCCGTGGACTGTCGCCACCTACATGGTTGCTGGCGAAGGAAGCCGCGACCATCACGATACCCGCGCCATGGCCTATCGCGATCCATCAGCGTTTCAGGCGATCATCGATGCCATTGCGGATGTGACCATCGAATATCTTTCGGGCCAAGTCGATGCCGGTGCGCAAGGCTTGCAGCTGTTCGATTCATGGGCAGGCAGCCTGTCACCGGCACAGTTCGAACGCTGGGTCATTGCCCCCAACGCGAAAATCGCCGCCGAAATGCAGCGTCGCTATCCGCACGTTCCGGTCATCGGCTTTCCCAAGGGTGCGGGCGAAAAGCTGGCCGCCTATGCCCGCGAAACCGGCGTGAACGCCGTAGGTGTGGATGAAACCATCGACCCGCTCTGGGCCGCGCGCGAACTGCCCGCCGGTATGCCGGTCCAGGGCAATCTCGATCCTTTGCTTCTGCTGTCAGGCGGGCCGGATCTGGAAAAGCAGACCATCCGCGTTCTCGAAGCCTTTGCGGATCGCCCGCACGTGTTCAACCTTGGCCACGGCATCGGACAATTCACACCGATTGAAAACGTCGAGGCACTGTTGAAGATCGTGCGAGGTTGGTCGCACTGATCCTCCTTAACGTGGGAAAGGGACCAGCCCCAGAATGGTGGAGGAGCGCCCTCAATACAAATGAACGTCTTGCAAAGCTGGATCGTCAGTCCGAAATAGCCCCCCACAGGGGCGCAGACGGCAGGCGAGAGCGCAACACATGCAGCAGGTATTGGCGATGCTCTATCTCTGGCTGAAGGCCGGCCATGTCATCTTCGTGATCTTCTGGATGGCGGGCCTGTTCATGCTGCCGCGCTTCTTCATCTACCATCAGGAAGCGCCTGAAGGCTCGCCTGAAAACGCCGTGTGGGTAGACCGCGAGGCCAAACTGATGAAGATCATCATGTGGCCATCGCTGGTGGTCGTGTGGGTTCTGGGCCTTGCGCTTGCCATGGAGATCGGGGCGTTTCAGCAGGGCTGGTTCCACCTCAAACTTGCCTTCGTGCTGGTGCTCACCGCCTACCACTTCTGGCTGGCGCAATATGCGCAGAACCTTGCCGCAGGGGTCCGCAAGCTGTCCGGCAAGAAGCTGCGGATGCTCAACGAGATCCCCGGCGTGGCCGCGGCGGTGATCGTGATCGCGGTGATCGTGAAGCCCTTCTGACCTGCCTCTCCTCCCGCAGGCGGGAGGGGTTGGGGGAGGGCCTGTTAATGACTGCTCAACCGCGCAAAATCCGCAACCCGTCGCGCATGGCATGGCGCACCACAATCGCCGGTGCCCGTGGCAGATGCTTCCATTGCGATCCCCAGGCGTTTGCAGGCACGTCTTGCACTTCTGTACGGGGGAAGCTGTTGTGCGGGCGAGGCAATCTGATCGTCATGACATTCTCTCCAGGTTTCCGGCCGATTTTCCGGTTCCATGACCCGGAACGCATGACAGGCTGCCGGGTTTCCACAATTGACTAACGTGTGCCACGCGCATATCCCGCAGTGGACCGGAAACTGATGCGCTGCGCCTGATGCAGCCGCCCTCTCGCTTTCTCCAAGCCCTTCAGAGGCTTCCGGCCATCGACCTATCTCCTTGCATTCCCATTGGAATCACACGAAAATGCACCTGAAAGAACTTAAGCAGAAAACCCCCGCCGAGCTGGTCCAGATGGCCGAAGAGCTTGAGGTTGAAGGCGCGAGCACATTGCGCCGTCAGGACCTGATGTTCGCGATCCTCAAGGAAATGGCCGAAGACGGCGAGGAAATTCTCGGCATCGGCACGATCGAGGTTCTGCCCGATGGTTTCGGCTTCCTCCGCAGCCCTGAAGCGAACTATCTTGCCGGGCCTGACGACATCTATGTTTCGCCCAACCAGGTCCGCAAATGGGGCCTGCGCACGGGTGACACCGTTGAAGGTGAAGTCCGCGCTCCCAAGGATGGCGAGCGCTATTTCTCCATCACGCGCCTGATCAAGGTCAACTTCGACGAGCCAGACGCCGTTCGCCACCGTGTCAACTTTGACAACCTGACCCCGCTCTATCCGAACGAACGCCTGAAGCTCGACACGCTCGACCCGACGGTCAAGGACAAGTCGGCCCGCGTGATCGATCTGGTCAGCCCGCAGGGCAAGGGCCAGCGCGCCCTGATCGTCGCCCCGCCGCGCACCGGCAAGACCGTGCTGCTGCAGAACATGGCCAAGGCCATCACCGACAACCATCCCGAAGTGTTCCTGATCGTCCTCCTGGTCGATGAACGCCCCGAGGAAGTCACCGACATGCAGCGCAGCGTGAAGGGTGAGGTGATCTCCTCAACCTTCGACGAACCCGCCACCCGCCACGTGCAGGTGGCCGAGATGGTCATCGAAAAGGCCAAGCGCTTGGTCGAGCATAAGCGCGATGTCGTGATCCTGCTCGATTCGATCACCCGCCTTGGCCGCGCCTACAACACCGTCGTGCCATCGTCAGGCAAGGTGCTGACTGGCGGCGTCGATGCCAACGCCCTTCAGCGTCCGAAGCGCTTCTTCGGTGCAGCGCGCAATATCGAGGAAGGCGGCTCGCTTTCCATCATCGCCACCGCGCTGATCGATACCGGCAGCCGCATGGACGAAGTGATCTTCGAAGAATTCAAGGGCACCGGCAACTCGGAAATCGTGCTGGACCGCAAGGTTGCCGACAAGCGCATCTTCCCCGCACTCGACGTGGGCAAGAGCGGCACCCGCAAG
>NZ_NCII01000079.1 GCF_002256775.1 Novosphingobium sp. 17-62-19 | reverse complement strand
CTGCTTCGCCTGGAACAAGCTCGTCGATCAGCCATGGCGCATCATGTCCATCGGCATCCGCAAATGGGCACATGGGTTCTGATTAATGGGGTTTGGTATAAAGCCCATCCTCATACGCTTGGCACCCCGCCACGCCAAAGCGCACCCTGTCCAGTGCGCTTCCCGCCAGAGGCAGGGTCTTTGCCCGCCCGCGCATGGATCGTTCACGCCCCACCATGAAGCGGTAGAAGTGTTCACGCCCCGGCTGAAGCCCCGCCACCTCTACATGCACCGCATGGGCCAGTTCGGGCCGCGCAACCACCGAACCCTTGGCGACGATCTGGCGAAACCGGTCATCCGTCGCCACTTCCCAATCAACCGGCACCGGCGCAATCGGCATACCGCCATGTTCGGCCAGTGGTTCTGGCGCAAGCCGCGTCCAGATCACGAAACCATCGGACGAAGGATCGCCTGCCGCCACGCCGAGCGTGAATGGCCATGCGCCAAACAATTGCTGCGCCCGCAGGATCGCCGGAGCGCCCAGCAGGCCTCCTGTTGCAGTCAATCCGGCAAGTACGTTGCGGCGTGTGGTCGTAATGCTCATTGTGCGATCCTGCTTTGCTTGCCCTAAGCCTTTGCAACCCCATGTTGCAGGTTCGGGTCATGCAATTGCCATCACGTCACTTTTGTGCGGGCAGATCACTCAGAGTGCGGCCGCGCTCTTTCGCAGCAGCAGGCCAAGTTTTGCTTCAAGTTCAGCGTCGAAACGGACCGATGGCACCGCCACGCTGAACGCCCCGGCAAATACGCCATCAATCCACGCGGGCACGGCCACACCGCATATACCCGGCGTCGCTTCTTCGCGTGCAATACAGATGCCGCCGGACCGGATTGCTGCCAGATCGGCCCGTAGTTCAGGCTCGCCAGTTCGGGTATGGGCGGTAAGCATCACCCGATCGGCTTGCGCAAAATAGCGCTCCAGCTCAATCTCGGGCAACCATGCCAGCATGACCTTGCCTGCGGCCAATGCGTGTAAAGGTCTCCGCGTCCCGGGATCGACAGCATAGCGCAGCGCCTGATCGCTCGCTTCGGTCACCAGTGCTTCCACGTCCCAATCATGCCGCACCATGAACGAGGACGTCTCATTCAATTCGCTGCGCAGCGCCCGCACCAGTGGCCGCACACGGTCTTCCAGCGTCAACGCCGTATGTGGCGCGCGCAACCGCTCCAACCCCGGTCCTGGCAAGTAACGCCGCCCCTGCCGCGCCAGATACCCGCGCTCGGTCAAAGTGGCCAGCAGGTAGGACAGGCTGCTGACCGGTATCGCCAGCGCGCCCGCAATCTCTTGCGCCACTGCGCCCTGCCGGTGCGCGACGACATACTCGATCACATCGAGCGTGCGCATGGCGGACTTGACGGGATTGGAGGCGGCGGGCGGTATCACTTGAACAGCAGGCTACCGCGCCGCTCTGCAAAGCGCCAGCCCTCGGCGGTCAGCACGAACCTGTCTTGGAACGATCCCACCAATGGAGCGGGATCGCCCGTGAACAGCAGCATGGCACTGGTGCCGCGCGCAGTGTCGTCACTTTCCACATCGATCACCACGTTGGAGCAGACATGCCGCGTGGTGCGCGGCGGCCGCGCCTTGAACGCAGCAAGGATCGCCTCCCGCCCTTCCACACCCGCATCGGGCGCAGTCGGGCGGAACATCACGCCGTCCTCGGCATAGAGCGCAGCTACGTCATCCCACCGCGCTTCATCGTTGAGATTGGCATATAGTGCGATCAGCCGCGCGCAATCCGCCTCTGCCGCGCGCCGCTCGTCCGGCGTCACAGACGACCTGCCGCGATGTCTGCGCCTTCACGCAAGGACTTGAGCTTGCGCCAGGTCACGATGGGATCGAGCTTCCCATAACCAGCAAAGGTGCCAAAGCCGCAGTCGGTGCTTGCCACAACGCGATCCGCCCCCACGATGGCGGCAAAGCGCTCGATCCGCTGCGCAATCAGTTCAGGATGCTCGATATAGTTTGAGCAGGTGTCGATCAGGCCCGGCGCAAGGATCTTGTGGTCAGGCAGCTTGGCGTCCTTCCACACCTTCCATTCGTGTTCGTGGCGCGGGTTGGCCGCTTCGAACAGGACCGTGGCCGGGCGCGCCTTGATGATCGTGTCAATCACACGTTCCAGCGGAATGTCGTGATCGTGCGGGCCTTCATAATTGCCCCAGCAGATGTGCATCCGCATCTTTTCGGGCGGGATATTGGCGGTCGCCGCATTCAGCGCCTCCACGTTGGCTTCGGCAACCTTCACGAATTCAGCATCGCTCAGATCCTGGTAGCCGGTGTGGCGGCTCATCGCCAGATCGGGGCAATCGAGCTGCAAGTAGAAACCTTCGTTGACGATGGTCTCGTATTCCTCGCGCATCGCATCGACCAGATCGGCCAGATAGGCCTCGTGCGTCGGGTAATGGCGGTTCACCTGAAACGCGGTGATCAAACCCGGCGAAGCGGCATTCATGAATGCTTCGGTATCGGGCGCAGCGTGCTTTTCCAGCGCAGCCTTGAAGCGACGGATGTCTTCATGCAGCGGGTCAAGCGTGATCAGCCGAACATCGCCGATGCACGATGCGCGCACGAATTCCTGGCTGCCCATGATGGCGGAAAGCTTCTTCACCAGATTGGGCACTTCTGCCAGATCCGCCGCAGGCTTGCGATCGATGTGCCCGCCAAAGCCCGAAAGCCGCTCGATCATGTAGGTCGAATAGCCGACCTTGCCCAATTCGCCATCCGACACGACCGAAACCCCGGCCTCAACCTGCGCCTTGACCCCGGCATCGACCGCAGCCGACACAACGCGGTCAAATTCCGCGGCATCATAAGGCTCACCCTTGTCGCGCGCCAGCAACAGAGGGGTCAATTCATCCCCGCGCGGGAGGCTACCGACGTGGGTGGTCTTGATCTTGGCCATTTCGCAAACCTCTCCGCTTTAGCGTTTTCAAAGCAGGTGGGATCACCTGCTGACTCGGAAAACGCGGCAAACCACAAACCCAGAGCAATCCGGCAGATTGCTCTGTTTCATATCTGTGAAAATTTCATAGCGGAGTTTGGCGGAGAGACAAGCAATTTCAGGCCACCAGAACCTTGTCCATTGATGGCCGACGCCCAGTCATCCGCTGGTAAAAGCGCGAGAAGTAACTTGGGTCGTCAAAGCCCAGTTCAGTTGCCACTTGCGCTGCTGTGGCATTGGTAAAGCGCAGCAACCGATGCGCTTCCAGCACCATGCGGCGGTGGATCACGTCCATCGGGCTGCACCCCAATCCCGCTGCCGTCATGCGAGACAGGGTGCGGCGGGTCATGCCCAGAGCGCCTGCGTAGAAGTCCAGATCGCGGTGCTGGCGATAGTGAAGCTCCACCAGTTGCCGGAAGCGTTCGAGCCTCCGATCAGCGCGGCCTTCGGCATCCTGCCACGCTTGTGCCGACACACAGCGGATAAGCGCTTCGGCCAGCGCCATGAACAACGGATCTCGTTCCTGCCACTCCTGCTGCAACCCCAGCATTTCGCGCGCCAGCCAGAATCCGCGCCGCGCTGAATCGAAAGCCAGTGCCGCTACCCCGCCCCGTGCCAGCGCACCCAGCAGCGGGTCCGCAACGCCGCTGGCCCTTGTGGAAAAGTCTGTGGACAGCGTGAGGACAAACCCGCGCGTCCCTTGCCGAAAGCGAAAGCCATGCACCGCGCCAGCTGGCACGATCACGCGCCCCGGCCCTTCCAGTCCGCTCTCCACGCCGTCCAGCACAATGGCGGCATGTCCCTCTTCTACCAGCAGAACCTGCACGAAGTGATCGTGGCGATGCACCCCAATCTCCCAGTCGTGCAGCGCGCTGCGCTCGGCAATCGTTTCGATATGTGCAAACCCACCGGAGGAACGCGCCGCGCCCTCACCATAGAGTGCATATGTCGGTATCGCCTGTGCCATGTCCCGAAAGTGCCAGCAGTTTGTCCAGTCCCTGCCTTCCGCGATTGTGCCCCAGCTGTCAAATTCCTGTCCATAGCGGCCCGCATCCCAGCGCGGGCGCGTGGGAGAATTGCGATGAAAACTCAGGTCGCCATTGTTGGCGCAGGCCCCGCTGGCCTGCTGCTCGGCCATCTGCTCAAGGCCGAAGGCATCGATTGCGTCGTCGTTGAACGCCAGCAGCCCGATTACATCCTCGGCCGCATCCGTGCGGGCGTGCTCGAACAGATCACCGTCGGGCTGATGTCGCGCCTCGGCCTCGACGCGCGGCTCAAGGCCGAAGGCTTGGTCGAAGAAGGCTTCAATCTTGCCGATGGCGAACGGCTGATCCGTATCGACGTGGCCAACCTCACCGGCAAGACTGTGGTCGTTTATGGCCAGACCGAAATCACCAAGGACCTGATGGACGCCGCCCCATCACGCGGGCTTCAGATCATCTACGGCGCCGATGACGTGGCCCTGCACGATATTGAAAGCGATACACCGTCTGTCAGCTTCACCCACGACGGCACCGCCCACCGCCTCGACGCGCGCTTCATCGTCGGCTGCGATGGCTTCCACGGCCCCAGCCGCAAGGCGATCCCGCAGAGCGCCGTGCGCGAATACGAGCGCGTCTATCCTTTCGGCTGGCTCGGCATCCTTGCCGATGTACCGCCCTGCAATCATGAGCTGATCTACGCCAACCACGAACGCGGCTTCGCGCTCGCCTCGATGCGCAGCCACACCCGCAGCCGCTACTACGTGGACGTGCCGCTGACAGAGAAGATCGAGGACTGGTCCGACGATCGCATCTGGGACGAACTGGCCGTCCGCCTCGGCCCCGAAGCCGCCGCCAACATCACACGCGGCCCCTCGATAGAGAAATCCATCGCTCCGTTGCGTTCCTACGTATTCGAACCGATGCGCCATGGCAGCCTGCTGCTGTGCGGCGATTCCGCGCACATCGTGCCGCCCACCGGTGCCAAGGGCCTGAACCTTGCTGCCAGCGACGTTCACTACGCCGCCGAAGCGCTCACCGCCTATTTCAAGCACGCCAGCAACGATGCGGTCGAAGGCTACTCTACCAAGGCCCTCGCCCGCGTGTGGAAATCAGAACGCTTCTCGTGGTCGCTGACCAAACTGATGCATCGTTTTCCCGATGACGGCCCGTTCGAACGCGCGATGCAGGTGGCCGAACTCGATTACATCGCCACCAGCACGGCCGCGCAGACCAGCATTGCCGAAAACTACGTCGGGTTGCCGGTTTAGCCCCCCCATCCCCTCCCACCTGCGGGAGGGGAGTAGGCAGCGCAGCAGCACGGCCTTTGACGCTTGCCCCAAAATCCATGCCCGCGGTGTAACATCGTCATTTCCTCGTCACATACCCGCGACAGAAAGCCTGTATCGACAGGGGCTTTCTCAACATGCGGCGTATCGACATTCTGCTGACAGACGACCTTTCCGGGGGCCGTGACACGTTCCAGCATTCTGACTTGCGCGTGGTGTTCCACCGCTGGAAATCGGATGGCCCGCTGCCCCTCATGGAGGGTCGTCCCTGGGCCTTTGTCGATTGGGTTCTGCCTGAAATGTCCGGTCTGGAACTCTGTCGCCGTCTGCGCTGCGCAGATAGCCTGGGGCAGGATGCCCACGTCACCATGATCCTTGAGGACGACGATCCCGAGGCCAAACGCCGCGCCTTGCGCGCGGGGGCTGACGACTACATCCTCGGCCCTGTAGACCGCAGCGCCCTTCTCGACCGCGTCCTTTCGGTGCAGCTTCCCGAACACGATGCCCCCGCCCGCGTATTGAAGCTGGGCGATCTCACGCTCGATCTCTCCGCACTCCAAGCCCGCTGGCGCGAAAAGCCGCTGATGCTCATGCCCAACGAATTGCGCCTGCTGCGCTACCTGATGGAACAGCCCGGCCATGTATTCAGCCGCCAGCAACTCATCACCGCGCTGGGCAAGCACGATCAGCCTATCGACGAGCGCACCGTCGACGCATGGGTGAGCCGCCTGCGCCGTGCCCTGCGCGATGTGGGAGCGGGATCGCCCCTGCGCACGGTACGCTCGCTAGGGTATGTGCTCGACAGGCCCTGAAACCTCAAGATCAGTCATTCAAAAAGCCCCGTTCGGTTTTGCCGGATGGGGCTTTTTCTTACCAACTACCCCCACAAAAAAGAGGCGGCCCCGGTGAAGGGCCGCCTCCTGAGGGTGGTTGACTGGTCTGTTAACTCAGAACGTCATCGAAGCCGACAGCGCGAAGGTCCGGCCCACGTCATAGGAGTTCACCTCGACGCGGTTCTCGCCCGACTGTTGATATTCGATGTGACGACGCCCGGTGATGTTGCGGGCTTCGAACTTCAGCTCGACCTGCTTCTTGAACACATCGAAGCCCTGACGGGCCACGAAATCGATGCGCAGACCTGGATCTTCAAAGATGTCCGGCTGGCCGGTGTTGAGCAAACCACGGCTGAACACGCGCTTGCTGGCATAGTTGAACAGGATCGTCTGCTGCGAAAGCTTGTCGGTATCTTCAAGCCCCAGTTGCACGTTGATGATGTGTTCACTCTGCCCCGTCAGCGGCGCTCCGTTGCGGAAGTAGTCCAGCGCCCGGCTTGATGCGGCCAGATAGTACGATGTCTGATCGCCTTCCTGCACCTTCAGCTTTGATTTGGTGAAGGTGTAGTTGGGGATCACCACGAAGCGGCGCGATTCCCACATGCCGCCCCAGTCGCTAAGGTCGAAGTACTTCTGCAGCTCGACTTCAGCACCATAAAGGTCGGCCTTAGGCGCATTGGCGAAGCTGGTGATGAAGCTGTCGCTTTCCAGCGCCACGAAGCTTTCAATCGGATTGTTGATCCGCTTGAAGAAGCCCGCAACAGAGAAGCGCTGATCGCGGTCGAAGTACCACTCATAGCGGGCTTCGGCGTTGGTCAGTTGGCTGTCCTGCAGGTTCGGGTTGCCGCGATACTGGCGGTTGGTGTCAGGATCGAAGTAGAACTGATAGATCAGCTCGCGGAACTGCGGACGAGCAATCGTCTTCGATGCGTTGACACGCAACTGCATGTCATCGCGGAACGACCATGTCAGCGTTGCAGCCGGCAGCCAGTAGTCGTTGTTCAGTGCCGTCGGCGTGGCAGTGGTGCCGCCATCCTTGAACACCTGAATCGGCGAGACGACCAGCTTTGCCTTTTCATAACGCACACCCGCATCCAGTTGCAGCGTATCGGTCAGCTGGGCGTCGACCTTGGCATAGGCACCGTGGTTGCGCAGCGTCGCAAGGAACGCCGGGTTGCCTTCGTTGGTGTCGATCAGGTTCACGTCAAACGCTTCGATCACCGCATGGCTCAGCAGGTAATCGGGGCGGAACAGGTTCACGCCATCGGGCAGTTCCACCGCACGCCACTGAAAGTCACGGCGCGAGCTGGTGCGGCGCGTATCGACATAGGCATAGCCAACCGTCGCGGTGACAGTGGGCATGATCTTGTACGAAACGTCGATCCCGCCAGTCCACAGATCTTCATTCAGATCCGAGAAGCTGACCGTGGCACGACCTGCGTTACCATCGAGATTGTTGACGAAGTATTGGCCGAGCGGATCGGACTCCACATTCGTGCGAACATATTCAAAGCCGAGTTCATACGGTGCTTCGCGCTGCGAATTGGCAAAGCCGCCGCGCAGATCGACGCTGAGGCCATCCATCGGCTTCAGTTCTGCCACGATCTGCGTATCGATCAGCTGACGCTCGTACCAGGCCGTATCCTGCTGCTGGTAGTCAACCGTCGTCTGGTTGCGCTGGCCAAGGCCAAGGCGCGTGTTCTTCAACGTGTCGCGGATGTAAAGGTTGGTCCAGCGGATCTTGTTGCGATCCCATTCCAGCCCCAGACCCAGCATTCCGTTCACAACCAAGCGGTTGTCCGTCACCACGCGGCGGAAATTCGACTGGAGGTCGGCCAGATCCGATTCAACCGAGGTCTGGCTGGTTACGTCGCGCGTCTGCCACTTGTTGTTGTAGCCTGCCGTCGCAATCACACCCAGCGTCACCGCGCCCAGTTCGAACGATTTACCCGCCGAAAGCGAGAGCGAACCATTGCCCGGCATGTTGGGGATCTTCTGGATCAGCCCGTTGCGCGTGTTGACGATGCCCTTGCCGATCTCGACATTGTCGAGAGTGCCGGAGCTGAGCCGTTCGCCGCTGTCAAAAAAGGTCTGGAGCGCATTGGTATAATCGCGCTGTCCATTATCAAACCCGGTCCAGTCCGTGCTCGAACCATAATAGGTGTAGCCAAGCTGGTTGGTCGTCTCGCTATCCCACGCACCGCCTGCACCGATGGTGATGAACGGCTCAGCTGGGCTGGACTTGGTGGTGAGGTTCACCACGCCGCCGCCGAATTCACCCGGATAGTTCACCGAATAGGATTTCTGCACCAGCGTCGAGGCAATGATGCTGGAAGGGAACAGATCGAGCGGAACCACGCGCTTGAGCGGTTCAGGGCTCGGCAATGGCATACCGTTCAGCAGCGCAAGCGAATAACGGTCCCCAAGACCGCGCACATAGACATAACCGTTTCCGACCACGCTAAGGCCCGTCACGCGGCCAAGCGCGCCAGCGATATTGCCTTCGCCAGTGCGTGCGATTTCAGCGGTGCCCAGCACAGACACGACCTGCGGAGCAGAGCGCTGGTAGTTGCGATCACGCTGGCCGGTGACGATAATCTCACCGCCGGGGATCGAGACTTCGGTTGCTTCTTCCTGCACCTCTTCAACAGGTGCTTCCGCCATCGCATCAACTGAAGGAACAGTATCAGCAGGAGGGACAGCGTCCGCAGGAGCGCTTTGGGCGTCCTGCGCAAAGGCAATGGACGGCGCCAGAAGCGCGGTGGAAAGCAGCAGCAGGGTTGCGAGCCGCGGCGTATTCATGTCGATGTCCCCCCTGGGGAAAAGTGTGTTCTCTGGTGCGGAAAAGGGGGCAGCCGTCACCGGCCACCCCCATAGTCCATATGGGCGGCCGATCAGGTTGTCGGCAGCGCCGTGCAGGCCGTGCTCGTGGAGCCGAAGTTGGCAGCACCGCTGTTGCAGGTCCAGCCAGCATACCACGTGTCGCTGCTGTCCTTGACCGCACCGATATAGGTGACGGCCGAGAAGAACGAAGACAGCGAGGTCACGTCGAACGGGGTAACAGCCGTTTCGTTAGCACCGTTGATGAAGCCACCGGTCAACGAAGACGTGAACGCTGCATTGTTGCCGTTCGAACCCGAACCGAAGAAGCCAGCAACCTGCGAAGCGGTATATGCACCCGATCCGATGAAGCTTGCATCGCCCGTTCCCGAGCAGGTCATGACAACCGAACGCGCGGTCAGCGTGGCCGAAGCCGAACCGCCCGAACCGTTCATGCGGATGCACTGGTTGTTCGGGGTGTAGATCACGCTGTTGTAGAGCGAGATGTCCGAGTTGCCGCGGAAGAACAACGAAGCCTGTGCGTTGGCTTCATTGTTGCTGCTGGTGGCAGTCTGGATTGCCGTCACGTTCGACATGCGCGAAACCTGACGCGGGGTCTGGGCTTCGTTGCCGTTGCTGTCGAGTTCCATCAGGCCGTCACCAGCACCAGCGCGCTGGATCAGCAGCAGGTACTGCAGGTTGGCCTGTACACCGGTATCCATGTCGAGGCTGTCATCATCAGCGCCAACAGCGATGTAGTGCTTCATGTTGACCGTGCCGCCGAAGAATTCAGCGCCATCGTCCGAGCTGTTGTAGCTCTGGATGTAATCGAGTTCCGTGCCCGAACCGGTGCCTTCCAGCGTCAGCGCCTGAAGTTCGGAGTTCGAACCCAGCACGAAGCCCGAATAGCGGATCTGCACGTACTTCATCACGCCACTGCTGTCGGCCGAGTTCGTGCCACCATAGAGTGCAGGATCAGCCGCACCTTCGGTCTGGCGTTCGCAAGTGCTGGCAGTTCCGCCGCTGGCAACCGCACCGGTGGTGCAGTCGGTGATCGGCGCGCGGCCCATCAGCACAACGCCGCCCCACTGACCTTGCGATGTTTCACCATTGAGGCCGAGAACGTTGTCACGGCTGGTAAAGATGATCGGCTGCGTGGCCGTGCCAACAGCGTTGATCTTGTTGCCGCGATTCACCGCAAGCCAAGATGTACCGGTGTTGCCAAATACGACCACTCCCGGCTCAATCGTCAGGGTTACGTTGGTGCCGGTGCTGCTGAAGCCAGCATCGGTGCCTACGTCCACACGACCGTTCATCGAATAGAGCAGGCCAGCAATCTTGGGCAGCGTAACCGACGTACTGATGCGCGCAGGCAGCGTGCAAACGCGCCATGAACCCTGCGACGATGTCACAATCCCGGAATCGCCAAGGAAGGTCGATGAACCGCCAATGTTGGGGCAGCCAGCAGCTGCAACAACACCGCTCGAAGTCGGTGTGGGCGTAGGCGCAGGCGTAGGAGCAGGTGCCGGCGGGTTGATAACAACATTGCCGCCGGTGCCTGGCGAAGAAATGTCGGTGGGGCCGCAGCCGGCAAGCGCAAGAGCGCTGCAACCGACAAGGAACAGGCCGTGGTTGGTCTTCACTTGAAATCCCCCATGGATACCGGCGGGAGAAAATTCCTGCCGTCGCGAGGCACCGTCTAGGGGGGCAAAGTGACAGCCTGTTTGCGGTTTCCTGACAGATTTATGTCAAAAATCATGACGACTGTTCGACATTTTTGACGAGAAACGCGGAAATGCGGGACTCTAATGATTGCATTTTTATGACAATATTTCAGTTTAGTTGCAGACACAGAGAATCAGCGCATACTCCACTCAACAAACGTAATCAGAAACGGAGAGCCTTGATGTCGACCAGCCTGTTCCTTGCCGCCGCACTCGTCGCCCAGCCCTTCCTCACGTCGGCGGCCGTGATGGTCACCCCGCCGCTCACCGTGCCTGCACCGGCGCTGCCCAGCGGCGATGTCGGCTATCACGAGATAATGGCCGGTCGCCCTCTGGCCGCCATCAACCGCATCGAAGGCAGTGAACTGGCGCGGCAGGGTGATCCGCTCGCACTCATCAATCTCGGCACCGCTTACAAGATGGTCGGCCGCAAGGATGATGCCGCTCGCCTCTATCGCACTGCTGCCGGCAGCGATGATCGTTATGACGTGCAGCTTGCCAATGGCCGCTGGATCGATTCCCGCCGCGCGGCAACACTAGCCATGGCCCGTCTCGGCTCTGACGAAGTGCTCGCCCTGCGCTGATCGGCAGCAGCCCCTATCTGAAAATCCGAAGCCCTTCCGGGTCGCACGACGCAACCTTTGTCACCCCTCAAGGTGACAAAGTGCGTCAACTTAACTTTCGATAAGCTTTTCAAAGCGCACTTTATCCGTCCATTCTGTCAACAGAAGCTGGATCGGATTCGGATGAAAGTGTGATTTCCTTGAGGTGCCTTCTTGGTTTCCATAGACCAAACCGCAGTGCAGCAGTGCGTGAACTGCTGTACTTTGCGACGCATTGCGTCGGCTGCGGCCGTCCATTGCGTCGCATCAGCAAGGGACGGTGGGTGATCAAGAAGCGCAGCAGCAACGGACGCTCTTCACGCACTTCTCCTGCCGATGTAACCACGGCCGCCCTCGAAAGCACCGCTCGCAGCGATGCTCTGGCCGATCGGAGCGACGCTGGCCGTGCATAATCAAGCTACTGTTGACCAACCGAATTCCAGCGATCTCGCGCGGTTGTACAAGGCGATTGCCGAAACACTGGAAGAGGCAGACCGGCTCGAACTGCGCATGGTCGGCATCCATTTATGCAACGCGCTGCACAGTCTTGATGAAGAACGCGAACCAGGCTGATACCTCTTTTTACAGCCAAATCCGCTGTAATATTTGCGCATATTTTCATATATTTGCGGTTGCGTGACGTTAACCTGATCGTCATAGTTCCCCACGGGACAGGAACTGGGGCACGCAATTATGGATAGCGATGACCGAGGCAAGCTGGCGATCATTACAACAATGCTGATCGATCTGCTGCGAGATCAAAGTTCAGAACCTGTTACAGAGCCCGTCCTGACGATTGAGCAACTGGTCACAATGGCCAAGGCTAAGATCCGTGCGCGGCGGCGCAGGCAGGAACTCTTCCCCGGAATTCAAGTAGCTGACCCGGCGTGGGACCTTCTTCTGGAGCTCTATATCAACTGCGCCGAGAACCGCCGTATCTCGGTTACCGGTCTTGGCCTTGGTGCCAATGTGCCAGGCGCCACCGTGCTGCGCTGGCTGGCAGTGTTTCAGGAATCCAGCCTGATCGTGCGTGAACCCGATCCCCTTGACCGACGACGCATCTGGGTGAGGTTAACCGATCTGGGGCTGGAGCGGGTGGCGCAGGGGATTGCGGCGTCGCAAATCCCGGCGAGCGCGACGTTCAATCCCTCGCTGGCGGCCTGAAGCCCCTCAGCCTCGCCCGCGATAGGGGGCAACCCCTTGATCTGGAAGCCAAAGTCCGGCGGGAGGAGCATCGCTCTGCCAGAATACGTCGATCGGAATTCCGCCGCGCGGGTACCAATAGCCGCCGATGCGCAGCCACTGCGGCTTCATTTCATCGAACAAACGCTGGCCGATGCCGACCGTCACGTCCTCGTGAAAGCCCGCATGGTTGCGGAATGATCCGAGGAACAACTTCAAAGCCTTTGATTCCACGATGGTTTCACCCGGCGCGTAGTCGATCACCAGATGCGCAAAATCGGGCTGTCCGGTGACGGGGCAGAGCGAGGTGAACTCGGGCGCGGCGAAACGGATCATGTAGAGCGCGCCGATGCGCGGATTGGGCACGTAATCGAGCACCGCCTCTTCTGGAGAGGCTGGCAAGCTGCTGTTTTGCCCGAGGAAAAGCGGTGTCTTGGTCATGATTCAGCCTGTGTTTCCGAAGTGCACCAAAATGCACCAAACAGCACCTAGGCGCACCCAAACGCCGCCAACAGGTGCAAAATCGCCCTGTCCCATGCACTTGTCGCAGGGTTAGGGCAAGTGACCGGATCACGCCCTTTGGTTCAGCCGCGATTAAACCGGCAGTGCCCTTTCCACCCCTCATGACGATCCGCGCAGGGCTGCCACTTTTCACGATAACGATCCTGCTCGCAGCCTTCCCGGCGGCGGCGCAGGATGTTGGCAGTTACCAACTGCCTCCATCGTCCACGCCGACGCCGAATGTGCAAGGCCCCGTCATCCCGGAAGCCCCGCCCCCGCGCATTACACCGACCGCTGAGCCAGTTCAGGCTCCTTCACCAACGATCACGCTGCCGCCCGAACCTGCGCCGAGTGTAACGGCAAGCCCACCACCGCGCCCCGCGCCACGCCCTTCTGCAAGAGCATCGGCCAGCGCGCCGGTGGATGCGGAAAGTCCCGCTGCGCCGCCGCCTGCGTCTGCACCGCCCATCGCTGCGCCGGCCCCGTTCCCCAAGATTGTGCCTGCTTTACCGAATGTTGCACGCGATGAGGGCTCGGCTTGGTGGCTCTGGGGCGTGGGCGCTATCGCGCTGGTGGCGCTGGGTGGAGGGGCATTGTTGCTGCGACGGCGAGAGCGGACGGCAACCGAGCCAGTGT
The DNA here is from genome assembly GCF_002256775.1 of Novosphingobium sp. 17-62-19. GTDB lineage: Bacteria > Pseudomonadota > Alphaproteobacteria > Sphingomonadales > Sphingomonadaceae > Novosphingobium. The sequence continues at coordinate 7,610 of NZ_NCII01000079.1, read as the reverse complement.
TTTCGCCGCCGGTCCTGCCGGTTGCTGCGCCGCCACCTCCCCCGCCTCCGAAACCTGCGCATCCCCTCGCCCCGCTTACGCTGGATCTGGAAGCGGTGCGGATGAGTGCGAGTCTGGTGAATGCGACGCTGGTCTATCGCATTGTCTTGACTGCAAAATCCGACATGGAGCAGATAGCGGTGCGGGCCGATATGACCGCCGCCCATGCCTCGCGCCCGGCAGACGAGCAGCTTGGCGGCGATGATGCGCCAGTGCTGCACCAGATCGCGGCCATGGCAGCGGGAGAGACGGTGGTCCTGACCGGCGAATTGCGCCTGCCGTTAAGCGCCATCACGCCGATTCGGCATGGGAGCGCGGCACTGTTCGTGCCGCTCGTGCGGATTGCGGTGGAAGGGCCATTGCGGTTGCGCCGGGCATTTGTTGTGGGGTTGGACGAGAGCGCCAACACTTTGCGCTTGCAGCCTTTTCGGCTTGACCTCGGACCGCGCGTCTATGCGCAAGTGGGCCAGCGCGAGCTTACTGTGCCGCAATTCGCTTAACGCGGCGGGTGTGAAATCAGTTGTGATTTGCCCACTTTTTCATGGTGACGCAGGTCACACCCGCGTCTAGTCTGCTGCACGTGCGAACTCGCAAAGACGGGTCGTGCAACGCAGGCAGGAGCATTGAGAACTTATGGATTCGCTGGTTTCCACCCAGTGGCTCGCCGACGAGATGGGCGCGAGCGACTTGCGCATTGTCGACGCCACCGCGTTTTTGCCGGAGCATGGCCGCAATCCGTTGCTGGAATACGAAGCCTGCCACATCCCCGGCGCGGTGTTCATGGACCTGTCAGATCTGGTCGACTCGGCATCGCCGGTGCCCAACACCCTGCCCCCGCCCGAGAAATTCGCCAGCCGGATGCAGGCGCTGGGCCTTGGCGATGGCAGCCGCATCGTGATCTATGACGACAGCCCGGTAAAAAGCGCCACGCGGGCGTGGTTCATGCTGACGATGTTCGGCGCGCAGAACGTGGCACTGCTTGATGGCGGCATCGCGAAATGGAAAGCCGAGGGCCGCAAGTGCGCGCAAGGCACCGAAACGCTGCGGCAGCGGCACTTTACCGTGTGGTCTGACGACAGCCATGTGCGGTCGAAAGCCGATGTCCTCGCCAATCTGGGCAGCAAGGCCGAACAGGTGGTGGACGCGCGCGGCGCAGGGCGTTTTACCGGCGATGTGCCCGAAACGAACCCGGCCCTTGCCAGCGGCCACATTCCCGGCGCGCGCAATGTGCCCTATGCCAGCCTGTTCAACCTCGACGGCACGTGGAAAGCACCCGACGCGATCAGGGCGCTGTTCGAGGCGGCAGGCGTGGATCTGGCGCGGCCGCTGATTACCTCGTGCGGATCGGGGATGACGGCCAATGTGCTGATCTTCGCCGCGCATCTGATCGGCAAGGAGGATGTGGCGCTTTACGATGGATCGTGGAGCGAATGGGGGCTGGACCCGGAGACGCCGAAGGCGACGGGAGTTGATTGAAAAATCTGACTGCTTTGTCATTGACAAGATTGTGGCTGCCAATAGCAGACCGACACCCAACCAATACAGCGAGAAATGAAATGCGGCCTATTTTTGCGATTGGAATTTTTGCAGGCTTGGTGGCAGTTTCCGTTGCGGCTCAAACGCCGTCCAACGGGTCGGCAACACCAGCACCCTCGCCCACTCCTACAGCATCGGCGAGTCCCACACCTGCACCTAGCCCTTCACCAACAGCTACTGCTGCGCCGCAAGCAGACATGATCCAGCACAACGATTCGTCCTACACCAGCGTTGGCTTGTCCCCGCACAACAAGGGCACGATGACGCCGCTACCTGACGGCCCCTGAACGCTTCTTTGACCAACGAGAGGTGGGAGCCTGCTGCGTCTCTGCTATGCTGATGACGGATCCGGCTGTGCTCCCAGCCTTGAAGTTCTTCTGTGCTGAAATCCAGACGTCGTGGGAATGACAAAGTCTGGTGCTGCCGCCGGCTTTGCACCTAACCCCATGACTCCCGCCCCTTCCCTCTGCTATCGCCCGAAGCATGAGCAGTTCTGATGATTTTGACGCCCTCGGCCCCGCAACGCGAGGCGTGCTGGCAGGGCGGCGTGAGGGGTGGACGGGGACGCCGGAGCATCCGGGCGCGGTGGTTAATCCGGCGGTTTGGCGGGCTTCTACGCATCTCTATGCCGATATGGCGGCGCTGCGCAGCGCTCCGGCCAATGAGGATGGGAATTTCTACTACGGGCGGCGTGGGGGGCCTACGCAGTGGGCTTTGGCTGAGGCGCTGACGCAACTGGAGCCGGGGGCGGCTGGCACTGTGCTTTATCCTTCGGGGGTGGCGGCGATTGCGGGGGTGTTGCTCACCGTGTTGCGGCCGGGCGATGTGCTGTTGATGACCGACAATGCCTATGAGCCGAGCCGGGCGATGGGACGCGGATTGTTGCGGGATTTCGGGGTGGAGACGCGGTGGTTTGATCCGACCGACTTGGCCTCGTTCGAGGCGGCCTGTTGTGAGCGGACGCGGTGCGTTTTGCTGGAAAGCCCCGGCAGCCTGACGATGGAAGTGCAGGATGTTCCGGGGGCTTTGCCGCGTTGGCGCATGGCGTGGACATCAGCGTGATGAGCCTGACCAAGCACGTTTCCGGCCATTCGGACTGCATGATGGGGTCTGCCAGTGCCGGGCCGGAGTGGTATCGCAAGTTGCGGGTGCGCGCGCAGGGGCTGGGCAATGTGGTTTCGCCCGATGATGCCTCGCTGATGCTGCGGGGCCTTCGCACGATGAAGTTGCGGCTGGAGGCGGAGACGGCTTCGGCATTGGCGATTGCGCAGTGGCTGGAAGGTCGGCCTGAGGTGGCGCGGGTGCTTTGTCCGATGCTGCCGGGATCGCCGGGGCATGAGTTGTGGCGGCGGGATTTTACCGGCGGGTGCGGGCTGTTCAGCTTTGTGTTGAAAGGCGGGACGAGTGCGGCGCGCGATGCCTTGATCGATGCGCTGGGGCTGTTCGGCATCGGCTATTCGTGGGGCGGGTTTGAAAGCCTTGCCACGCCGGTCGATCCGGCCAGCATCCGCACGGCAAGCGCCTGGCCTTTGGTGGGGATGGAACCGGGTGACATCTTTGGCGTTCGGCTGTCCATCGGGCTGGAAGACACGGCAGATCTGATTGCCGATCTGGGGCGCGGGCTTGCCGCGTGGGCAGCGCAAGAGGGTCAGGCATGAGCGAATTTCGAAATGGGGTGGCGGACGTGATCCGCACGCTCAACGAGATCGGGTTCGACATCGGAACCTATCACATATCGGTCTGGGGTGCGCTTCGCATTGCCATCGTGGTGGTGCTGGTGCTGATGTTTGCGCGGCTGGGCAGCAGGCTGGCCAAGCGGTTGTTCCGGCGGATCGACAGCTTGGACGGCGGGCAGCAGTTGCTGGGCGAGAAGATCGTTTCGCTGTTGGTCTGGGGTATTGCGATCCTGATCGGGATCGACGTGCTGGGCATCAGCCTGACGGCGCTGACGGTGTTTTCGGGTGCGTTCGGTCTGGCCATCGGTTTCGGTTTGCAGAAGACGTTCGGCAACCTGATTGCGGGGATCATCCTGCTGATGGACCGGTCTATCAAGCCGGGCGACGTGATTGCGGTAAACGATGGCGCTGGATCGACGTTCGGCGAAGTGAAGCGCATCGGCATCCGGGCCATTTCGGTGACCACGCGCGACAACCGTGAATATCTGATTCCCAACGAAATCCTGATGACCACGCAAGTGGAGAACTGGTCGTATTCATCGCGGCAGGTGGGCATCAATATTCCGGTGGGCGTGGCCTATGGCAGCGATCTGGACAAGGTTGAGGCGCTGTTGCTGGAGGCGGCAAGATCGACGCCGCGCGTGCTGGAGAGCCGTCCGCCGAGCATACAGATGGTGGGATTTGGCGCGAGCAGCGTGGACCTGAACATTTTTGCGTGGATCGATGACCCCGAAGATGGCGTGGCCAATGTGAAGTCCGACGTGCTGAAGCGCGTGTGGCGATTGTTCATGGAAAACGGGATCGAGATTCCGTTTCCGCAGCAGGATCTTTATCTGAAGAACAGCGAGGGTTTGCGGGCTTTGGCCGAGGCGATGGGCAAGCGCGGTCAGACGCCGGAGGCATAGCCAATACCATCGTCACCCCGGGCTTGACCCGGGGTCCCGCTATGCGGCCAAGCCCTGCTTTGAAAGAAGAAGCGGGATCCCGGGTCAAGCCCGGGATGACGGAGTGTGGGTGGTGGATGCGTGGGCGGCTAAAGCTGATCTAGGCGGGGGGCAAAGGTTTCTCGCTGGCAGGTTGGCGCGCCCGCGCCCATCTGCGCTGTCATGAGCAATTCCTCTTCAAGAGTCGGAACCGTGTTTCTGGTGGGCGCTGGGCCGGGCGACGCTGACCTGATGACGCTGCGCGCGGCGCGGCTGGTGATGAATGCGCGCGTGCTGGTGCATGATGGGCTGGTCGACCCTTCGATTCTGGCGATGGCGCCCAAGGGGTGCCGGATGATTTCGGTGGCCAAACAGCGGTCACGCCACACGATGCAGCAGGAAGATATCAACGCCTTGCTGGTGCGCGAGGCTTTGGCCGGGAACGACGTAGTGCGGCTGAAGGGCGGCGATCCGTTCGTGTTCGGGCGCGGCGGCGAAGAGGCCGAGGACTGCTTTGCGGCGGGCGTGCCGGTGCAGGTTGTGCCGGGGATCAGCGCGGCGATGGGGGCGGCGGCTTCGGCCATGATCCCCCTCACCCACCGCGATGCGGCGAGCATTGTCACCTTCGTGGCCGGGCAGTGCAAGGGGCTGACCGAACAGAACTGGGCGGGCCTTGCCGGGGTTGGCAGGACGCTGGTGATCTATATGGGCGTCGCCACGGCAGACGCGATTGCCGAAAAGCTGATGGCGGACGGGCTTGCGCCCGACATGCCGGTGGCCGTGATCGAAAACGCGGCGCGGCCGCAGATGCGCGTGCTGCGCGGGGCACTGGCCGGGCTTGGCTCGGTGGTGGCTGAAAACAAGGTCAAGAGCCCTGCTCTCATCGTGATTGGCGATGTTGCAGGCCGGGGAGACATGATGGAATTGAAGCAGGTTTTGGAGGCCGTAAAGTGAAGATCATCACCGGAAGTGATCTGCGCACCGGAGACGTGATCTGGTGGACCGGCGAAGGCTGGTCGCGCCATGTCAACGATGCGGTGGAAGCAGGCGAACATACCGAGGCGATCATCGCGCGCGAAAACGCCAAGCAGATCGTCACCGACACGCAAGTGATCGAAGCGACGGTGACCGACGACGGCGTGCGCCCGGCGCATATCAAGGACCGCATCCGGGCGCTTGGCCCGACGGTGCGGCTCGACCTTTCCCTCAAGCCTGCCGATCCTGCGGCAGGGAACTGGGTGATCTGAGATGTACCAGTACGATAGCTATGACCAATCGATGGTCGATGCCCGCGTGGCAGAATTTCGGGGTCAGGTGGAGCGCCGTCTGGCCGGGGACCTGACCGAGGACCAGTTCAAGCCGCTACGGCTGAAGAACGGCCTGTACCTGCAATTGCACGCCTACATGCTGCGCGTGGCGGTGCCCTATGGCACGCTGAACAGCCGCCAGATGCGGATGCTGGGCGATATTGCCGACAAGTATGACCGTGGGTACGGCCACTTCACCACGCGCCAGAACATCCAGTACAACTGGATCAAGCTGGAAGATGCGCCGGACATTCTGGCCGATCTCGCATCGGTGGAGATGCACGCGATCCAGACCAGCGGCAACTGCATCCGCAACACCACGTCCGACCAGTTTGCGGGCGCTGCGGCGGATGAGCTTGTCGATCCGCGTCCTTATGCGGAGCTGCTGCGCCAGTGGTCGACCTTCCACCCGGAATTCGATTACCTGCCGCGCAAGTTCAAGATCGCGATCATCGGCAGCGAGACTGACCGTGCGGCGATGAAGCTGCACGACATCGGCATCCAACTGGTGAAGAACGACGCAGGCGAAATCGGCTGCCGGTTCTACGTCGGTGGCGGCATGGGCCGCACACCAATGATCGCGCCCGTGATCGGCGATTTCGTTTCGCCGTTGCAGATGGTGTCCTATGCCGAGGCGTGCCTGCGCGTCTACAACCGCTATGGCCGCCGCGACAACAAGTACAAGGCGCGCATCAAGATCCTTGTCCATGAAATCGGCGCGGACGAATATCGCCGTCAGGTGGAAGAAGAGTTCGCGCATATCCTGACGCTGGGGCTTGAGCCGCCTGCGGCAGAGCTGGAGCGGATCAAGGGCTTCTTCGAGCAGCCCGGCTTTGACGCCAATGCCTCCGACGAGTTGGACCTGTCAGACCCCGACTTCGCGCTGTGGGTGGACCAGAACGTCCATGCCCACAAGCAGCCGGGCTATGCCATCGTCAACATCAGCCTGAAGCCGGTGGGCGGCATTCCGGGCGATGCGACGGCTGACCAGATCCGCCTGATGGCCGATCTGGCGCTGGCGCATTCGTTCGACGAGTTGCGCGTGACCCATGCGCAGAACATCGTGCTGCCGCATGTGAAGAAGGCCGATCTCTACGGCCTGTGGCAGAAGCTGGATGAAGCTGGGCTGGCTGCTGCGAACCTTGACCTGATTGGCGACATCATCGCCTGTCCGGGGCTGGACTATTGCGCGCTTGCCAATGCACGCTCGATCCCGGTGGCACAGAAGATCTCGAACCGCTTTGCCGACCTTGGCCGCCAGCGCGAACTGGGCGAGCTGAAGCTGAAGATTTCGGGCTGCATCAACGCCTGCGGTCATCACCACGCGGGCCACATCGGCATCCTTGGCGTGGACCGAAAGGGCGTGGAGAACTACCAACTCCTGCTTGGCGGATGCGAAGGTGCGGATACCTCGCTTGGCACGATCACCGGCCCCGGCTTCAACGAGGACGGGATCGTGGACGCTGTGGAAAAGGCGACCGACGTTTACCTCGCCCAACGCGCCGAGGGCGAGCGCTTTGTGGACACGTACCGCCGTATCGGCATGGCCCCGTTCAAGGAGGCGATCTATGCCAAGGAGCCAGCAAATGGTTGAGCAGAACTTGCGCTATCGCAGCGATGAGCCGGTGAGCGATCCGGCGGTAACGGTGGATGCCTTTGCCGATCAGAACAACGCCACCGCAGTGCGGATCGAGCCGGGCGACGATGCGCGCGCGCTGCTGCCGCATCTGGACCGTATTGCGCTCGTGGAAGTGAACTTCCCCGCCTATACCGATGGCCGTGGCTATTCGGCAGCGCGAATCCTGCGCGAGCATGGCTATGCGGGCGAATTGCGCGCGGTGGGCGATGTGCTGCTTGATCAGCTGAGCCACATGCGCCGCTGCGGGTTTGACAGCTTTGCACCGAACCAGGCGATCAGTTCCGAAGCCGCTGACAAGGCCTTCGCGACTTGGCCTGATGTCTATCAGAAGACCGTCGATGGACGCCCGGCAATCTGGGCGAAGCGCCACCCCGCGTAAGGCGCGGGAGAAGGATTGAAGCATGGACAGGACGCCGAGTTCTATGGTTGCCAATCGCAAGATCGACCTGATCGACACGCGCCCGCGCTTTGTCGAAACGGACGCCATTCG